>NZ_JBFBAA010000005.1:0-210079 GCF_040682035.1 Actinoplanes sp. NPDC051470
TCGTACGGATCAAGGAGACACGACGTCAGCGAGCGACCAACACCCATTTTCAGCCCGGAACGGGCCACCTCGCCAGAGGCGACAGGGACTAGCCCGCAGGCGACCGGCCCATCCGGGCCGGCGAGAGCGCGAACACGGTCGACGCGGCCCAGCTCAGAATCGTGCACGCGCCCACCGTCCGATGTGGCCCGGCCGACGTGCGGTCGCCGAGGCCACATCAGGCCGTCATTCCGGAGCCGTCCACCTGATGGTTGGCACGAGTCCGCCGGCCATGAAGAGTGGCTCCATGACCTGCATCGTCGGGATCACGGATGGGCGGACCGTGACCATTGGTGGGGACTCGGCCGGAAGCGACGGGTGGCACGTCGCCGTGCGGTCGGATTCCAAGGTGTTCCAGGTGCGGCCGAGCTCACCGAGGGCGTGCGGCCACCCTTCGCCGTGGTGCAGTCGGAGTGACCTCGGGTTCATGCGCGGCTGGATGACGCCGACGCGGAGGGCACAGCCGGCACGGGTGAGTCGATCTTCTCCAGAGCAGGCTCGCTCATGCATGGCAGCGGATCTGCCGGCAAGGCGGCGCTCACGGCCCCGCTTGAGACATTGATCGAAGAATCACCGCGTGGCTAGATCACGCCGGCGCGGAGGGCGTAGGCGACGGCGTGGGAGCGGTTGCGGAGGTTGAGGCGGTGGGTCACGCCGTAGATGACGTTCTTGACGGTGCGCTCGGAGTAGCAGAGTTTGCCGGCGATCTCGTTGGTGTCGAGGCCGTCGGCCATCAGGCGGAGGACGTCGACCTCGCGGGAGGACAGGCCGCCGGCGCCGCCGGTCGGGTTCAGGACCTCGCGCTGCAGGCGCTCGACGTGCTTGATCAGCTCGCCGACCAGGGCCGGCGGCAGCACGCCACCACCGGTGACGGCGGCCTGGACGGCCCGGGCCAGGCGCTCGCCGGAGACCACGGCGCGGGGCAGCACGGCCACGACCCGGCACTCGACGGCGGTGAGCAGGTCGGCCTCGGAGACCTCTTCGACGATCAGCACGACCGGCGCGGTGCTGTCGGCGGCGGAACGACGCAGCGCCGCCAGCGACTCGGGGCGCAGCCGCTCGGTCGCCACCACCCGGACGGACGCCTCGGTCCAGCGGTCCGCCGGCAGCAGGGTCAGCTCGGTGCACTCCTGGAGGTGGGTGAGCAGACCGGCGCGGGTGAGCGGGTCGGACGACTGGACGGCGACGCTGATCTTCTCCATGCCGACCAGTCAAAAGCTTGACGCTTCACGAATCCTTCAGAGTCGCTCCATAAATCTGGAGCGGGCCTAGAGGCGCCGCGCCTGGCGTAGAGCCGAGATGTATTTGGGCAGCTCATCGGCCGCCGCTTCGAGCCGGCCGGGCACTGTCTGGTCTTGGAAGACGGCGTCGGCGACCATCTGGGCGGCGGGGCCGGGCAGGCCGTCGAGAGTGGGCGTGTCGAGTTCGCGCCACAGCCGGATCACGCGCAGCCGTTCGCAGACCGCGGCGAGCGTGCACTCGAGCGCGGCCACCAGACGGTCGGCTTCCTCCGCCTCGATCGTCAGCCGGCCGTCGCCGGCGAGATCGAGGAAGACGTCGCCGGCGAAGGGCTGTTCCTCGGACATGACACAAGTTCATCAGTGTTGGACGCGCGGCGCGACCCCGTGATGCGTGGAGTGCCCGCCCGAGCAGGCACGTCTGCCCAAAAGACGCCATGCATCGGGGTCGATCATGCCCGCCCGCCGCAACCCGGCTCTGACCTGCGAGAGAGCGCTCCATCACGGACCCGTAAACGTTTGCGCGTGCGACCTTGACAACAAAAGTTCGATGGTGGGTGAATGTGTTTCCGGGTGATTACCCCCTGATGTCACTCAGTTCGACGAAAGCCCCTCGAAGGAGCTATGTCATGAGCGCTCGTTCCGGCCGCATGCGGCCGGCGATAGTCACTCTCAGCGTTGCCCTGCTGGCGATCAGTGCGTGTGCGAAGTCGGAGGACAACGGCTCCGGCAGCGGACCCACCACCGGATCGTCCGGAGGCGCCCAGGTCGTGGAGTCGGCCGCGCCCGGCGTCGCCAGCTGCACCCTGCAGCAGTACGGCGGCACCAAGGTGGACCTGAAGACCGCGAAGGTCGGCTTCTCCCAGTCCGAGAAGGAGGCCAACCCGTTCCGGACCGCGGAGACCAAGTCCATCCAGGACGAGGCGGCCAAGGTCGGCATCCCGTCCGGCAACCTGACCACCTCGAACGCCAACTCGCAGTTCAACAAGCAGATCAGCGACGTCGAGCAGATGATCGACTCGGGCGTGCAGCTGCTGATCATCGCGCCGCTGAACTCGGACGGCTGGGACTCGGTGTTCGCCAAGGCGGCGGCCAAGAAGGTCCCGATCATCACCATCGACCGCAAGATCAACGCGAAGTCCTGCACCGACTACCTGACCTTCATCGGGTCGGACTTCGAGAAGCAGGGTCAGCGCGCGGCCGACGAGATGGCCAAGGCGCTGGGCAACAAGGGCAAGGTCGCGATCCTGCTCGGCGCCCCGGGCAACAACGTGACCACGCTGCGGACCAAGGGCTTCAAGGACCAGATCGCCAAGGTCGCGCCGGATGTTCAGGTCACCTTCGAGCAGACCGGCAACTTCTCCCGCGAGGAGGGCCAGAAGGTCTCCGAGCAGCTGCTGCAGTCCAACGGCGACATCAACGGCATCTACGCCGAGAACGACGAGATGGCCCTGGGCGCGATCGTCGCGCTGAAGGGCGCCGGCAAGAAGGCCGGCGACGTGAAGATCGTGACGATCGACGGCACCAAGGGCGCCGTGCAGGCGGTCGCGGACGGCTGGGCCTCGGCGGTCATCGAGTCGAACCCGCGCTTCGGCCCGCTGGCCTTCGAGACGGCGACCAAGTTCTTCAACGGTGAGCCGATCCCGGAGGACATCATCATCTCCGACCGGCAGTACGACGCCAGCAACGCCAAGGCGGACCTGAACAGCGCCTACTGATCCGACCACGACGGGCGACGCCGCTTCCAGCACTCGGAGGCGGCGCCGCCGGTCGTGACCACGCCCGGTAAAGAATGTTTCCAGAAAAAGGCCACATAGACCGACGTCTATTGCCAGCGGATGTGTCCGCGGGACACGATGAGTTCCCCCAACAGCGCACTTTCTCGAAGGAGAGAGAACGTGACTGCACATCCCCGCTCTCGACGATGGCTCACCGGCCTGGCCGCGGCACTGATCGCCTCCACCGGGGCGGTCGTCGTGAACGCCGCGCCGGCCGCTGCCTTCGTACCCAAGACACCCCCGCTGACCACGCCCTGGACCGGCCAGGTCTCCACCACCAATCCCCTGCCGGAATATCCCCGCCCGCAGCTGACCCGCCCGGACTGGCAGAGCCTCAACGGCATCTGGCAGTTCGCCCGGGCGAGCAACACCAACACGCCACCGGTGGGCCAGACGCTGGCCGAGGAGGTGCTCGTCCCGTACCCGATTGAAAGCGCTCTCTCGGGGATCATGCGGCACGAGAACTTCATGTACTACCGGAAGAACTTCACCGTCCCGGCCGGCTGGTCGGGGCGCAACGTACAGCTCAACTTCGGCGCCGTGGACTGGCAGTCGAAGGTCTGGGTCAACGGCGCCCTGCTGGGTACGCACGAGGGCGGTTACGACAAGTTCTCGTACGACATCACCAGCGCCCTCCGGGCCGGCTCGAACGAGGTCATCGTCGGCGTCTGGGACCCGGTCGAGGGCCAGGACATCCCGGTCGGCAAGCAGCGCCTCAACCGCGGCGGCATCATGTACACGCCGTCCTCGGGCATCTGGCAGACGGTCTGGCTGGAGCCGACCACGGCCCAGCGCGTCACCCGGCTCGACACCACCCCGAACGTCGCCGCCGGCGGCCTCGACCTGGTCGTGCAGGGCACGCAGGCCGGCGCCGGCGTGACGGCCCAGGTGCTGAACGGCGCCACTGTGGTCGGCACGGCGACCGGCACGGTGGGCAGCAGCTTCCGCGTACCCGTACCCAACGCCCGGTTGTGGACCCCCGACGACCCGTTCCTCTACAACCTCAGGGTGACCATGGCCGGCGGCGACGCCGTCGGCGGCTATTTCGGCATGCGCTCGGTCGGCAAGGCGATGCTCGGCGGCACGCTGCGGCCCACCCTGAACGGCAAGTTCGTGTTTCAGCTGGGCACGCTCGACCAGGGCTTCTGGCCGGACGGCATCTACACCGCGCCGACCGACACCGCGCTCGCCTTCGACCTGGAACAGCAGAAGGCGCTCGGCTTCAACATGGTCCGCAAGCACATCAAGGTGGAGAACGACCGCTGGTTCTACCACGCCGACCGGCTCGGCCTGATGGTCTGGCAGGACATGCCGGCGCTGGCCAGCGGCCGCGAGCCGTCGACCGTCGGCCGGCAGCGGTTCGAGCGTGAGCTGCGCGAGATGATCGACGAGCACAAGGGCATCACCTCGATCGTGCAGTGGGTGCCGTTCAACGAGGGCTGGGGCGAGTACGACGCCGGCCGCATCGCCGACCTGGTGAAGAGCTGGGACCCGACCCGGCTGGTCAACCACAACTCCGGCTCCAACTGCTGTGACTCCGACCCCGACCCGGGCAACGGCGACGTGATCGACGACCACCAGTACGTCGGCCCGGGCATCAGCCGCCCGCCCACAGCCACCCGCATCTCGGTCAACGGCGAGTACGGCGGCCTCGGCCTGCGTACCCCCGGTCACCAGTGGCCGAGCGGCGGCGAGTTCGCGTACGAGTGGTTGCCCGACTCGAACGCCCTGACCAACCGCTACATCCAGATCACCGGCCGGCTGGTTGACCTGATCAACGGCAACGGGCTGTCCGGTTCGGTCTACACCGAACCGACCGACGTGGAGGAGGAGCTCAACGGCTTCTTCACGTACGACCGGCAGATCCGCAAGATGGACTTCGCGCGCGTCCGGGACACCCACCTCCGGGTGCTCGGGGCGGCCAACGGCACCACGCTGTCGCTGAACAAGCCGGCCTCGCTGCGGGTGACCACCACCGGATACACCGACCGCTACCTGCGGCACCGCGACGGCGCCGCGCGCACCGATGTGATCAACGCGAGCAGCGCGGTCGGCGACAAGCAGGACGCCACGTTCTTCGTGAGGGCCGGCCTGTCGAACAGCGCCTGCTATTCGTTCGAGTCCCGCAACTTCCCGGGCCGGTACCTGCGGCACCGGGCGAACCGGGTGTACAGCGAGGCGAACAACGGTGGCACCTTCACCGCCGACGCCACGTTCTGTGCCCGGCCGGGGCTCTCCGGCGGCGGCACCTCGCTCGAGTCGGCCAGCCTGCCCGGCTCCTACCTGCGGCACCGTAGTGAAGAGGTGTGGGTCGAGGCGGGCACGGGTGGCGCGTACGCGCAGGATGCCACCTGGGCGGTCAACTCGGGCTGGTGGCGCAGCGGCGCCGACCTGCCGATCGGGCAGCGGCGGTCGTTCCGGGTCACCACGCCTGGCTTCGACACGCGTTACCTGCGGCACCGGGACGGGCTCGCCCGCACGGACGTGATCACCGCGAGCAGCGCGGCGGCCGACCGGCTGGATGCCACCTTCATCGTCAAGGCCGGCCTGGCCGACAGCAGCTGCTACTCGTTCGAGTCGGCGAACTTCGCGGGCCAGTACCTGCGGCACGCGAACTACCGGGTGCAGAAGGCGTCGAGCGACGGGACGACGGTGTTCCAGCAGGACGCCACGTTCTGTGCCCAGCCGCCGCTGAACGGCGGGTCGGGGAACGTCTCGCTGGAGTCGTTCAACTACCCCGGCTACCACTGGCGGCACTACGGCGAGGCCGTCTACATCGCCGGCAGCGGCGGCGGCAACGCCTGGGACAACCCGTCCAGCTACAACGCCGACACCACGTGGAACAACGCGGCTCCGCTTGGTTAGCGCTAACAAAAATGTCAGACCTTGACGGATTATGTTGAGAAGTGAGTGAATGCGTTCATGCCGCTGTTAGAGGTCGCCGGCGTCACCAAGACGTTCCCGGGCGTCCGCGCTCTGGACGATGTCTCGTTCACGCTGAACCAAGGGGAAGTTCACGCCCTGGTCGGCGAGAACGGCGCCGGTAAGTCCACTTTGATCAAGGTGCTCACCGGCGTCTACCAACCCGACGACGGCGAGGTGCGCTACCGCGACCAGAAGGTCTCCTTCGGTACGCCGATGGACGCCCAGAAGGCCGGGATCTCCACGATCTATCAGGAGGTCAACCTCATCCCCTTGATGAGCGTGGCGCACAACCTCTTCCTCGGCCGCGAGCCGCGCACCAGGTTCGGCACGCTGGACGAGGGGCGGATGAATCGCGAGGCGGCGGACATCCTGCGGCGCTACGGCGTCACCACGGATGTCCGTCGCCAGCTCGGCACGCTCGCGCTCGGCGCACAGCAGATGGTCGCGCTGGCCCGGGCGGTGATGATCGACGCCCGCGTGGTGATCATGGACGAGCCCACCTCGTCCCTGGAGCCGCGCGAGGTCGAGACGCTGTTCGGCGTGATCCGGGACCTGCACGCCCAGGGCATCGGCATCGTGTACGTCAGCCACCGCCTGGACGAGCTCTACCGGATCTGCGACGCGGTGACGATCCTGCGCGACGGCAAGCTGGTGCACACCGGCCGGCTCGAGAACCTGGAGCGGATCAAGCTGGTGTCGCTGATGCTCGGGCGGGAGATGTCCGAGGTGCGACGGGAAGGCGCGACCGCGTTCTCCGGCGAGCACACCGGCTCGGAACAGGCCGCCCCGGTGCTGAAGGCGACCGGCCTGAACAGCCGGCACAAGCTGCACGACATCAGCTTCGACGTGCGGCCCGGCGAGGTGGTCGGGCTGGGCGGCCTGCTCGGCGCCGGGCGCAGCGAGACGATCAAGGCGATCGGCGGGGCATACCCGCTGGACGCCGGCGAGATCGAGGTCGGAGGCAAGCCGTTCAAACGGCCGACCACGATCGGCGCGGTCAAGGCGGGCATCGCCATCCAGCCCGAGGACCGCAAGGCGGAGGGCATCATCGCCGGTCTGTCCGTACGCGAGAACATCGCCCTCGCCATCCTCCCCCGGCTCTCCCGGCTCGGGGTGGTCTCCGAAGCGAAGATCGACAAGGTCGTCGACATCTACATGCGACGGTTGCGGATCAAGGCGTCCAGCCCCGATCAGCGGGTCGGCGACCTGTCCGGCGGCAACCAGCAGAAGGTGCTGCTGGCCCGGCTGCTGGCCACCCAGCCCAAGGTGCTGCTGCTGGACGAGCCGACCCGCGGCATCGACGTCGGCGCCAAGGCCGAGGTGCAGGGCCTGATCGACGAACTGGCGGCCGAGGGCCTCGGCGTGGTGCTGGTCTCGTCGGACGCCGATGAGCTGATCGAGGGCGCCGACCGGGTCGTGGTGCTGCGCGACGGCGTGGTGGTCGGCACCCTCACCGGCGACCAGGTCACCGCCGAGGACCTGCTGGACACCATCGCCACCGCGGGAGGCAACGCATGACGACTCTTTCCTCTCCCGCGCGCGGTCTGGACCTTGCGAAGATCAAGAGCTGGTTGCCCACGTACGGCGTGTACGCCGCGATCGTGCTGCTGATCCTCTTCAACATCATCTTCACCCCGAACTTCCTGACCTGGAGCAACCTGCGCATCCAGCTGATCCAGGTGGCGCCGATCGCGATCGTCGCGCTGGGCATGGCGCTGGTCATCGGAACCGAGGGCATCGACCTGTCGGTCGGCTCGGTGATGGCGCTCGCGGCCGCGCTGATCCCGCTCTACCTCGGCTACGGCGTGGCCGGCGCGATCCTCATCTCACTGGTCGCCGGCCTGGCCGTCGGCCTGGTCAACGGCACCCTGGTCGCCCGGGTCGGGCTGCAACCGATCGTCGCCACGCTCGCGCTCTTCGTCGGCGGCCGCGGCCTGGCCCTGGTCATCTCCGGCGGCCAGCTCAAGGACATCCGCAACGACGACCTCATCTTCCTCGGCTCCGGTGACCTGTTCGGCCTGCCGGTCCTGGTCTGGATCGCCGCGGCGCTCGTGCTGATCGTCGCGTTCGTGGTGCGCCGCACCGTCTTCGGCCGCCGCCTCCTGGCCATCGGCGGCAACCGCAAATCGGCCGAGCTGGCCGGCCTCCCGGTCAAACGAGTCCTGATCACCGTGTACGTGATCTGCTCGGCCCTCGCCTCGATCGCCGGTGTCCTGGCCGTCGCCCGCATCCAGTCCAGTGACGCCTCGGCGGTCGGCCTGCTGATCGAACTCTCCGCGATCACCGCGGTCGTGGTCGGCGGCACCCCGCTCACCGGCGGCAAGGTCCGCGTGCTGGGCACGGTGGCCGGCGCCCTGCTCATGCAACTGGTCGTGGCGACCATGATCAAACACAACCTGCCGGCGTCGACGACCGAGATCGTGCAGGCCGTGATCATCCTGGTCGCCGTCTACGTCGCCCGCGAGAGGAAGACCCGGTGACTCAGTTGGCTACCGAACCCGAGGTTCCCGCGGTCGTCGCGGCGGACGTGCGCCGGGCGGAGCGCACCGACCGGATCGTCGGCCTGGTCCAGCGCCAGGGCGCCCTGGCCGTGCTCGTCGTGGTGGTGATCATCGCGTCGATCACCTGGCCGAACTTCCGCACGTTCGACAACGCCGGCACGATCCTGGTGGCCGCGGCGCCGCCGATGCTGATCGCGCTGGGCATGACCTTCGTGATCATCACGGGCGGGATCGACCTGTCGGTGGGCTCGCTCTACGTGCTCGGCGGGGTCGTCTCGGCGTACGCGTCGCAGTGGGGCGTCGGTGCCGCGTTCCTGGCCCCGCTGCTGGTCTGCGGGCTGATCGGCATCGCGAACGGGCTGCTCATCGCGTACACCAGAATGGCGCCCTTCATCGTCACCCTGGCCGCCCTGCTCGGGGCGCGCGGCCTGATGCGCGCGATCAGCACCGAGGGTTCGGAGACCTACCTGGTCAAGAGCGACGCGTTCCGCTCGTTCGGCACGGGCTCGTTCCTCGGCATCGGCTACCCCGTGTGGCTGGCCGTGGTGCTGGTCGCGATCGGCATCGTGGTGCTGTCCCGCACCCGGTTCGGGCACGCGGTCTACGCGATCGGCGGCAGCGAGGACGCGGCCGGCCTGATGGGCATCGCGGTGCGAAGGACCAAAATCTGGGTGTACGTCCTGAGCGGACTGCTCGCCGGCCTGGCCGGGGCGATCAACGCGGCGAAACTCGGCTCCGGCGTGACCGTGCTGGGCACCGGCATGGAACTCGACGCCATCGCCGCCGTGGTGATCGGCGGAACCCTGCTGACCGGCGGCGCGGGCACCATCGCGGGCACCGTGGCCGGCGTCCTCCTCCTGGGCGTCATCCAGAACATGATCAACCAGGTCGGCAACGTCCAGTCCAGCTACCAGCAGGTGATCAGCGGCGCCTTCCTGGCCGTCGTCGTGGTGGCCCAGACCTACTTGGCCAAACTCCGCCGCGTGACCTGACAACCCGCCGCCTGACCATCTTGGACGTCGCGCGCGCATCGCCGCCATCTCGCCAACCGCCTGCTGATCTTGGCGATTCGGCGCGCGCACCGCCACCTCCCCCACCCCTCTGGGTGGGCGGTGAATGTAGCGCGCGACTACGACCGGATCCGGCGGTTATCCACAGCCCGGGGTGCCCAGCTACCACTGTGCGGAACGGCCGGGTCGCGGCGATCCGAGGGGCCGCGCAGGGCATGCGCGCCCACCGGCGTCGTCGGCCAGCCCGATATGTAGGGATCCGCCGCAACACGTCTCCGGGTCGTAAGGACCTACCAGTGCGCGGAGAGCGCCGCCCGGGTCGCGGCGATCTGCTGGGCCGCGTAGACCGTGCGGGGCTCCCAGGAATCGTCGGCCGGGCGGGGCACGAGGGGGTCGGCCGCGTAGAGGTACGGGTTGGGGCCCCCGCGCAGGCCTCGGCGGTCGGGGCTCAGGTAACGGGCGGTGCCCGGGTCGTAGTAGCGGCCCCGGTCGTGGTGCAGGCCGGTCTCGGCGTCGCGGTAGTGGCCGGGGAAGCGCAGCGGCGTGGCTGAGGTCGGGTCGAGGCCCCACAGGGTGGCCCGGCGCTGCCAGACGCGTTCGCCGGAGGGGTCGATCAGGTCGGTCGGTGTGCCGGCCTCGTCGGTGACCACCACGCCGATTCGGCCGTCCTCGACCTGGGCGACCACGTGGCCGGTAGCGGGGTGGTGGACCCAGGTGGTCACCCGGACCGGTCCGTCGCCGACGGTGTGGTGCTGTTCGACCAGGCGGTGGCCGAGCCAGCGGAAGGTGAAGCGCTCGAGGGCGCACTCCTTGGCGATGCGCCGGCCCAGGCCGTCGTACCGGTAGGTCCAGCGCACGCCGTCGGGGGTGGTGACCGCGGTCATCCGGTCGGCGTCGTCCCACTCGTGCTCCCAGTGCCGGCCATCGGCCGCGGCGCGGCGGATCAGCCGGCCGGCCGCGTCGAAGACCTGCTGGTCGCCGGTCGCCGGGGTGATGAGCAGGCCGGTCGGGTCGTACGCGTAGCGCTCGGTGCCGAAGCCGGTCACCCGGCCCAGGGCGTCGCGGTCGATCTCGCGGCGCTCGCGGCGGTCCTCGATCGCGATCACGTCGCCGTGGGCCCGCCGGAACTCGCGTCGCTCCCGGCCGATGACCTGCGCCACGGGGCGGCCGGCGGCGTCCCGGGAGGTGGCCACCACGACGGCGCCGTCGAGCCGGCGGGTGATCTCGGCACCGAACCGGTCGTACTCGAAGGTGAGCGTGTGGCCGGCGATCCGGGCGACGGCGTCGTGCTCCCATGCGGCCCGGCCGGTGACCACGCCGTCGAGACTCTCGGCGATCACCCGCCCGGCGTCGTCACGCCACACCTCGACGCGGGCGCCGCCGTGGACGGCCGCCCCGGCCAGGCGGCCGTCGGATGTCCAGGAGAAGCGGGTCACCCGGTCGCCGACGCGTTCCTCGGTCAGCCGGCCGGCGTCGTCGTAGGCGTACCCGATCGCGCCGTCCCGGATCAGGCGGCCGTGCCGGTCCCAGGCGAAGGTCCGCTCCCGCCCCTGGAAGTCGGTCTCGCGTGCGGGGCGGCCGGCCGCGTCGTACTCGAACCGCCAGGTCTGGCCGAGCTCGTTGGTGACGGTCAGCGGGCGGTGCTCGGCGTCCCAGCGGTGGATGCGCCGGCCGCCGGTGGCGTCGGTGCGGGTCACCGGGTGCGCGGCCGAGCCGTACTCCCAGGTGGTGCGGCCGCCGCGGGCGTCGGTGTGCGCGATCGGGCGGTGCTGGGCGTCCCACTGGGTGGTGACGGTCACCCCGACCGGGTCGGTGACGGCGATGACCTGCCGGTGGTCGTTCAGCGTGCAGGTGGTGGCGGCGCCGGACGCGTCGGTCACCACGGTGCGCCCGGGCTCGTACGCGAAGGTGCTCTTGCCGGACCGGACGCAGCGGCCCGTCCGGTCGTACCCGAAGCTGTCGGAGCCGCGCCGGACCACCCGCCCGGCCGGGTCGTACTCGTAGGCCGTGCCCCCGCCGCGCACCAACCGCTCGTCGCCGTCGTAACCAAATGCCACCGCGCCGATCGCGACCACCCGGCCGTCCTCGGTCCCGATCGCGATCCGCGCGCCGCACGTCCGTCGCACCTCGACCGGCACGCCGAGCCCGTTGCGCCGCACGTCGACCCGGTGCCCGCCGAGCGTGATCGCGGTGAGCCACGCCGCCCCCTCGCCGTCGGGCGGGGCGAACCACCACGAACACCCGCTCGCCGGGTCGATGACGACAAAACCGCCTTCGGGGGTACGCGAAAGCGGGCGATCCGTGCCGTGCCGCGGGTGGGCCACCCCGGACGGGCTGGGCGCCGGATAGCTGAACAGCGTCCCGTCCTCGAGCATCAGGTGCAGCCCGTCGTCCTCGACCTGCACCCGCTGGTCCATCGTGGACATCCAGCCCGGCCCGAAGAACCGGCCGGCCTGCTGATCCGACCGATGCGTGCGGGACAACCGGATCGGCAGCTCGCCGGGCACGTCCAGGTCGGTCTCGGTGATCACGACCCGGCCGGCGCCGACGTCGACGTGGTCACGTAACGCCGCCGGGGCGGCCGAGGCTGGGTGGGCCCGCCGGCCGGTCGCGGTCAGGCTCTTCGTGACGACGACCGCCGCCGGCCCCGGCCGCTCCACCTTCACGCCGGCGAAGTCCGCGGCCACCGGCCGCCATCCGGCCCGCAGCCCGGCCACCGTGGTCATCCCGACCACCCCGGGTAATCCGCCGAGCACCCCGAAGACCAGGCCCAGCCCGTTGCCCCGGCCGGCGGTAAGGTCGGCCAGAGCCACGCCGAGCAGCGGGCCACCGACCGCGGGGGCCAGCCAGGACGCCGGGGCGCAGGCGGCCAGCGCCACCGCGCCGGTGGCCACCGACACCCACTTCGCCGATTCGCAGGTCGCCTCCCACAGCATCTGGAAGCCGTCGGCCAGCTTGTCCCAGAACGACCGCGGCGGGATGCCCGCGGCCGAGGCCACCCGGATCTCCTTGGCGCAGGTGGCGGCGGCGTCCTCGCGGACCTGCCGGGCCTGCTCGGCCAGCACCTTGGCCGCGTCGAGGGCGAGGCCGTCACGGGCTTCGGTCAGGGCCCGGTCGGCGTCGGCCTGCGCGGCGCGGAGCCGGGGGACGTACGCGGACAGGGCCTCGGCCGCCATCCGGTGCGAGGCGCAGACCTGCCGGATCTGCTCGGGGAAGTCGCCGTACTGGTCGGCGAACCGCTCCGCCGACAGCCCGGTCCAGGCGAGCACCGCCTCGTCGCCCATCGAGCGGACGGCCAGGCCCGCGGCCTCGGCGTCGTCGGCGAACCGCATCAGCCGACCGGCCAGGGCCTCGGCCGCCTCGCAGGATCCCGGCGCCGGGTCCGACTCCAGGTCCAGGACCCACCAGTCGAGCGGGCGAGACATGCGGTCCTCCTCGGGTGTTGCACAACGCTGCAAATGGTGGGCACCCAACTCCCGCGAGGAAACGACTTGGGGCGAACAGACCTCATGTCAGGTCCGTTCATCCCGATCGGCCATGACCGTCGCGGGGGCTTTGGCACAGTGCTCGTGTGGATCACTCGGAGGTCGAAGGGCTGAGCCGCGCCCTTCAGGACGTGTCGGCGGCGATGTGGACCGCCCCGGAGTGGATCACCGGCACGATCGGCGATCCGGCCGTCGACGGCGCCATCCGGCAGTTCGAGTCCGGCTGGGCCGACGGCCGCGTCCAGGTTCAGGAGAACTGCAAGACGCTGGGCGACCTGGCCGACCGGGCGCTACGCCGGTCCGGGGCGGCGGGATGACGGGCGCCGTCGCGCCCACCGGTTTCGCCCTCTCGGTGCCGCCGAGCTGGTACGAGGTCGACCTGCACCCGCAGACCCGGAACGGCTCGATCACCAGCCTGGTGCGCGACCGGGTGACCGAGGTGCCCGCGCTCGAACCGCACCGCCTCGCGCTGACCCACGCCCTGCGCGCCGCCGCCCGGACCGCCCATTCGCATGGTGCGGTCTACTGCGGGGTGCTGGCCGAGGGCTTCGACGCCGCGCTGCTCACCGCCACAGTGACGGTGTCGGTGGTGGCCGCGCCGGGCGAGGTGGCCGCGGTCGGCAAGCACCTGCGCGCCATCCCGGAACGCGGGGCGGACAAGCCGTGGCGGGTCGTCGAGGACGTCGAACTGCCGCACATCGGCCGGGTCACCCGGACCCGGGGTGTCGAGGACGTGCCGATGCCGGACGGCGCCGGCTGGGTGCGGACCGCCCTGCTGCAGACCTTCGTGCCGTTCCCGGGCGCCGGACCGGCCCGCGTCGCGCTGGTCACCGGCAGCAGCCCCGCGCTGCCGCTGGCGGCCGAGATGCACGACCTGTTCGACGCGGTGACGACCACCTTCCGCTTCCTCTGACCGCCGCGACGCGGAAGGTGGCCGGCGCGTCCGGGTCCTAGAAGACCCCGGCCCGCATCGCGTAGGCCACGGCGTGCGAGCGGCTCTTCAGGTTGAGCCGGTGCGTCACGCCGTAGAGCACGTTCTTCACGGTCCGCTCCGAGTAGCAGAGCTCGGCCGCGATCTCCGGGGTCTCCTTGCCGTCGGCCAGCAGCCGGAGCACGTCGATCTCCCGGGCGGTCAGGCCCGAGGCGTTCAGCCCGTTCGGGGCGAGCACCTCGCGCTGAAGCCGGTCCACGTGCTTGAGCAGCTCGCCGACCAGGCTGGGCGGGATCACCCCGCCGCCGGCCACGGCGGTACGGATGCAGTGGCGCAGCCGGTCCTCGGTCAGCGCCGACCGGGGCAGCACGGCCACCACCCGGCACTCGACGGCGGTCAGCAGCTCACCCTCGTTGAGCTCGCTGACCACCAGCACCACCGGCTTCCCGGTGGCCTCGGCCGCGCGGCGCAGGCTGGACACCACATCGTGGCGCAGCCGGTCGGCCGCCACCACGGCGACGTCCGACGCGGCCCAGTCCTCCACGATCTCCACACCGGGGTCCTTCTCGATCAACCCGGCCAATCCGGCGTGACTCAGTGGATCCTGCGCCTGCAAGACGATCTTCACGGGGTCTCTCTCCTCACGACCAATCGACACTTCTCAGTCTGGGGAGGGGGGCTCCAGGGATTCTTCACACTTCCTCCATCCGGATCAACAACCGTCTGGTGGGACCCGGAGAACAGTGCTTGTAGAGATGGACGACAATGTCCGGGCCGGGGGGCCGAAACGGGGTGGCGTCGAGGGGGGCGGATGAGCGGAGAATTGCACGCGGAGGTGTTAGGCCAATTACGCGCAGTTGTCGACGGCGCCGACGTGGCCCTCGGCCCCTCCCGCCAGCGTGCTGTCTTCGCCGTACTGGTTTCGCAGGTCGGACGGGCGATGACCCGCGACGAGCTGGTCGACGCGGTCTGGGGGGACAGCGCACCGGCCAGCGCGGGAGGCAGCCTGCACACTTATGTGTCCGGGTTGCGGCGCGTTTTGGGTTCGGCTGCGGAGCGTCTTTCCACGGTTGCCGGCGGTTATCAATTGACGGCGTCGTCGGTCGATGTCGAAAAACTGACACATTGGCGGGGCGAGGCCGGCCGGCGGTTCCAGCAGGGCGATCTGCCCGGCGCCATAGCGGCGCTCGACCAGGGAATCGCGCTTTGGCGCGGCGAGCCGTACGCGGACGTTTCCGGACCGTACGTGGAACAGGAACGACAGCGGCTCGCCGAGATGCGCCTGAGCATGCTGGAACAGCGCGCCCGCGCCGCGCTGGAGCTGGGCCGCGGCGGTGAGGTGGTGACCGAGCTGCAGGGCCTGGTCCGCGATCATCCGCTGCACGAAGCGCTCTACGAGCTGTTGATGCGCGCGCTGGCCACCTCCGGGCGTACCGCCGACGCTCTCGAGGTTTATCAGACCGCGCGCGACACGCTGATCGCCGAGCTGGGCATCGAGCCCGGCGCCACCCTGCGCAAACTCCAGAAAGACCTGCTGGCCGGCGACGCCACCGAGACTGCGCCGGCCCCGGCGGCGCGCCCCGAGCCACTCCCCCGGCTCCAGATCGCGCCCGCACACGTCACCCGGGCCCGCTCCGGCGTCCCGTTCGTCGGGCGCCACGACGAACTCAGCCTGCTCAGCGGCCTGGTCGACGACCTGGCCCAGGGGCGGGGCAACGCGGTCTGGCTGGAGGGCGAGGCCGGCATCGGCAAGTCCGAGCTGCTCGCCGCCGCGTTCGCCCGGACCACGGCGGCCGGCTGCCAGGTCGCCTGGAGTGTGGCCGACGAACTGGGCCAGCGGGTGCCGTACCAGGTCCTGATGGAAGCTCTCGGCCTGGAGAGCACGTCCAGCGATCCACGGCTGGCCGCGGAGGCCGAGCGGGTGCAGGGCGAGGGCGACACCGGCCTGCTCGCCTTCGTGCGGGAGGCCTGTCTCCAGGCGCCGCTGCTGCTGATCGTGGACGACATGCACTGGGCCGACGAGTCCAGCGTGCTGGCCTGGGGGCGGCTGGCCGGCGCCGTGCGGCGCCTGCCGCTGCTGCTGGTGGCCGCGACCCGGCCGGACACCCGGCTCGGTCAGCTCCGCCGGGCGCTGATCGGCCGCGAGGCGCACATGCTCGATCTCGAGCCGCTGAGCACGCCCGAGGTCGAGACGCTGATCGGTGGCATCGTCGGTGGCGCGCCCGGCGAAGGACTGCGGTCGCTGGCCGCCCGCGCCGGCGGCAACCCGCTCTACACCCGGGAGATGGCGGCCGACCTGGTCCGGCAGCGGTCGGTCACGGTGATCGACGGCGTCGCCGAGGTCGCCGAGTCGGTGGTGGACAAGATGCCGGCCTCGCTGATCGGCGCGGTCCGGCGCACCCTCGAGTCGCTGTCCCCGGACACCCAGGAGGTGCTCCGGCTGGCGGCGTTGCTGGGTATGGAGTTCGCCGCGGCCGACGTGGTGGCGCTGACCGGCCGGTCGCCGGTGCTGCTGGTGCGTACGTTCGACGAGGCCGTCGCCGCGCACGTGATCGTCGAGTCCGGCCGGTTCCTGACCTTCCGCCACCCCTTCCTGCGCCAGGCGCTGCACGACGCCATCCCGTTCCCGCTCCGGGCCACCTTGCGCCGGCACGCGGCCGAAGCGCTGGCCCAGGCGGGCAGCCCGGTCAACCGGATCGCCGAGCAGCTCGCGGCCGAGCCCATGGTGATCGACACCTGGGTGGTTCGCTGGATCATCGGCAACCTGACCCGGCTCATCGAGCAGGCCCCGCGCATGGTCGCCGACCTGCTCCGCCAGGTGCTGGCCACCGACGTGCCGGCCCGCGACCAGCGCGAGCTGCTGCTCGTGGCGACGACCAAGCTGCTGTTCCGGCTGGACGAGTTCCCGGAGACCGAGGGGCGCGAGGCGTTGAGCGTCGCGACCGATCCGGCCGACCGGGCCGAGATGCGTCAGCTGCTCGCGGCCATGCGATACCGGCGCGGCGACAAGCACAGCGCCATCACCATGCTCAACGAGGCGCTGGAACAGCCCGACGCGCCGGAAATCTGGCGGACCCGGCATCAGGTCCTGCGGGCCCAGTTCAGCCGTGGTGACCTCGGTGACCTGGACAAGGCCGAACATCAGGCGATCGAGACGTTCGAGCTGGCCGATTCCGCGTACGAGGCGGCCTTCGCCCTGCAGACCCGCTGGCTGGTCGATTCGATCCGCCGCGATCACCTGGCCGCCCTGCACCACATCGACACGGCCATCGAGACGCTCGGCGAGCAGGACGCCGCCCTGCTCTACGACCTGATGGACAACCGGGTGTTCTCGCTGCAGAACCTGGACCGGCTCAAGGAGGCCGGCGAGACCATCCGCTCCGGCGCCGACGTGGCCCGGCGCCACGGCCTGCCGGCCACCCTCCAGGTGGCGTCGGCGGTGCAGTTCTACTGGCAGGGCCGCTGGGACGAGGCGCTGACCGAGATCAACGCGGTCACCAGCACCGATCCGGGCATGACCTTCCACGGCACTCGGGAACTGCCGGCGGTCGCCATGCTGCTGCACGGCGTGGCCGCCCTGATCGCCGGCCGGCGTGGCGAGTGGGCCACCGCCCAGGCCCACCTGGACGCCGCCGACGCCCAGCTGCCGACGACCGCCTCCGAGCGGGAGGCCTGTGACTTCCTGCTGATGGCCCGGTCGCTGATGCTCGAGCGGGAGGGCCGGCCCGAGGAGGCGCTGGCCGTGGTGAAGCCGCTCTGGGAGTCCACCTACGCGCCGATGATGCTGCGCCACCAGTGGCTGCCCGACATCGTCCGGCTGGCCGGCGTGGTCGGCGATGACGAGGTGGCCACCAGCGCGGCGGCGACCTGCGCGGACGAGGCGGCGGCCGAGACCGTGCCGGCCCGGGCCTTCACCGCCGCGGCCCGGATCCGCACGCTGCGCACCGGCAACCCGGAACACGCTCGGCAGGCGGCCGAGCACTACCGTTCGGTCGGGCGGGTTCCCGAGCTGGCCGCGGCCCTGGAGGAGGCGGGCGATCCGGCCGCCGCCGAGATCTATCGTTCGCTCGGCGCCGCCTGGGATCTCCGGCGGCTGAAGGGGGCCTGACTTTTAGTTTCAGGGCATCATTCGAGTGGGCGGGGGGCCACGGGAAGAAACGCACAGACGTCGAGGGGGGCGGATGAGCGGTGAATTGCACGCGGAGGTGTTAGGCCAATTACGCGCGGTTGTCGACGGCGCGGACGTGGTCCTCGGCCCCTCCCGCCAGCGTGCTGTCTTCGCCGTACTGGTTTCGCAGGTCGGACGGGCGATGACCCGCGACGAGCTGGTCGACGCGGTCTGGGGGGACAGCGCACCGGCCAGCGCGGGAGGCAGCCTGCACACTTATGTGTCCGGGTTGCGGCGCGTTCTAGGTCCGGCTGCGGAGCGTCTTTCCACGGTCGCGGGCGGTTATCAATTGACCGCGTCGTCGGTCGATGTCGAAAAACTGACACAGGGCCGGAGCGAGGCCCATCGCCGGCTGCGCGAGGGGGATCGCGCGGGGGCGATCGCCGCCCTGGACGCCGGGCTCGCGCTGTGGCGCGGTGAGCCGTACGCGGGTGTCACCGGACCGTACGTGGAACAGGAACGGCGACGGCTGGGCGAGATGCGGCTGGGCATGCTGGAGCAGCGCGCCCGGACCGTGCTGGAGCTGGGCCGCGGTGGCGAGGTGGTGACCGAGCTGCAGGGCCTGGTCCGCGATCATCCGCTGCACGAGGTTCTGTACGAGTTGCTGATGCGCGCGCTGGCGAGCTCCGGGCGTACCGCCGAAGCTCTCGAGGTTTATCAGACCGCGCGCGGTGTCCTGATCGCCGAGCTGGGCATCGAGCCCGGAACGGCGCTGCGGAAGGTGCAACGCGACCTGCTCGCCGGTGAGATCGCCGAGGTCGCGCCGCCGGTCGTCGCGCCGCCGCCACCGCCCGTCCCGGAACCGATCCCGCGGCTGCGGATCGTGCCCGCGCATGTCACCCGGGCCCGTTCCGGCGTCCCGTTCATCGGGCGCCGCGACGAACTGGAGCTGCTCAGCGGCCTGGTCGACGACCTGGCTCAGGGCCGGGGCAACGCGGTCTGGCTCGAGGGCGAGGCCGGCATCGGCAAGTCCGAGCTGCTCACCTCGGCGTTCGCCCGGGCCACCGCGGCCGGCTGCCAGGTCGCCTGGGGCATCGCCGAAGAGCTCGGGCAGCGGGTCCCGTTCCAGGCGCTGATGGAGGCCCTCGGGCTCGAGACCACGTCCAGCGACCCGCGCCTGGCCGCGGCGGCCGAGCGGCTCCAGGGCGAGGGCGACACCGGCCTGCTCGGGTTCATCCGGGAGGCCTGCCTGCGGGCGCCGCTGCTGCTGATCGTGGACGACATGCACTGGGCCGACGAGTCCAGCGTGCTGGTCTGGGGCCGGCTGGCCAGCGCCGTCCGGCGGTTACCGCTGCTGCTCGTGGCCGCTTCCCGGCCGGACACCCGGCTGGGCCAGCTCCGCCGGGCGCTGATCGGCCGCGAGGCGCACATCCTCGACCTGAAGCCGCTCAGCACGCCCGACGTCGAGACGTTGATCGGCGACATCGTCGGCGGCGCGCCCGGCGAAGGACTGCGGTACCTGGCCGCGCGGACCGGCGGCAACCCGCTCTACACCCGGGAGATGGCGGCCGACCTGGTGCGCCAGCGGTCGGTCACGGTGGTCGACGGCGTCGCCGAGGTCGACGGCACGGTCGCCGACCGGATGCCCGCCTCGCTGATCGGGGCGGTCCGGCGCACCCTGGAATCGCTGTCCCCGGACACCCAGGAGGTCCTGAGGCTGGCCGCGCTGCTCGGCATGGAGTTCGCCGCGGCCGACGTGGTCGCTCTGACCGGCCGATCGCCGGTGCTGCTGGTGCGTACGTTCGACGAGGCCGCCGCCGCGCACGTCATCGTCGAATCCGGACAGTTCCTGACGTTCCGGCATCCGTTCCTCCGGCAGGCGCTGCACGACGCGATCCCGGTCCCGCTTCGGTCCACCTTGCGGCGGCACGCGGCCGAGGCGCTGGCCCGGGCGGGCAGCCCGGTCAACCGGATCGCCGAGCAACTGGCCGCCGAGGTGCTGGTGGTCGACACCTGGGTGGTCGGCTGGATGACCGGCAACCTGACCCGGCTGATCAAGGCCGCGCCACGGGTCGCCGGCGACCTGCTGCGCCAGGTGCTGGCCACCGACGTGCCGACCCGGGAACAACGCGAGACGCTGCTGCTGGCCACGACCAAGCTGCTGTTCCGGCTGGACGAGTTCCCGGAGGCCGAGGCGCGCGAGGCGCTGGGCCTGGCCTCGGCGGTGCCCGCCCGCGAGGAGATGCGCCACCTGCTCGCCACCATGCGGTACCGGCGCGGCGACGAGCACGGCGCGATCGGGCTGCTCAACGAGGCCCTCGAACGGCCCGAGGTGCCCGAGCTCTGGCGGACCCGGCACCGGATCCTGCGCGCCCAGTTCAGCCGGGGCAGCCTCGACGACCTGGACAAGGCCGAACACCGCGCGGTGGAGATGCACGAGCTGGCCGACTCGGCGTACGAGAAGGCCTTCGCCCTGCAGACCCGCTGGCTGATCGACTCGATCCGCCGCGACCACCTCTCCGCCCTGAACCACGTCGACCAGGCTATCGAGACGGTCGGCGACGAGGACGCCGCCCTGCTCTACGACCTGATGGACAACCGGGTGTTCTCGCTGCAGAACCTGGACCGGCTGGACGAGGCGGGCGAGACCATCCGCTCCGGCGCCGACGTGGCCCGGCGGTACGGCCTCCCGGCCAGCCTCCAGGTGGCGGCGGCCGTGCAGTACTACTGGCAGGGCCGGTGGGACGAGGCGCTGACCGAGATCAGCGAGGTCACCGACACCGATCCGGCCATAACGTTTCATGGCACCCGGGAGCCACCGGCGGTGGCCATGCTGCTGCACGGTGTGGCCGCGCTGATCGCCGGTCGGCGGGGCGACCCGGCCACCGCCAAGGCCCACCTGGAGGCGGCCGAGGCGCAACTGCCGGCCACCATCGCCGAGCGGGAGGCCTGCGACTTCCTGCTGATGGCCCGGTCGCTGACCCTGGTGCAGGAGGGCCGGCCGGAGGACGCGCTGGCCGTGCTCGCGCCGCTGTGGGAGCCGACGTACGCCCCGCTGATGCTCCGCCACCAGTGGCTGCCCGACATCGTCCGGCTGGCCCGCTCGGTCGGCAACGAGGAGGTGGCCGCGACCGCGGCGTCGACCTGCGCCGACGAGGCGGCGGCCGAGACCGTGCCGGCGCGGGCGTTCGCGGCGGCGGCCCGGATCCGCACGCTGCGCACCGGCAACCCGGAGCACGCCCGGCAGGCCGCCGAGCACTACCGCGCGGTCGGCCGGCTCCCGGAGCTGGGCGCGGCGCTGGAGGAGGCCGGCGACCCGGCCGCCGCCGACATCTACCGCACCCTGGGCGCCGCCTGGGACCTGCGCCGGGTCAAGGGAGTGTGAGGGCCGGGCCCTATTTGAGGTGGGCGGTGCCCAGCACGTGTCCCTGCCGGTCGGCGATCGCGACCGCGCTGACGTTGGGCAGCTGGATCGAGCTGGCTCCGATCACCTTGGCGCTGCCGCTGGGCGTCGGCCCCCAGACGGCGGCCTGCTCGACCTGCCCGCCGTAGTTGCGGATCTGGCAGATGAACGGGCCCTCGCCCTCGAGCCGGGACACGTCCAGCGACACCGAGACGCCCCAGGTCTTCGGGGTGAGCACGGCCTCGCCGGAGAGGCCGCTGCCCGCCTCCGACTCGAACTGGGCGGTGACCAGCTCGGGGCTGGGCAGCACCTGCGGCTGTCGCTGGCCGCGGTCGGCGGTGATCACGCCGAAGCCGACCGCCACCGCGACCAGCACCACGGCCGCGGCGGCCAGCCAGCGGACCCGGGCCAGCCGCTGGGTGCGGGACTTCTCGGCGCGCATCCGGCGGAGCAGGCCCTCGATGCGTTCCGGGCTGGGCCGGGTGCCGATGGCCAGCGCCGGCCCGGCCGCCTCGGTGCCGCCGTTGGCCCGGACCGTCTCGGGCAGCCGCTGCAACAGCTCGGGCACCGGCGCCAGGATGTCGAGCTCGCCGCGGCAGTCGTCACAGTCGCGCAGGTGGGCGTCCAGACGGTCGGTGTCCGCCTCGTCCAGGCCGCCGAGGAGGTAGCCGCCGAGGAGGCGGCGCAGCTCGTCGTGATCGCTCGTGCTCATCGCAGCACCCCCATCTCCTCGAACGCGGTACGCAGAGCCCGGACGGCGTAGTAGGCCCGCGACTTGACCGTTCCCTCGGGAACGGCGAGCTTGCGGGCGGCGTCGGCCACGCTCTTCCCCTCGTAGTACATGGCGCGGACCACGGCCTGATGCTCGTCCGACAACCGCTCCAGCGCCTCGGCCACCAGCCAGCCCTCGACCAGCTGGTCGACGTTGTCGGCCGAGGGCACCGCGTTCACCGCGGCCTCGTCGGCGACCAGGTGGGGGCGGCGCTGCTCGGCCCGCCAGGCGTTGGTGACCACGTTACGGGCGATGGTCAGCAGGTAGGAGCGGGTCCGTCCCGGGTCGGTGTCCAGGTGGTCGATGTGTTTCCAGGCGCGCAGCAGGGTCTCCTGCACCAGGTCTTCGGCCTTGTGCCGGTCCCGCACATAGCGCGAGATGAAGCTGAGAAGCACCGCGTAATGCTCCGTGTAGAGCGCGGTCATCAGCTCCTCGTCGGGACTCACCCGTCTCTTCATCGCCCGCCTGGTCTCTCCTCGGTGTGCGGTCCGGCCACCTCCTTGTACACCGTGAAGCTGGGTTCGGTTCGACCCGGGTGCGGACACGCGGTCGAGACACCTACAGGGAGATGCCCGGTCCCCCCTCGCCGGGGACCGGGCATCGTCTTGGGACGGACACCGCTCAGGTAGTCGTCAGCAGTCGCCCGGACCGCCGAACTTGAAGGTGCGATCGCTGTAGAAGTCGGTCGGGTACACCGGCGGCTTCTTGGGGTCGGGATCCGGGTCCGGGTGCGGGCTCTTCGACTCGAGCGTGTACGCCACCTTCGGCCCGTTGATCAGCGAGAGGCTGTTGAACCGGTTCGCCGTGTCCTTGCCGGCCAGGGTGCCGTTGCCCATGTCGGTGCAGGGCTCGTACTTGGACGACGCGACCTCACCGAACCACTGGACCAGTCCGCCCTTGGTGTACCGGTCCTTCCACAGCTTGTTGTCGAAGTACCCGATCCACACCGAGTCGTACGCGATCCACCAGGCGTCGTCGAACTGCTGGATGCCGAACTTCTTGTAGACGCCGGTCGGCAGCGTGTCGCCGGGGACCACGTCCTTGCTGATCTGCGTCCACCCGCACGAGTTCCAGCAGGTCTCCTTGTCGTCCACCCAGTGGTAGACGAACAGGTGCGGGTCGACGTCGCCGTTGACGTTCCGGCTGACCACCCAGCCGACCTCGACCTTCTGCATGCCGTCGGCGGACTGCACGGTCATCTCGGCCAGGGTGTGGTAGTCGCCCTCGGCGAGGTACGGCTTGCTGATCAGCACGTTGGCCGAGGTGCCGTCGGTCTCCGCGTACTGCCAGCCGGAGGCGTAGTGGTACTTGACGTCCTTCGCCTTCTTGGGCTCCGCCTCGCGCAGCGCGCCGACGACCGGCGGCGCGGGAGCGACTGTCGTACGGCTGTGCCGCAGCGTGCGCTTCTTGTTGGTGAAGCCCTTGGGACCGAACTCCGGCACCGGGAGGGTCGACGCCTTGGCACCGGCCGGCGCGATGTCGGCGCCGGTCGCGGCGAGCGAGTTGCTGGTGGCGCCGGGCGCACCCTTCTTCACCGGCGACGGCTTCTCCCCCCACGGCAACAGCGGCGGCGGCTGGCGTAAGCCGTCATCGGCGGCCGCGGCGGGAGCGGACGATTGCGCGGCGGCGGCCGCGGGCACCTCGTCCGCGTTGGCGTTCACGATCGAGAGGACACCAACGGATCCGGCTACGGCAGCGGCTAGGCCGGCGGCCAATAAACCGCGGCGGGGAATCGACACGTGTCCGTCCTCGTTCATCGGGGGATCGGAGGCTGAGTGTGCGAGGGACCTCCGGCACCGGCTCTTGAGCGGCGACGCCACCATATAGCTTCCTCAATTGCGCAGTCGCGCTCTGAGCTGCTTTTCCGCCTTGACGGTCGGCCGTGTGGACCGATCAGGTGATGGCACGACCATTGTGGTCGACGGAGCGTGTCGGTGTCGTCGCTGAACGCCGACTTCAGCGACCGTTCAGAAAGAGGCAAACTGCAGGGTGGCTCTTTCGGGTCTAGCGTGAGATCCATGTCCGGCGTGCGCGTACTCGCTCTCACCGCGGACGGGGCCGAGGAGCACTCGATCGCCGACGTGGCGGCGCTCCTTATGCGGGAAGAAGTCCTGATCTGGGTGGACATTCCAGAGTGCAGTGACGAGGCCGTCGCTCTGCTCACCGATGTTCTCGAGTTGCATCCCCTTGCTGTCCGCGATTGCCTGCAGCGCAATCGGGTGCCCCGGGTACGGATCTATCAGCATCAACAATTGCTGATCCTGCATGGTCCCGAACGTGGTCCTTCCGGACATGTCCATTACATCGAATTGGACCAGATCATCGGTGAAAAGTATGTGGTCACCGTGCACGGCCCGATCAATCCCGCTGTCGACCCAGACGTCGCTTTGCGCGAGACGAGCGCAGTCCGGCGGCGGATCGAGTCGGGCCGGCTGCGGCCCCGGACGCCGATCGAGCTCTCGTACGCGATCGTCAGCGCCCTGACCCACCGCCTGGAGCAGTTCATCGAGGATCTCACCCGGGACGTGTGGATGCTGGAGCAGCGGGTCACCGGCGGGCACATGGGCAATCCCGAGGAGTTCCTGGAGGAGCTCTTCCAGGCCCGGCACGGCCTGCTCGCGGCCCGCACGATGGGCGCGCTCGGCGCCGAGGTGTACGGCCGGTTGGCCACCCTGGGCAACCGCCTCCCCCACGCCGAGGTCGACCTTCCGCTGGTCAACGACGTGGTGGACCAGCTCAACCGGATCCGCGGCCTGGCCGACGGCGAGCGCGAGTACCTGCAGGGCGTGATCGAGTTCTACCGGGCGCGGGCCGAGACCAAGATGACCATCGCGGCCGAGCGGCTGGCCGTGATCGCCGTGGTCACACTGCCCATCACGGCGCTCTCCTCGATCTACGGCATGAACATCATCGTCAACGACCGCACCCACGTCAGCGCGCTGATCGGCGTCCTGGCCGTCATGGTGATCATGTCGGTGTTGCTGCTGACCTGGGCCAAACGGCGCGGCTGGTGGTGAGCCGACCCATCCGCCGGCCCCGCGGCTCCGAATCAGGCGTGTGGACGACCTGGTCAACGGCCGCTACCGCCTGCTCGATCTGATCGGCGCGGGCGGGATGGGCCGCGTCTTCCTGGCCCACGACGAGCTGCTCGACCGGCAGGTGGCGATCAAGTCGCTCTACCAGGACGAGGTCATCCGGGAGGCACGGGCGGCCGCGCGCCTCGACCATCCGAACGTGGTCCAGGTCTTCGACGTGATCGACTCGCCCGGCGACTGCTGGATCGTGATGGAGTACGTGCCGTCGCGCTCGCTCCAGCACGCCGCCCCGGTCACCCATCGCGAGGCGGCCCGGATCGGGCTCGGCGTCCTCGACGCGCTGCGCGCCGCGCACACCGCCGGCGTGCTGCACGGTGACGTCAAGCCGCACAACGTGCTGCTCGCCGACGACGGCCGGGTGGTGCTCACCGACTTCGGCCAGGCCACGGTGGACCGGGCCGGGCCCGACCCGGCGATCGGGTCGCCGCAGTACCTGGCGCCGGAGCGCATCCGCGGCGAGCGGTCCGGGCCGGCGGCCGACCTGTGGTCGCTGGGCGTGACGCTGCACGCGGCGGTCGAGGGCCGGTCGCCGTACGCCCGGGACACCGCGCTCGCCTCGCTGCACGCGGTCCTCACCCAGCTGCCGGATCCGCCGGCGAGGCCCGGGCCGCTGACCCCGGTCATCGCGAAGCTGCTGGTGCCGGCCCCGGGCGCCCGGCTGACCGCGGACCGGCTGGAGCCGTTGCTGCGGCGGGTGGCCGACCGGACGATGGGCGTCTTCCCGGTGCCGGCCCGGAAGGCCGGACGACGGCTGGCCCGCAGTACGAAGATCAGCGTCGCGCTGGCCGCGGTGGTGCTGGCCGGAACCGCCGGGACGGCCCTGGCCCGCGAGGCCGTGACCCCTCCATCGGTACGCCCGTCCGCCTCCCCGCCCGCCGCCGACCTCTGCGACGAGGTGTCCGTGGCCGGCTCGTACGTCGATGACGGCCCGGACGCGCCGGGGTATCGGCCGGCCGGCTGGGCCGGGTTCGACGATCCGCTCGGATTCCGCCTGGCCCTGCCGCCGGGCTGGACCCGCGCGTCCGACGGCCGGGCGGCCTGTTTCCGCGATCCGGGGAGCCGGCGCTCGTTGCGCGTACGGCCCGATCTTGCTCTGGAACCCACCCCGGCCAACCCGTACGACCACCTCATGGACCAGATCGTGGCGAGCTTCACCCCGCTCCCACATGGTGGTACCGGCATTGACCCGTCGCCTCGTGGCCGATGACCATGGTCGCATGAATCGGCAGGGCCTCCTTCTCACCGCCCGCCTGGCGATCGACCTGGCGCGGTGCGCCAGCGCGCGCTGTCCGCGCTGACCAGCGCCTTCTCTCCCACATTTCCCCCTTGCGCGACCGGATTTCGCACCGGCGGATCCGCGTGTCTGCGCACGCTTGGTCGCCGTATCGCGGTAAACCTATAGAACTGATAGGCAATATATGCAAACGGAGGAGCTCCCGTGACCGCCATCGACCTTCGCCTCGACCACCTCGCCATCGCCCGGCAATACGCCGACGACCCGTCGAGCTGGCCGGTCGCGCCGCGGTTCACCCCGGGTGAACGCTGGTACCAGCGCCTCAACGTCGCCGACGACCACGAGGTCTGGCTGCTCACCTGGCTGCCCGGCCAGGGCACCGACCTGCACGACCACGGCGGTTCGGCCGGCGCCTTCCACGTCTACGCCGGAACGCTCACCGAGGACACCGTGGCCGGCGAGGACGGCCCACCCCGGATCGCCGCCCGCGAGCTGGGCGAAGGCGCCGGTCGCCGGTTCGGCACCCGGCACATCCACCGGATCACCAACCGGTCGAACCGCCCGGCGATCAGCATCCACGCGTACGGTCCGGCGCTGACCACCATGACCCGCTACCGGATCGCCGAGGGTGGCCTGGCCGTGGAGACCGTCGAGCGGGCGGGAGCGCAGTGGTGACCGCCGTCCTCCGTACCACGCCCAGCTTCGTCGCGCCGCCGCCGGGCTCGACCGGCATCGACGACCTGCTCGCCGCCGCCCGCACCCGCATCCGCCGGCTGGACCCCCGGCAGACCTTCGTCGCCGTCGAGCGGGGCGCCGTCCTGATCGACATCCGCCCGGCGGCCCAGCGGGCCCTGAACGGCGAGATCCCGGGCGCCCTGATCATCGAACGCAACGTGCTGGAGTGGCGCCTCGACCCCCGGAGCGACGCCCGGCTGGGCTTCGCCACCCGCTACGACCTCGAGGTGATCATCACCTGCCAGGAGGGTTACACCAGTTCCCTGGCCGCCGCCTCACTCCAGGACCTGGGCCTGCACCGGGCGGCCGACCTGGCCGGCGGCTTCGCCGCCTGGAAGGCGGCGGGCCTGCCTACCGTTGGTACTAGGGGATAAGTCAGGGGATCTGGTGGGGTTAGCACCACCCCTCGCGCGGCCGGGCGGCCCTAGGTTTGTCGGCATGAAGCGAATCGGTAGCGCTCTCCTCTGGCTCGCCGGGGTCTACTTCGTCGCTCGCGCCGTGGTCGAGCCGTTCACGATCGACTTCGGCGACCCCTCGACCTATCTGCACGACTGGGGCGGCCCGGGCCTGATCGGCGTGCTGTTCGTGCACTGTGGACTGGGCGTGGTGGCCGCCGCCCTGATGGCCTGGCGGCTGATGCGGAGCTCGTCGCTCCGGCTCCAGGCCGACCGGTCCGCGCCACCGCCGGACGGCGACGCGGACCGGCCACACCGGGTGCTGTCAATGGCCGGCGTCGGGGCGGGCCTGCCGGGGCAGCAGGAACGCGGCGGCGAAGGCGACCAGGATCATCAGGAACGCCACGCCTAGGCTGCGCACGGCCGAGTCGCGGAAGGCGTCCTTGACGACACCCTGCGCGTACTCGCCGACCCGGTCACCGGTCGGGCCCGCGGGGGCGGCCCGGCAGGACGCGGGCTGCACGTCCGGGTCGTCCTCGGCGACCCGGTCGTGCAGGCACGCACGGATCCCGGCCGCGACGCCCGCCTGCTGACCGGCGGGCACGCCCGCCTCGGCCAGCACCGCGGTCAGCTTGGCCGGCGACTGGTCGACGTGCGAGGTGACCGACCCGGGCAGCAGGCCGAAGAAGACCGTGCCGAGCAGCGCGATGCCGAACGCGCCGCCCAGCTGCTGCACCGAGGTGAGCGCGCCGGAGGCCGAACCGGTCTCCTCGTCGTCCACGCCGGCCAGCACGATGTTGAAGAACGGCGCCATGGCCAGGCCCATGCCGACGCCGAGCGGGAGCAGGCCGGCGATCAGGTGCCACGGTTCGAGGTCGGCGCCGGACAGCGCCACGGTGGCGGCCACCACGCCGGTCCCCACCAGCATCACGGCGATGCCGAGCATCAGCAGCCGCCGGCCCAGCCGCTCGGTCAGCCCCGACCCGGCCGCGATGAAGCCGGCGATCATGCCCACCGCCTGCGGCAGCGTGGTCAAACCGGCCTTGATCGGCGAGTAGCCGAGCCCGACCTGCAGGTAGAGCGTGAAGATCAGGCCGACGCCGATCAGCGCCCCGAAGAACACCATGCCGACCGCCAGGCCGCCGGTGAACGCCCGCTTGCCGAACAGGCTCGGGGTGACCAGCGGGTCGAGGCCACGCTTGTCGCGCCGGTTCTCGTAGGCGCCGAACAGCCCGAACACCACCAGGCCGGCGGCCAGCATCACGAAGATCCAGACCGGCCAGTCCAGCTCGCGGCCCTGAACCAGCGGGAAGAGCAGCAGGAAGCCGCCGATCGCGGCGAGGACCACGCCGGCCAGGTCGAGCCGCAGCGGCCGCTCGGACTTGAACTCGGGCAGGAACTTGAGCGCGCCGATGATCGCGAAGAGGCCCAGCGGGAGGTTGATGAAGAAGATCATCCGCCAGCCGGCCCCGAAGTAGTCGGCGTCGACCAGCCAGCCGGCCAGGATCGGGCCGCCCACCGCGCCGAGGCCCATCACCGGCCCGAACGCGCCGAAGGCCTTGGCCTGCTCGGCCGGCGAGAACATCTGCCGGATCATGCCGAGGCCCTGGGGCAGCATGAGCGCGCCGAACAGGCCCTGCACGGCGCGGGCGCCGATCAGCATGCTCGGGCTCCACGACACCGCGCAGAGCATCGAGGCGAGGGTGAAGCCGGCCGCGCCGATCAGGAACATCCGGCGGCGGCCGAAGATGTCGCCGAGCCGGCCGCCGGTCAGCAGGCCGATGGCCATGGCCAGGGTGTACGCGGCGCCGAGCCACTGGATCAGCGAGTACGACCCGCCGATCTCCGCCCTGATCACCGGCCCGGCGATCGACGTGACCAGGGCGTCCAAGAGGTCCATGACCTCGACCGCGAGGATCACGAACAAGGCGGCCCAGCGCCATCGATACGGAGTTTCGGTCTTGTCCAGAACACTGTTCGTCGTCACGAACACCGTTCTACGGCCGAACACTGTTCGCGTCAAGTACATTGTTCGATGATGGACATCCCCCTGCCGCCGTGGCGCCAGCCCTCCCCCACGCGGGCCCGCGCCGCCCGCCCGCCGCTGACCCGTGACCAGATCGTTCGGGCCGCGCTGCGCATCGTCGCCGCCGAGGGGCTCGACGCGGTGAGCATGCGCCGGGTGGCCGCCGAGTTCGACACCGGCGCGTCCAGCCTCTACGCCCACGTGGCCAACAAGGACGAGCTCTATCAGCTGATGTTCGACGAGATCTGCCGGGACATCCCGATCCCGGCGCCCGACCCGGCCCGCTGGCAGGAACAGATCAAGGAACTGGCCCGGTCCGGGTACGAGGTGATGGTGCGCCACGGCGACGTGGCCAAGGCCGCGATGGCGCAGATTCCGACCGGGCCGCACGCGATGCGGGTCTCCGACGCGATGTTCGGCCTGCTGCTGGGCGCCGGGATGGACCCGACCAAGGCCGGCTGGGCGCTCGACCGGATCTTTCTGTACATCGTCGCCGACGCCTACGAGAACTCGCTCTACCTCCAGCGCTTCGGCGACTCACCGGAGCGGGTGCACGAGTACTTCGTCGAGTTCACCGGCCAGCTGCGCGACTACTACGAGTCCCTGCCGGCGTCCCACTATCCCCACCTGCGCGCCCACGGCGAGGCGCTGACCAGCGGCGACGGGCGTCAGCGGTTCGAGTTCGGGCTCGACATGCTGGTCGACGGGCTGGCCCGGCTCATTCCGGCGGCGCCTGCATCGGAGTAGCGGCCAGGGCCCGCGCCACGGTGACCAGGTTCTGGGCCATGGCCCGGCCGGTCTTGTCGGCCCAGTCGTGGCCACGCTGCTCGTCGAGGTAGTCCGGTCCGGCGCCCGGGCCCAGGTGCCAGTAGGTCCAGGACTGCCCGGGAATGGTGTAGCCGATGTCGCCGAGCGCGCCCGCGATCTCGCCGATCACGTGGTGGGCGCCGTCCTCGTTGCCGGTGTTCACCACGCCGGCGACGCGGTTGTAGGCGACCGGGCGACCGCTGTCGTCGGTCTCGGTGATCAGCGCGTCCATCCGCTCGATCACCCGCTGGGCCACCGACGAGGGCTTGCCCACCCAGGTCGGGCTGGCGATCACCAGGATCTCGCTGGCCAGCACCTTCTCGCGGATGGCGGGCCAGGCGTCGCCCGGGCCCATGTCGTTCTCGACGCCGGGCTTGATGTCGTGGTCGACCGCCCGCACCCACTCCACGGTCACGCCGTCCTTCTCCATCGCCTCGGCCACCACGCGCGCGAGGGCCTCGGTGTTCGACGGCTGAGGCGACGGCTTGAGCGTGCAGTTGATGACCAGGGCCCGCATGAGGAAGAACCTTTCCGGTGTACGCCGTGACGATCAGGACGTACCCGACGATGAGCCTTCTACACCCGGCGGCGATTCGAGGCCGTCCCGGCCGCGACCGGCTCCTCCCGGTCGTTCACCAGCGGCTTTCCGCGCTCTGCACGATCAACTTCGGGCCGCGGTGGGAGTTTTCGCGAAACCGAAAAGTCAGGCGTTTCGGTCTGGGCTATTGGCACCAGCAGCAAACTGCCGATACTGGGGTCATGTCGGAGTGGATCGAGCCGCATGACCGGTTTCCCGTGCCGGTCACCGCTTACGGTCCACTTCATCTGCTCGCGCGCCGGGCCTACGAGCTCGCCACCGGCGGCCACACCCCCGAGGCGATCCGGGCCGCCGAGGCCTACCTGACGATCGCCGAGGCGGTCGACGACCAGCGGACCATCGCCTTCCTCCAGCAGGCGAAGATGTACGCGTTCCTCTACGGCGGCCGGATCGACGACGCCACCGCGGTGGGCGAGCTGCTGCTGGCCACCCACCGGCGCACCGGCAACGTGGTGGCCGAGGCCAAGGTGCTCTGCGACCTCGCACAGATGCGGGTGCTGCAGACCCGCTACGTGGACGGCATGCGTTACCTGGCCCGGGCCGGCATGCTGCTCGACCTCTGCCCGCGGTCCGAGCGCCACCGGTCGGCGATGTGCTCCTTCGCGCACGCCGCGGCCGTGGCCCAGATGTACGAGACGGCGGCCGACGCGTACGAGCGCCTCACCGCCCAGGACGGCGACAGCTCCCGGACCACCACCTTCGACCTGGTCTACTCGCGCACCCTGCTCTACTGGGGCGTCCGCCTCGACCACGTCGGCCGCTTCGACGAGGCGGCCACCCGGCTCCGGCGCACGGCGGCGATCACCCGGCGCTGGCTCGACCAGCACCCCGGCGACCCCTGCATGACCGCGGTCCAGGCCCTGGCCCTGGCCAAGCTCGGTGACACGGCGGTGGCCGAGAAGCTGGCCGAGTCCGCGATCATGCCGTTGCGTGAGGGCGAGAGCTGGGAGTTCGCCCGGATGGCCCATCTCGCGCTGGGCATCAGCAGGCGCGCCTCGGGCCGGCTGTCCGAGTCCCGCCGCGAGTTCCTGGCCGCTCACCAGCTCTGCGACTTCTCCGCGCCCCATCCCGACGAGCGCCCGATCATCCGCTATGAGATGGGCCTGACCGCGGTCGCCCTGGACGGCGGCCAGCCCAGCCGCGACCTGTTCGCCGCGGTCGCCAACCAGGTGCGCGAACTGTGGCAGCTGCGGCTGCAACGGGTCGGCATGCTGCGCCAGGCCCGGCAGCGCGAAGAGGTGGAGGCCGCGCGGGCCGACGCGGAACAGGAGAGCCGCCGCGACGCGCTCACCGGGCTGGGGAACCGGCGCCGCTTCGACCTCCTGCTCGGCCAGGTGGACGCGGGCGAGCTGGGCCGGCCGCTCACCCTGCTGCTGGTCGACCTCGACCACTTCAAGGCGGTCAACGACGCGTACTCGCACAGCGCCGGCGACCGGGTGTTGCGCGAGGTGGCCACGTTGCTGGTGAGCCACTGCCGGCCGGGCGACGAGGCGGTGCGGTACGCCGGCGACGAGTTTGTGCTCTTCCTGCGCGGCGACGCGGCGCACGGCCGGGACGTGGCCGAGCGGATCCGGCAGTCGGTGGCCCGGGCCGAGATCCTGGCCGGGGTGCGGCTGACGGTCAGCGTGGGCATGGCCGAGCTGACCGACGGGATGACCGCCGAGGCGCTGTTCCGCGCGGTCGACGACCGCCTCTACGCGGCCAAGTGGAGCGGGCGCAACACGATCGCCGCCTGACCCTTCAGTTCGGATAGACCACGCCGGACTCACCGGCGTACGTGTGCCTCGTGCCGTCCTTCCAGTAACCGGAGGCGGGCGCGTCCAGCCACACCACGTACGGCAGGCCCTTCTTCAGGCCGGAGATGGTGGCGGTGACCGTGCACCCGCCGGCCGGCGCGACGTCCTGCCACACCGGGTCGGGCTGCTTGCCCGACCGCAGCGGCTGCGGCACCGCGGTGATCCGGTAGTTCGAGGCGCGCTGCCGCGGCCAGGACACGGTCAGCGAGCCGGCGCCGGGCGTGATCGTCATCGGGATCAGCACCGGCTCGGCGGTCCGGGCCCTCGGGCAGGACGGGTCCCGCGGCGGGAACGAGACCGGCGGCAGCGAGGCGCCGGCGTACTTGCCGTTGCCCACGGTCGGCGTCGGGCTCGGCGTGGCCTTGCCGGTCTCACCGACGATCCAGCCGGCGTCGCTGACCGGGCCGCCCGCCGAGTCGCTCGCCTCGGTGTTCGGCTTCATCGACATGTCGAAGCCGAGCGCCGCGCAGCCGCTCAGCAGCACCGGCACCAGCAGCGCGACCACACCCACCACCGCTTTACGCATGACCTCACGATCGGCGGCGGCCCGGGATGGCTTAGGCCGGGAACAGCTCGTGGCCGGCCAGCTCGATCAGGCCGTCCTCGGTGACCCGGGCCAGGGTACGCAGCCCGTCGTCGTCGCGCAGCCGCAGGTCGGAGCCGTCGACGGCGTAGGAGCCGTGCGCATTCCGCTCCCGGCCCTGGACGCTCAGCTCGTACGTGAGATCGCCCCGGAGCACCAGCCTCACGGTGCCGTCGGCGCTGCGCCAGGACCCGGCGACGGCCGGCGGCTCGACGGTCCCGGTGACCACGGCGGGCGGCGGCGCGACGGCGAGCGCCTGCACCCCGCCGCCGCCGCTCAGGGCGATGGCGAGCAGGGAGGTGGCACCGAGAACGGTGATGTTGAGGCGGGGGCTACGGCGGTTGCGCATGGCGGTTCTTTCGGCCGATCCGTCCCCCCGGAAAAACCGTCCGACCGTGGCAAACCGGTTGCTTATCCCCCATCCATTGACGTACGCGAATCTTTACGGTTTGTTGACAACTATGTCGAAGCGCAGACTGGCTCGTCTGGCGATCGTCTCCGCCGTGGCGGGCCTTCTCACCGTCCCCTTCATCCCCTCATCCCCCGCGCAGGCCGCAACGGTCTGCAACCGTTACTGCGACGGCCGTGACGCGGCCCTCGCACCCGGCGACCGGCCCACGGTCAGCGCCACGATCTACGGCCGCACCCTTCGCGTGCACGTCAACGACACCGATGCCATGGCGTGGGGCACGGTCGAGGGCGGCCAGGCCACCGACGAGGTCTGGCTGGACCGATCGTTCGACGGCGGCCGCGGCTGGGCCGACGGCAGCCGGCTCGGCGCCACCCGCATCCCCACGGGCGGCACCTCGACCCGCACCACCCAGTTCAACGTCGACGACTGGAACAACGTCGGCGTCGGCGCCCTGCGCGCCTGCGGCAAGGCCGGCGATCGCCCCGAGATCGCCTGCACGCCGTGGACCCGGAGCAACTGGAACGCTTGGGACCGGCGGACCTCGGCGGCGACCGCGCTGATGATGCGCTGGGACCGCGGCACCGGCCTGTTCGACACGAACGGCTGGTGGACCGGCGCCAACGCGCTCACCGCGCTCGAGGAGAACATCCGGGTCAGCGGGATGAACAGCTACCGCTACGCGATCGCCGGCACCTACGACAAGAACGTCAACTCCCGGCTGGGCCAGTTCCGCAACGAGTACCTGGACGACACCGGCTGGTGGGGGATGGCCTGGGTGGCCGCGTACGACCTGACCGGCGACAGCCGCTACCTGAGCACCGCGCGGGCCGACGCCGACCACATGTTCGCCTACTGGGACACCCGGTGCAGTGGCGGCGTCTGGTGGAGCACCGCCAGGACCTACAAGAACGCGATCACCAACAGCCTCTACATCCAGCTCAACGCGGCCCTGTCCCAGCGGATCTCCGGCGACAGCGTCTATCGGCAACGGGCCGTGGCCGGGTGGACCTGGTTCCAGACCACCGGGATGGTGAACGGCCAGAACCTGGTGAACGACGGCGTCAACCTGAGCACCTGCCGGAACAACGGCGACGTCACCTGGACCTACAACCAGGGCGTGCTGATCAACGCGCTGGTCCAGATCAACCGGCTGACCGGGGACGCGAACGCGCTGACCGTGGCCCGCCGGATCGGTGACGCCATGACCACCAGCACCTATCTCTCCCCCAACGGCATCCTCACCGAGCCGAACGAGTCCGGGTGCAGCGGTGACGGCGCGTCGTTCAAGGGCGCGGCGATCCGGGGCCTGGGCGTGCTGAACTCGGCGACGGGCGGGGCGTACAACGCGTACCTGCGGCGGCAGGCCGACAGCAACTACGCCACCAACCGGGACACCATCGACGCGTACGGCAGCCACTGGGCCGGACCGCGGGTGGCCACCAACCACAGTTGCCAGCACAGCGTCCTGGACTTGCTCAACGTCACTAACTGACTACTTTTCGCGACTCTCGGGTCCGGCCGGGCATTCCGTCTGCCGACCGTGTTGGTGAACGCCAACACGGTCGGCTTCGGCGCGTCCCTGGTCCTGAGCCGCGCCGATGCCGGCCGATCAGCTCTCCGGACCGCTCCGCAACGCGGCCAGCACGGCCGAGGTCAGCTTCTCCAGGTAGTCGTCGCCGAGCTCGGTGCGGGCGACCGCGAGACGCCAGTAGAGCGGGCCGAGGATCAGGTCGACGGCCAGTTCCGGGTCGGCGCCGGCCGGCAGCTCACCCCGGGCCACGGCCTGGCCGACCAGCTTGTCGCCGACCGCCTGCTGGTGCGTGCGCAGCGCCTTCTGCAGGGTCGCGGCGATCTGCGGGTTGCGCGACGCCTCGGCCATCAGGTCGGGGATGATCTGCGACGCTATCTGGTGCTGGAGCGCCTTGGTCACGATGAACATCAGCAGCTGGAGATCGCCGGCGAAGCTGCCGGTGTCGGGCAACGGGACAGCCCGGCCTGCGACATCGGACACGATCTCGAGGACCATCTCGAGCTTGTTGCCCCATCGGCGGTAGATTGCGGTCTTACCGACGCCGGCCCGGCGGGCCACCGCCTCGATCGACAGGCGGCCGTAACCGACCTCGGCCAGTTCACTCATCACCGCGTTGCGGATCGCCACCGTGATGTCCCCACGGAGGACGGCGGCCCCGGCCGGTGCACGCTTGACTGTCGCCACACGGTGACTATAGCGCTACGACGGAACGGTTGCGTTCCGCCGTTAGGTCGGATAGCGTCATTCGTACGTCGATACGAATGCGTTTCGTCGACGGAAGCTGGTTATCGTGTTGTCGCGCAAATCCCCCTGGTCCCGGAGATCCGCGGGACCGACCAGATCGGAGCGCCACCTCATGCCCCAGACGGCGGTCGCCGATTCCGGCACCGGCATCCCGCTCAAGGAGCTGGCCGCGCGGCACGGCCTGCATTCGGCCGCCGCCCTGCCGAGCCTCCCGGCCTATTTCCGGGAGATCTGGGCGTACCGGCATTTCATCACGGCCTATTCGGCCGCCCGCATCACATCGTCGTTCGGCCAGACCCGGCTCGGCACGTTGTGGCAGGTCATGACGCCGATCCTGAACGCCGCGGTGTACTACCTGATCTTCGGCGTGCTGCTCAACACCAAGGGCGGCGATGTCAGCAACTTCATCGCGTACCTCTGCACCGGGGTCTTCCTCTTCGGCTTCACGCAGACGGTCACCCAGGCGGGCATCAGCTCGATCCACGGCAACCTGGGCCTGATCCGGGCGCTGCACTTCCCCCGGGCCGCGCTGCCGATCTCGATCCTGCTGATCGAGCTGCGCAACATGACCGCCTCGATGACCGTGCTGTTCATCATCGTGCTGGCCACCGGCGAGCCTCTCACGGTGGAGTGGTTGCTGGTCCCGCTGATCCTGGCCTGCCTGGCCACGTTCAACTGCGGGCTGGCCCTCTTCGGCGCCCGGCTCGGCTCCAAGCTGACCGACATCCGCCAGTTGGTCCCGTTCTTCATCCGGGTCTGGATGTACGGCTCGGCGGTGCTCTACCCGGTCCAGCGGTTCACCGACCACCTGCACGGGTGGAAGCTCTGGCTGATCGAGGCCAACCCGATGCTGGTCTACATCGAGCTGATGCGGCACTCGCTGATGGAGAACGTGAAGCTCGCCAGCCCGGTGTCCCAGCTCTGGATCGAGGCCGGGGTCTGGGCGGCGCTCATGTTCAGTGTCGGCATCGTCTACTTCTGGCGCGGAGAGAAGGGCTACGGGCGTGGCTGACCCGACCGAGGAACGCGTACCGACCGTCGTCGTCGACGACGCGCACGTGGTCTACAAGGTGCACGGTTCGCCGGCCTCCGGCACCGGCTCGCCGATCGCCAGCCTCAAGCGGCTGGTGACGCGGACCAAGATGGCGAACATCCGCGAGGTGCACGCGATCAAGGGCATCAGCTTCGTGGCCTACAAGGGCGAGGCGATCGGGCTGGTCGGCAGCAACGGCTCCGGCAAGTCGACGCTGCTGCGGGCGATCGCCGGGCTGATGCCGGCCGAGCGCGGCGCGGTCTACGCCGCCGGGCAGCCCTCGCTGCTGGGCGTGAACGCCGTGCTGATGAACGACCTGTCCGGCGAGCGCAACGTGATGCTCGGCTGCCTGGCCATGGGCATGTCCCCGGCCGACGCGAAGGCCAAGGTGAAGGAGATCGTCGACTTCTCCGGCATCAACGAGCGCGGCGAGTTCAGCACCATGCCGATGCGGACCTACTCCTCCGGCATGGCGGCCCGGCTGCGGTTCTCGATCTCGGCGGCCAAGAAGCACGACGTGCTGCTGATCGACGAGGCGCTGGCCACCGGTGACGCGCGGTTCCGCCGGCGCAGTGAGCAGCGCATCCGCGACCTGCGCGCGGACGCCGGCACGGTGTTCCTGGTCTCGCACAGCGACTCGACCATCCGCGACACCTGTGAGCGGAGCATCTGGCTGGAGTCGGGTGTGATCCGGGCCGACGGCCCGACCGAGGACGTGCTGAAGGAGTACGCGACCTTCATGAGCAAGTAGGTCGCGTACTCCCCTGGTGTCCCGTCCGGCTTACTTCACCGACAGATGCACGTGGTTGGTGTGGTCGGTGGACGGGTCGCCGCCCGCACCGGAGTACGACTTCCACCCGCTGCTGGGCAGCCAGATCCGCCGGAACCAGATGACGTAGAGCACACCCAGCGTCTTCGCGTTGCTGATGAAGTAGTTCGCCAGGTTGTTGCCGTACGTCTTGCTACTGCCGGTGGCGTCGCCGCCGAAGCCACCCTTGTCGGCGGCGAAGTCGCAGGCGCGGCCCAGCGGATGCTCGCCGCTGTTCTGCTCGCGGAAGCAGTGCACGTAGTGGTTGAACCCGTCAGCCTGCGCCTCCTTCATGGCGTGCAGCAGGCGCGGCGTGATGCAGCCGCCACTGGTCGGGTCGTTGACCGTGCAGCCGCCGTTCAGGTTGCCGCCCGGGCTGGCCTTGGCGCTGCTGCCGCCGCCACCCGGTGACCCGGCGTCCTGACCCTGACCGGCCGCCTTCAGCACGCCCTCGGCCTGCGCCTTGCGCTTGGCCATCACGGTGAGCTGCTTCTGCTGGTCGGCAATCTCGGCGTCGACCGCGGCCTTGGCCCGGAGCTGCTCGTCCCGGGCGTCCTTGAGGTTCCGCAGCGCGGCGTCCTGCTTGACCGCGACGGTCTCCAGGATCTGCACGCGGTCGAGCATCCCGGTCGAGTCGCCGGCCGACGCGTTGATCAGCGCGCCCATCGTCCCGAGCCGCCCGGTGCGGTAGCTCTGCCGGGCGATCTCGTCGAGCTCGGCCTGCCGCGGACCGAGTTCTTTGTCCAGTTCCTTGATCCGGGTGACCAGCTTGGCCTGCCGGACCTTGGAGGTGTCCAGCGCCTCCTTGGCGTCCACGTAGCCCTTGGACGCGGCCTCGACCTGCTGGATCAGCGACTTGGAGCCGCCTTCGCCGTCGTCGCCGTTGTCGCCCGGTGCGGCCAGGGGCCGGGGCGCGGCCAGGGCCGGGCCCGCCACGGTGGTGGCCGCGAGCCCGCCGAACGCGACTGCGATGGCGAGGGCGCACGCCAGTCGCTTCCGGACAGAGTTCTGCCTCATGCCGTTCCTTCCGTCGGCCGCCGACCGGGTTAGCTGACGGGTTCGGGAGGGAAGCGCTCCCTACCGCAACGAGTGCGGATACACCCCACTACCTGGGATTTGGGTCCCCGGCTCGCCGTGTGGCGATTGAGCGGCGATCACCGTTTGATAACGCTGACCGACAGGAACGATACCTACGAATCCGATATTCGCCACCTTCGCACTGAGAGCCACTAGGCATGTGCTATCAGTTATTTCGACTACGGTGAGAATGCGACGACTCACATTGATGTGAGGTCACCAGGTAATGTCACCTAAAGTCGTTGCTCAATAACGCCTTTTGACCGGTTCAGCGGGCTGAAGACGGGCGTTTCGTCAGGTAAGCTGGCCGCCGGTCACTGCCAGGAGGCACTACCCCCAAAGTGCCGGCAGGCCACCACCTAATCGCCCGAAAGGCGAGCCGGGGAACCATGTTCCTCCGGGGTGAATCCGCGGAACCTCGCGGTAGGGAGCGCTTCCCTCCCGAACCCGTCAGCTAACTCGGCCGGTGGTTACACGGAAGGATTGTGCATGACGGCAAGCCCACGCCGGTGGCTGGTCCTCGCCCTGGCACCGCTCGTCGCTGTAACCGTTTCGGTGTTCGCACCCGCGTCACCGGCGAGCGCCGAGCCGGGTGACGGCAAGAACTCCACGAAGAGCGGTTCCGCCGAGGCGCCCGAGGAGGGCAAGCAGGACGCGCTCCTGGAGGATGTGCTCGACTCCACCGGTCGTCGTTACCTGGCCGCCAAGACCGCGGTGCAGAAGTCGACGAAGACCCAGCTCAACCTCTCGGTGCAGGTGAAGCAGGCGGAGGCCAAGCGCGATCTCCTGCTACCCCAGGTCGGCCGGATCGCCGGGCAGCAGTACCGCAACGGCGGCCTGTCCACGGCCAGCTTCCTGCTCGACAGCCCCGGCGCCGGCGGCTTCCTCGACCGGGCGATCTCGCTCGAGGAGCTCAGCGCGCTGAACGACAACAAGCTGCACGAGCTGAACGAGGCGATCGACGAGGTCGCCCGCAACAAGGCCCGCCTCGACCAGGAGGTCAAGGAGCAGAAGGCCAACATGGTGCTGATGCAGAAGCAGAAGGACGCGGCGGACAAGGCGCTGGCCCTGGTCGGCGGCTCGCTGACCGACGGCTTCGTCGACGCGACGTCCAAGGTCGCCGAGCCTGCGCCGCGAGACAAGAACGGCGACTTCGGCCCGCAGAGCTGCAACGTCAAGGACCCGACCACCAGCGGCTGCATCACCGCCCGCACCCTGCACATGTACCAGCAGGTCAAGAAGGCCGGGTTCGACCGGTTCGTCGGCTGCCACCGCAACGGCGGCCCGTTCGAACACCCCAAGGGCCGGGCCTGCGACTGGTCGCTGCAGAAGTCGGGCTTCGCGAAATACCACAACGCCGACACCAAGAAGTACGGCAACGACCTGATGGCGTTCCTGGTCCGTAACGCCGACCGGCTCGGCATCCTCTATGTGATCTGGAACAAACAGATCTGGTTCCCGACCCGCGGCTGGGGCAACTACCACGGCGTCAGCACGCACGAGGACCACGTGCACGTGTCGATGCTCTAGGTGTGACGAAGAAAAAACCCCTGCCCTCCGAAACCGGAGAGCAGGGGTTTTTCGTCAGTGGCCGCTGGTCGCGCGCCGGACCGGGGCACGGCCGGCGGGCTGCTGCGGCGGCGGGCCGGTCGGTGTCCCGGGCGGGATCGGCACGGTCATCGACTTGCCCTGCACCACCTCGATCTCCTTGCCGTGGTGCACGAGCTGGAGGCGGGACGAGCCCTGCCCGTTGCGCAGCGAGTAGGTCACCTCGTCGGCGGTCACGTTGACCCGCAGCCGCAGCCCCCGCCAGAGCAGCGAGAACTCCAGCTTGGTGATCCGGCTGGGCAGCCGCGGCGCGAAGGACAGCTGACCGTTGAAGTCACGCATGCCGCCCAGGCCGGCCACGAGCGCGATCCAGGACCCGGCCAGCGACGCCACGTGCACGCCGTCCCGCGCGTTCTGGTGCAGGTCGTGCAGGTCCATCAGGGCGGCCTCGCCCAGATAGTCGTGGGCCAGCTCGAGGAAGCCCACCTCGGCCGCCATCACCGCCTGGATGCAGGCGGACAGCGACGAGTCCCGGACCGTACGCGCGTCGTAGTAGGCGAAGTTGCGCGCCTTCTCCTCCGGCGTGAACGCGTCGCCGCGCACGTACATCGCCATCACCAGGTCGGCCTGCTTGACCACCTGCTTGCGGTACAGGTCGAAGTACGGGTAGTTCAGCAGCAGCGGGTACGCCTCGGGCGCGGTGTTCTCGAAGTCCCACTCCTGGAGCCGGGTGAAGCCCTGCGACTGCTGATGCACGCCCAGCTCACGGTCGTACGGGATGTGCACGGCGGCCGCCGCGTCCCGCCAGGACGCCGTCTCCTCGTCGTCGACCCCGAGCCGGCGGGCCACCTCGGGATGGCGCTTGGCCACCTCGGCGGCCGAGAACATGTTCTGCTGCGCCATCAGGTTGGTGTAGATGTTGTCGTCCACCACGGCGGTGTACTCGTCCGGGCCGGTCACGCCGTCGATGTGGAAGCGGCCGTGCCGGTCGTGGTGGCCCAGCGAGCGCCACAGCCGAGCGGTCTCGACCAGCAGCTCCAGGCCGACCTCGCGCTCGAAGTCGTCGTCGCCGGTGGCCTGCACGTAGCGGCGCACCGCGTCGGCGATGTCGGCCCCGATGTGGAAGCCCGCGGTGCCGGCCGGCCAGTACGCCGAGCACTCCTGACCGCGGATCGTCCGCCACGGGAACGCCGCGCCCTGCAGGCCCAGCGTCTGTGCCCGCTCCCGGGCCAGGTCCAGCGTGGAGTGTCGCCAGCGCAGCACGTCGGCCGCGGCGGACGGCTGGGTGTAGGTCAGCGCCGGGAGCACGAAGGTCTCGGCGTCCCAGAACGTGTGGCCGTCGTAGCCCGGTCCGGTGAGCCCCTTGGAGCCGATCGGCCGCTGCTCGGCCCGGGCGCCCGCCTGGAGCGTGTGGAACAGCCCGAAGCGGACCGCCTGCTGCACCTCGGGGTCGCCCTCGACCTGCACGTCGGAGTGGTCCCAGAACGCGTCCAGGTATTCCCGCTGTGCGTCGACCAGCCCCTCCCAGCCGTCCAGCCGGGCACTGGCCAGCGCGCCGCCGACCTGGTCGCGGACGGCGGGCAGCGAGCGGTGGCTGGACCAGCCGTAGGCGGCCAGCTTGACCACCCGCAGCTTCTGACCCGGCTCGAGCTTGCAGGCGACCGTGGTCCGCAGCCAGTCCGGGTGGCCCTCGGTGGTGATGGCGTGCTTGCCCGGCGTCTCGACCAGGTGCTCCATCGCCGCGGCCATCCGCAGGTCGCTGGCCTTGGTGCGGTGCACCAGCAGGCCGCCGGTCTTCTGCTCGAGCATCTCCTCGGCCTGCAGCGGGTGGTCGAGCACGGCCGCCACCCGCGGGTCCTTGCTGGTCGGCGGCAGCTGCTCGTTGGCCACCAGCTCGGACTGCAGGATCAGCCGCGCGCTCTGGTCGAGCGGCTCCACCTCGTACAGGATGGCCACGACGGCACGCTGGGTGAACGACACCAGGCGGACGGTGCGGATGCGGATCGCCTGGCCGGAGGGCGAGACCCACTCGGCCGTCCGCTCCAGGGTGCCGGCCCGCAGATCCAGAACACGTTCGTGCGAGCGCAGGTCGCCGTACCTGACGTCGAACGGCTCGTCGTCGACCAGCAGCCGCATGAGCTTGGCGTTGGTCACGTTGACCATCGTCTGGCCGGACTCCGGGAAGCCGTAGCCGGCCTCGGCGTACGGCAGCGGGCGCAGCTCGTAGAACGAGTTCAGGTACGTGCCGGGCAGGCCGTGCGGCTCGCCCTCGTCCAGGTTGCCGCGTACCCCGATGTGCCCGTTGGCCAGCGCGAATACCGATTCGGACTGGGCCAGGAGATTCAGGTCGAGCCGGGTCTCCCGGATATGCCAAGGGTCGACGGGGTACGCCCGTTCACGGATCACGGTGGTGCCTCTCGATGAACTGAGGAAGGACAAAAGTCTGAGCGAAAGTACGCGCCTAGCGCGTCAGGAGTTCGGACAGATCCTGAACCACGATGTCGGCGCCGTGTGCCTTGAGCGCCTCGGCCTGGTTCACCCGATCGACGCCGATGGTGATCCCGAAACCGCCGGCTCGTCCCGCCTCGACGCCGGCCAGCGCGTCCTCGAAGACGGCACAGTTCTCCTTGGGCACGCCGAGCAGCTCGGCGGCGTAGAGGAACGTGTCCGGCTTCGGCTTGCCCGGCAGGCCGCGCTCGCGGGCCACCACGCCGTCCACCCGGACCTCGAGGAAGTCGGTGATGCCGGCCGCCGCGAGGACGTCCTTGCAGTTGGCGCTGGCCGACACGACGGCACGGCGCAGGCCGGCCTCCTGGGCGGCGCGCAGGTAGTCCACCGATCCGGGGTAGACCTGCACCTTGCCCTCCCGGATCTTCTCCAGGACCAGGATGTTCTTCTTGTTGCCGATGCCGTTGACGGTCTCGGCGTCAGGACCGTCGTCCGGGCTGCCCTCGGGCAGGGTGATGCCTCGCGAGGACAGGAAGGTGCGTACTCCATCGGCGCGCTGCCGGCCGTCGACGTACTGGTGGTAGTCGGCGCCGGAGTCGAACGGCACGTAGGGCTCGCCGCGCTGTGCGTACCAGGTCTCGAGGAACTGGTCGAACGTCTGTTTCCACGCTGCGTTGTGGACGAGGGCGGTCTGCGTGAGCACACCGTCGAGGTCGAAGAGGCAGGCCGTTACGTGAGGAGGAAGACCGAGCACGCGCCCCAATGTAGTCGTCATGCCGTGTGGATACGCCGCAACGGGGCACCCAAGGTTTCCGGCGCGCTGCACTGAGGTTTCAGGCGGTCGACGACCCGCCGTTGACCAGGTCAGACGTGGTGTGAGCAGCCGGGCCGGCCATGCGCAGGCCGATCGTGGTGCCGATCGGACCGGTCGCCATGCTGACCTCGTCGCACAGCCGGTACGCCAGCCAGATGCCCCGGCCGCCCAGATCGAACACGTCCGGCGCCTCGGGCGGGCGTTGGTAGGGAAGCGGAATGCCCGGCCCGGAATCGGTGATTGTGCACCAGACGGACTGACCGGACCGGCTCAGCACGACCCGCCCGCGGCCACCCGCGTGGAGCACGACGTTGGTGATGATCTCGTTGATCGCCAGCACGAAGGCCTGCAGCCGGTCGGGGCCGAAACCCGCGTCGAGCAGCCAGGCCCGGACGCCGTGGCGGATGACGGCGATGTCGTCGACGCCGAAGACACGGTCGTAGAGGTCGGCGGCGACCGCGGCCGTCGCGACCCGCTCGCGCGACGCTGCCGGACGCACTGCGTCCAGGTCACGGCGTCGCCCACGTGTTTCGTCCACCGACGAGCAGCCTACGCGGGTCTGCTCGCCGGTGGCAGATGCGACCTCAGAAGAGATCGGCGATGGTCCGGAAGATCTCCGCGTAGAAGTTGCCGTCGAGCTGCCGGTAGAGGCTGAACTTCATGTCCGGGCTGCCGAAGAACGGCCGCAGCGTCCACGCCAGCTGGGTGCCGACGAAGCCGAAGAGCAGGATCCAGATGTAGAGCAGCGTCATGCTGGGCGGCGCGGCCGGCTTGGGCGCCATCGGCGGCCGGGCGTACGGGTGGTGGGTGCCCGGCGGGAACGGCCGGGCCTGCGGTCCGGGCACCGGGACGGGCTGCTGCGCGGCCGGCGCCTCGGCCGGGGCGAGCGCGGCGACCAGCACCGGCACCGGCGGGCTGACCGGCGCCGCGTTGTCCTTGATCTCGGGCCGGGCCTCGGTCTTCACCTCGGGCGACAGCAGGCCGTGCTCGTTGAGCACCCGCATGCCGCCGGTCAGGAAGCGCAGGCCGACCAGCGCCGACAACGCCAGGATGGCCACGTTGAGCAGCTTGAAGAAGCCGTAGTCGTTCGCCGTGATCAGGAAGAACAGGCTGATCGGGGCGAAGGCCAGGGCGAGCATCGCGGTCACCGTCAGCGCGACCATGACCAGCGACAACGACTGCCGGACACTGAGCCGCGCACCGAAGACCAGATTGAACAGATAGAGCGTGGGCAGACAGATCGCCAGCGTGACGAGGAAGAGCAGCGGCAGCTTCACCGCCGACGTCAGCGCCATCTGCACACTGTGGAACGAGCCGAGGACGGCGCCGTAGACGGCCAGCGCGACCACCGAGCTGACCAGCATCTGGCCGGTCAGCCTGGTGAGATCACGATCCTCGACGACTTGCTGCCAGATGCCTTGCCGGTCCCGGAGGATGCGCTCGATAACCAGCAATCCCGATGTCTTGGCCACGCCGGTTCACCCCTTAACGACAGGTCGCAACGTCATCGTCGATACGGCACCGCACCGACGTGTGCCAGGGAGCATAGACCGAAAGGTCAAGGGTTGGTAACAACGACCTTCATTAATCGCCTGAACGAAGACTCAGGAACCCGGGCGAATGACCGCCGGGGTGGTGAGCAGCCACGCCGCGGTGGTCCGTGAGCTGGTCGGGAGCCGGTCATCGGCCCTCACCTCGGCCAGCAGCGTGCGGTGGCCGTCGGTGCCCATGCCGTAGGTGACCCCGTGCAGGATCTGCTCGCCCAGACCGCTCCGGGCGCGCTGCCACGCCTCGAACTGGGTCTGCAGGATGCGCCGCCAGGTGTCCTCGTCGAAGGCGCCGGCGCAGTGCGGGGTGGCCCACGCCGCGGCGTGCCGGGCCGCCTCGCTCGACCCCGGCGCGGTCAGGATCTGCCGGATCAGCGTGCGGTGCTCGGTGGCGCCCAGGATCGTGAGGGTACGCAGCGTCGGCGCCAGCCCGGCCTCACTGCGCCGCCGGAAGTCGGCCACCACGTCCTGCAGCAGCGCCGTCGCGACCGCCGGGGCGTACGGCGTGGCCGCCACGAACATCGCCGCGTGCATCCGGTCGTCCGGGTTCGCGCTGAACAGGGCGTCGTCGACCAGACCGGTCAGCACCGGGTCGGGTCCGTGACCGGGCAGCACCTCGGCCGCCGCCACGATCGCGGCCCGGCGCGCCACCGGCCGGGGCGGGCGCGTGTGGTCCGGCCCGCCGGGCGCGGGACCGCCGGCCAGCGATCGGCCCACCTCGAAGATCAGCGGGCGCAGGTCGCGGGACAGCACCGAGTCGTCCAGCAGCCCGGTCATCGACGCGCCCAGCCGCCCGAGCTCGTCCGGCGTGAAGTGCCCGGCCCGCACCTTGCGGACGCTGGCCAGCAGCGCGCCGTAGAGCGACCGGCCGTCGTCGGCGGCCGCGATGGTCCGGCAGATGTGCCGGTTGGCGTCCGGGTGGGCGGTGGCGTCGAGCAGCGACAGCGGCTCCACCACGACCGGCGTGCTGCGGTCGACGGCCAGGCTGATGCACGCGTCGACCGCGTGCACGCCGGCGTCCGGGTGGTCCAGCAGCCGGCTCATCGCCTCCTGCCGCTGCAGCCAGGCGGTGTCCTCGGCGACCACCAGCTCGCCGAGCAGCCGGTGGGAGACCCGTTCCCACAGCCCCGGCGGGTGCAGCACCAGCCCCGGGCAGGCCTGCACCAGCTCGCTCAGCTCACCCCAGCGCTGCCCGGTCATCGGCTCGCCGGTGGTGGCCCGCTCGAGCAACTCGTGGAAGCGCCGCTGATCGGGCACGGCGCCGGCGGCGATGATCAGCGGGCTCGTCCCGGCCGCCCGGTCGACGGCGTCCTTGAGCGCGGTCAGCGAGTGCGGCGCCAGGCCGAGCAGGTCCTCGTACCGCCGGATGGTCTCGCGCCGCGGCACCACCGTGCCGTCCTCCCACCGGGTGACCTGGGAGGGCGCGAGGGGACGCTCGCCGCCGGCCCGGAACGCGGCCGCGAACTCCTTGCCGGCCCTCAGCCGCGGGTCCCGGGCGAGCCGCCGGTTGACACGCAGCAGCCAGCTGATGCGCTCACGGACCGGCGTGGCTGACACGGGCGCAAAGGTACCGCTCCATGACAGATCCACTCAATGACTCGCAAGTCCAGCATTGGCCGAAAGCGATCTCCGTCCTGGCCGATTGCAGTCCACTGGGAACGCTGCAATTGATCATCCAGCGGAGCGCGCTCAGGCGCTAACGTCCGGAAAGGCTCATCTGGCGGGATGAGCCGGGCCCTGTGCCAGGTGGCGGCGGCACAGGGCCTCAAATCAGGATCAAGGGCATGAGGTCGTAGCCGGGTGGGTGGTCCCGACCGTCGCTCCCGCCGAGGGTCGCTTCGCTCCACGTGCGTAAACGGTCACCCTTCGGCGCTTCGCGCCAAACCCCTGGCTATCGCCAGCCGACGTCGATGCGGTCGCCCTTGTCGTCGAAGAAATGCAGGGCGTCCATGCGGACGGACACCGCCAAGGGGTGACCGGGTGAGACGGCGGGGTAGGGGGCCAGGCGTACGGCCAGTTCGGCGGGGCGGCGGTGGTGGCGGCCGTTGTCGCCGAGGACGCTGGTCTGCTCCGGGTCCTGTACCGCGGCCGCCGCCGTGCCGCGTCCGGTCAGCCGGGACAGCGCGCCGCCGATCTTGCGCAGGGTGCCCGGCTCCTCGGTCGCGTTCTCGTGCGCCGCCTGGCCCATCTCGTCGACCACGATCGCGGTGGCGCCGATGTCCAGGAACGCCAGCGACTCGTGGCCGTGGTGCTCGAGGTAGCGGATCCGCCCGTGCATCACGTCGCCGGGGGCGTCGGGGGCGACCGGCGTGAGGGCCTCGGCCCGCATCCCGACCACGATCCGCTCGCCGTGGTAGCGCGCCACGGCCCGGGCCCGGATGTCGGTCCACGGCAGGTAGAGGGCCTGCTCCCCGAAGTTGAGGGCGATGTACCGGTCGAGGTGGACGTAGACCTGCGCCTCCAGCAGGTTCATCCGGGGCGCGCCGAGGAACGCGGCGACGTACAGGGTGGCGGGCCGGCCGTACACCTCGGTCGGTGTCCCGATGTCCTGCAGGACGCCCTTGCGCAGGATCGCCACCCGGTCGGCCATGGTCAGCGCCTCGGCCTGGTCGTGGGTCACGTACATGGTGGTGACGCCCAGTTCCCGGGTCAGCCCGGTGATCTCCGCCCGCAGTTCGGCCCGCAGCCCGCTGTCCAGGTTGGACAGCGGCTCGTCCATCAGGAAGAGCTCCGGCCGGCGGACGATCGCCCGGCCCATCGCCACCCGCTGCCGCTGCCCGCCGGAGAGCTGGCTGGGCCTGCGGGCCAGCACGTCGCCGATGCCCAGCGCGCTCGCCACGTTGCCGACCTGCTCGCCGCGCTGCTGCGGTTCGATGCCGGAGAGCTTGAGCGGGAAGCCGATGTTGTCGTTCACGCTCATGTGCGGATAGAGCGCGAAGTCCTGAAACACCATCGCGATCTTGCGGTCCCGGGGCGCCACGTCCAGAACCGGTTCGCCGTTCAGCAGGATGTCGCCGGCGGTGGGGTCCTCGAGCCCGGCGATCATCCGCAGAACGGTCGACTTGCCGCATCCGGACGGGCCGAGCAGGACCATGAATTCGCCATGCTTCACGTCGAGGCTGACCCGGTCGACCGCCAGCGTTCCGTCCGGCCAGACTTTGGTGACGTCGTTGATACTGACGGTGGACACCGTCTGCCTCCTGCGGTCCCTGAGCAGCGACCATGACGGTCTGCGATCGCGACCACTGTGACCAGCGATATAGACGTTCAACCATCGGTCGAACGTTCCATTTGCCCAGTGTGATCACTTGACTACGGAGGCATGACCCGCTGAACCACCCGTTCCGCCGCGTGTCCGTCGTCCAGGGCACAGAAGCGCGCACGGAACGCCGCCCTTGCCGCGGTCGCCTCCGGGTCCGAATAGGACTCCGATCGCATAGTCGCCAAAAGTTCCGAATACGTCACTGCGACCGATCCGGGAGGTTGTGCGAGCAGATCGAAATAAACTCCGCGCACCTCGCGATAGGCGGCCCAGTCCGGCGCGAAGATCACCACCGGGCGGTCCAGCACCGCGTAGTCGAACATCGCCGATGAATAGTCCGTTATGAGAACGTCGGCGTCCAGATAGAGGTCCTCCACCACCGGGTACGCCGACACGTCCACCACCCGCCCCGAGGACGACCACACCGAAGCGTGGAAGTAGTGCGACCGCACCAGCAGCACCGTCCCCGGTCCCAGCCGCTCGGCCAGGTCCTCGACGTCCAGGACGGGCGTGCCCGGCGGCTTCCACTCGCGGTGCGTGGGGGCGTACAGCACGACGCGGTCGTCCGCCGCCAGGCCGAGCTTCGCGCGTACCCCCGCGATCTCGCCCGCCGTGACCACCGCCAAGCGATCGTTGCGCGGATAGCCCACCTCGAGGGTCTCGTGCCGGGCCGGATAGGCCCGCGCCCAGGCCGCGGTGGTGTGCGCGTTGGCCGAGAGGCTGAAGTCCCAGCGGTCGGCCCGGGCCATCTGCGCCGCGAAGTCGGTGTTCATCGCGCCGGCCGGATGCTCGACCTGGTCCAGGCCCATCTTCTTGAGCGGCGTGCCGTGGTGCGTTCAGCGACGCCACCGCACCCCGGCTGACCACCCAGACGCCGCGGATGTCGGGCCGGAGGCGCTCGGCGGCGGCCGCGATGGCGGCCGGGTTGCAGGCGACCCCGCGGTACCAGTACGCGGCGTACACGGCGAGCCGCGGATCGATCGGCCGCCGCAGGTGGAACCGGTAGTAGCCGCGGTAGACGGCCTGCCGCGCCTTCCCGGCCCGCCCCCGGAGCGCGGCCACCCGGTGTGCCACGGCCGCCATCAGGTCGTACGCCCGATAGGCCGGCCAGTGGCCGCGCGCCACGAGCCGGTGCCGGACACCCTCGCCACCGCCGGGCCGCGGGTAGCTCCCCTGCCGCACCACCTCGTCGTGGAGCCGGGCGAAGAATCGTCGCCGCGACCGGCGCGGCACCCGCTCGGGGTTGGCCAGCACGACCAGGCCGTGCCAGACCATCCGGCGGACCAGCCGCCTCCGCAGGTCCGGGCCGGCGTGCTCGGACACCGCGGCCAGCGCGTCGGCCCACTGGTCGAAGACCTGGAAGTGGCGATCGTCCAGGGTCCGGGTGATCGCCCGGTCCGCCGCTGCCGGTAGTGCACGCACACCCGCGGCAGCACGCTGATCCGCTCGGCCACGGCCAGCAGCGGGTAGGTGAACGAGACGTCCTCGTACCAGCCCGGCGCGAACCGGATCTCTCGCTTGACCAGCAGCTCCCGCCGCACCACCTTGTTCCAGGCCACGTGCAGAACGTCGAGGATCTCGGGGTACGCCTCGGCGGTGAAGCCCTCCGGCGCCGCCGCCAGGACGTCCCGCCCCGACCCCGGCTCGACCCGTCCGTCCCAGTGCACCCGGTCGAACCCGACGAAGAGCACGTCGGGGTCGGCGTCCCGGAGCCGGCGGGCGATCGCGCCCAGCGCGCCGGGCGCCACCCGGTCGTCGCTGTCCACGAACCACACGTAGTCGCCGAGGGCCGCGTCCAGCCCGGCGTTGCGGGCCCGGCCCAGGCCGACGTTGGCCGGCAGGGTCAGCACCCGGACCCGGGGATCACGCCCGGCGTAGGTGGCGAGGATGGCGCCGCTGCCGTCCGGCGAGCCGTCGTCGACCGCGACGATCTCCAGGTCGGCGCCGGCTGGGCCGAGCAGCGAGTCGAGGCATTCGGCCAGATAGCCCTGCACTCTGTGTACTGGAAGCACCACGCTGAGCAGCGTCATCGGAGCCGAGGTTAGCAAGTCCGCACATCAGGGAACCCCCGTGTCCAGATCTACGGGGTTCACCCGAGGCGGGACGCGCCCGGGATTCCTACCGTGGAAGGAGGTCGCGGCACCGCGCCGCGGCCGATCCGAAGGAGTGAGTTGCCGTGACGACCCGCCGCCTGTCCCGCCCCCGGAACGACCGCTGGATCGCCGGTGTGTGCTCCGGCCTGGCCCGCCGCTTCGGCATCTCCAGCAACATCATGCGCCTGATCTTCGTGCTCTCCTGCCTGCTGCCCGGCCCGCAGATCCTGATCTACATCATCCTCTGGGTCATGCTGCCGCAGGAGGTCTGACCCCGGCGGCCGGCCGTCAGGGGCTGCCGAAGGTGACCGTGACCGAGGTGTAGCCGAGCCGGGTGAGGAGAGACTCCAGCATCTTCTGGGTGTTCTCCCTCGCCCGCTCGTCCAGTTCGCTGCCCCGGGCGGCCTCGGTGATCCGCTTCTGCGCCTCCTGGTAGACCCGCTGCTGCTTGTTCGGGTCGGCCTTGAAGGCGTCGCCGATCCGGTTGAGCAGACCACGCTCCTCGGCCACCACATAGCTGCGTTCCATGTCGAGCGCCGCCTGCGACAACTGCGGCGGCGGCAGCGTGATCCGCACGGACTTGTACTTCTCGTCCACGACCAGCGCGCCGTCGGCCAGCGTGCCGAAGTCCACGTAGGCCTCGACCGTGCCCGACCCGACGAACAGCGTGCGCTGGTTGATCAGGAAGTCCGGGATGTTCTCCTTGTTCTGCTGCAGGTCGACGATGACCTGGAAGGTGCCGTCGGCGGCCACGTACCGGCTCAGGTCGCGCATCGACTGGAGCAGCACCGGCTGGCTGCGGTCGGTCTCCTGGTCGTCGAACGGGTTGTCGAAACCGGGCAGCACGTTGAGCGCCCGCATCCCGAAACACAGCCCGATCAGCACGGCGAAGACCACGCCGGTGAAGGCGAGAACACGCAGGCCGCCGCGCCGGCGCTCGACCGGCGTCTGGTCCGGCGGCTCGACGGGCGGAAACTCGCGGGTGGTTTCCTCTACCTCAGCCATGTCTTCACGGTAAGGCCGATCGGGCCATTTAGCCCGCGAACGCGTTCAGACCCGTCAATGCCTGGCCGATCACCAGCTGATGGATCTCCGAGGTTCCCTCGTACGTGAGCACGCTCTCGAGGTTGTTGGCGTGCCGCATCACCGGGTATTCGCCGGAGATCCCGTTGCCGCCGAGGATCGTCCGGCACTGCCGCGCGATCGCGATCGCCTCGCGGACGTTGTTGAGCTTGCCCACGCTCACCTGCTCGGGGCGCAGGGCCCCGGCCGCGTCCCGGCGCCGGCCCAGATGGAGCGCCAGCAGGAAGCCCTTCTGCAGCTCGAGGGCCATGTCGGCCAGCTTGGCCTGGGTCAGCTGGAAGCCGGCGATCGGCCGGCCGAACTGCTCACGGCTCGTCGCATAGTCGATGGCCGTGTGCAGGCAGTCACGAGCCGCGCCCAGAGCGCCCCAGATGATGCCGAATCGCGCCTCGGTCAGGCAGGAGAGCGGCGCCTTCAGGCCGCGCGCCCCGGGCAGCCGGGCCGACCCGGGCAGGCGTACCTCGTCGAGGGTGATCTCGCCGGTGCTGGACGCACGCAGCGACATCTTGTGCCGGATCTCGCGGGCGGCGAACCCGGGCGTGTCGGCCGGCACCGCGAAGCCGTACACACCCTCGTCGGCCCGGGCCCAGATCACCGCCACGTCGGCCACCGGCGCGTTGGTGATCCACATCTTGCCGCCGGTGAGGACCCAGTCGTCGCCGTCGCGGCGGGCCCGGGTGGACATGTTGGCCGGGTCGGAACCGTGGTCGGGCTCGGTCAGCCCGAAGCAGCCGATCAGCTCGCCGGCCGCCATGCCGGGCAGCCACCGCTGCTTCTGCTCGTCCGATCCATAGGCGTGAAGAGCGAACATCGCCAGCGAACCCTGCACGCTGACCAGCGAACGCACGCCGGAGTCGGCCGCCTCGAGCTCCATGCAGGCCAGGCCGTACTGCACGGCCGAGGCGCCGACGCAGCCGTACCCCTCCAGATGCATGCCGAGCAGGCCGAGCTTGCCGAACTCGCGGGCCAGGTCGCGGACCGGAACCGTGCCCTGCTCGTACCACTCGGCGACCTGGGGGCGGACCCGGTCGTCGGCGACCCGGCGGACCAGGTCGCGGATGTCGCGCTCCTCGTCGCTGAGCAGCTCGCTCAGGTCGAGAAGATCGAGCGGGGCGGTCATGGCACGACCAGCACCCGGGCGTGGATCTGGTTGCGCTGCTGAAGCGCCGCCCGGAGGGCCCGGTGCAGGCCGTCCTCCAGGTAGAGCGAGCCGCGGTACTCCACGACGTGTGGGAACAGGTCACCGTAGAACGTCGAGTCCTCAGCCAGCAGCTTGTCCAGCGCTAGCTCGCGTTTCGTGGTGATCAGGTCGGCCAGACGGATGGGTCGGGGCGGGATCTCGGCCCAGTCCTTCAGCGTCGTGTTGTGGTCGGGGTACGGAGCTCCGTCCCGGACGCCTTTGAAGATCACGACGGCACGCTCCCTTCCGACCCTGCCTTTCCGGCCTTACCCAGTCCACCGGCCATGATGCACCACTTCGTCGACCGGGCGGTGACCCCGGCGTAGTGACGGTGACCTCTTGTCGGCCGCGCGGTAGCCGACAGTGAGCGCGCCGATCGGCGTGAACTCGGCCGGCACGCCGAACGCCTCCCGGAACGCCGGGTGCGATCCGGCCGGCAGACCGATGAAACAGGAGGCCAGACCCTGGTCGACCGCGCTCAGGTGGATCAGCAGCGCGGCGAACCCGGTGTCGATGTCCCAGTAGGGCACCGGCCAGTGGGCCTCGTCACGATCGGTCCAGCCCTTGTCCGACTGGGCGTACCGATCGAGATAGACCGACTTGTTGGACATCGGCACGATGATCAGCGGCGCCCGGCTCATCCGGGTCAGCCAGTCGTCCGGGAGATCTTCGTCCCACCGGGTGACCGACCAGTAGAGTTCACGGTCGGCCGGCTCCTCCAGCACCAGGAAACCCCAGCCCTGGGAGAAGCCCGCCGACGGCGCCCGGAGCGCGTGCGCCAGCAGCTTGTCGCGTACCCCGGCCGGGATCGGGCGGTCCGGGTCGTAGTTGCGGACCATCCTGCGCCGGCGGAGGACCTCGTCAAACTCCATGCGGCCGGATGCCCCAGGTCGCCGACCAGGTCTGGCCCGGCGCGAGCACGATCAGGTCGCGGCCCGAGCGGAACGCGTCCGGCGGGCAGGTCATCGGCTCGATCGCCAGCGACCGGCGGAACCGCTCGCCGGTCAGGGTGTCCCCGGAGAACACCTGCCACCACTTGAAGTTCTCGTCGGCCCAGACCTCGACCGAGGCCGAACCGTCCGGCGCCGCGATGGTCACCGCCGAGCCACCGTCCGGACCGTGGTCGATGTCGCCGAAGGTGGTGTCCAGCACCACGTCGCCGACCCGGCGGGGCTCGGTGAAGTCGTACTCGCTGCCGGTCACCTTGACCGCGCCGATCGGCAGCAGCCGCTGGTCGGCCAGCACCCGGGTGTGGCCCGGCACGTGCAGCAGGATGTCGTCGACCGCGACGCCGGCCAGCTGCAGGTAGGGGTGCACCGAGTAGCCCCACGGCGCGTCCGCGTCGCCGGTGTTCCGCACCTCCTGCTCGCACCGCAGGCCGTCGGCGCTCACGCTCCAGCGGGTGCGCAGCAGCAGCGACCAGGGGTAACCGACCTGGGGCGGAAGGTCGAACTCCAGCGTGACGGCGCCGGCCGACTGCTCGGCGACATGCCACCGCGACCAGTTGGTCAGGCCGTGGATCGCCACGTTGCGGGGCGGCTCGGTGATCGCGAGCTGGTGGCTGGTCCCCTGGAACGAGTAGTGCCCGTCGCGGATCCGGTTGGGCCACGGGGCCAGGATCTGCCCGGCCGAGGCCGGCGAGATCTCGTCCGGGCCGAAGCCGTCGAGCACCTCGCGGTCACCGGCGCGGTACACCCGCAGCACGCCACCGACCTCGGCGAGCACGGCCTGGTGACCGTCCGCCTCGATGGTCCACTGGGTGCCCGATCTCGCCCGTACGACGCTTGTCATGGGTTGGACATTAGCGGGTCGCCTGGCCGGTATCGTCGCGTCCCTCGTCCTCGGCCGGAGGCCGGTAGCGCAGCAGCGCCGGGAAGGCCAGGGCCAGCGCGATCGCCACGCCCGCGGCCGCGAATCCGCCACCCGCCCAGGACGCGGTCGGACCGGTCAGATCGGCGGTGGCGCCCGACCTCAGGTCGCCCAGCCGGGGCCCGCCGGCCACCACGACCGTGAACACCCCCTGCAACCGCCCACGCAGCCGGTCGGGCGCGAAGACCTGCAGGATCGACTGCCGGTAGACCGCGCTGACCAGATCGGCCGCGCCGCCCACGGCGAGGAGCAGCACCATCAGCCAGAGCTGCCGGGCGAACCCGGCGAAGCCGACCGCCACGCCCCAGCCGACCACGGCGATGACCAGCGCCACCCCCTGCCGCCGGACCTTGCTGATCCAGCCCGAGGTGAGCCCGCCGATCACCGAGCCGATCGCGATCGCGGCGAACAGCCAGCCGACCGCCGACCCGCCGCCGAACCGGTCCTCGGCGATCTCCGGGAACAGCGCCCGCGGCATGGCCAGCACCATCGCCACGATGTCGACCGCGAAGGAGAGCAGCAGCACCGGCTGGGTGGCCAGGAACCGGAGCCCGGTGGCGATGCCGCGCAGCCCGGCGTTCGGCTTCTCCTCGCCCTCGACGTGTTCGACCGGTGGGATCGGTGGCAGCCGCCAGGTGGCCCAGAACGTCACCGTGAACAGCAGCGCGTCCACCGCGTAGGCCAGGACCACGCCGCGGTCGGTCGAGTACGCCCCGAAGATCAGCCCCGCCGCCAGCGGCCCGAGCACCCCGCCGGCCGTGGTCGTCGTGTAGCCCAGCGTGTTCGCGGCCGGCACCAGATGGACCGGGACGATCCGCGGGATGATCGCCTGCCGGGCCGGCGAGCTGATCGCGAACCCGGCCGACTGCACCGCCATCAGCACCAGCAGCACGACCGGGCTGTGCACCCGCATGACCGCCTGGAGCAGGAAGCCCAGCGTGGACAGCCAGGTCAGCGCCGAGCTGGCGAGCAGCAGCTTGCGGCGGTCGACCACGTCGGCCGCCGCGCCGCCCCACAGCCCGAAGATCAGCAGCGGCACCAGGCCGGCCACCCCGAGCAGGCCGACCCAGGCCGACGACCGGGTGATGTCGAACATCTCGACCGGCACCGCGACCGAGGTGAACTGGAAACCGAAGAAGCTGGCGCCGTTGCCGATCCACATCCGGCGGTACGCCAGCCCGCGCAGCGGCCGCGTGTCGATCACCCAGCTGCGGGTCGCCCGTTCGGTGGCCTCGACGGGCTCCTGAGTCACGGTGCGAGCCGTTCGATCACCCAGGTCGCGCCGTCCCGCCGGTAACGCAAGCGGTCGTGCAGCCGGCTCGTCCGGCCCTGCCAGAACTCGACGGTGTCCGGAACGACCCGCAGGCCACCCCAGTGCGGCGGCGGGGGCACCGGGCTGTCGGCGAAGCGCTCGGCCGCCTCCTCGTACCCCTCATCGACCCGAGCCCTTGAATCGAGCACCTGGGACTGCGGGCTGGCCCAGGCGCCGAGTTGCGAGCCGCGCGGCCGGGACGCGAAATAGGTCTCGGTCTCGGACCGGCTCACCCGCTCGACCGCGCCCGCGACCAGCACCTGCCGCTGCATCGGAAACCACGGAAAGACCAGGCTGGCGTACGGGTTGACGGCCGCCTCGGTGCCCTTGCGCGACTCGTAGTTGGTGTAGAACACGAAGCCGCGCTCGTCGTAGCCCTTGAGCAGGACCGTCCGGGCGCTCGGCCGGGCCCCGGCGTCGGCGGTGGCGACGATCATCGCGTTCGGCTCGGGCAGACCCCACGCGCGGGCCTCGGCGAACCAGGCCGCGAACTGCGCCGGCCAGCCGTCGGCGAGGTCGTCCTCGAGCAGTTCGCCGTGCTCGGTGTAGTCACGACGCATCCCGGCCGGTTCCGCGGTCACCCTCTGGCCCCTCTCGATAATCACTTATGAACCTAAGTCGCCACCCGTGATCCGTCAGGTCCGTCAGGATGGATGTCGCGGAGAGCACATTCGCGCCGGGTCGCCCGCCGGTTACCCAGCGGGCAAGATGAATCACTTACGGGTCCCAAGCTCCGGGAGGCGACGTGACCGACTTCAAGCCTGGCCTCGAGGGTGTGGTCGCCTTCGAGACCGAGATCGCGGAACCCGACAAGGCCGGTGGCTCGCTGCGCTACCGCGGCGTCGACATCGAAGACCTGATCGGCCAGGTGTCCTTCGGCAACGTCTGGGCGCTGCTGGTCGACGGCCGGTTCGGTCCGGGGCTGCCGCCGGCCGAGCCGTTCCCGGTGCCGGTGCACTCCGGCGACATCCGGGTCGACGTGCAGTCCGCGGTGGCCATGCTGGCGCCGTACTGGGGGCTCAACCAACTCCTCGACATCACCGACGACCAGGCCCGCTCCGACCTGGCCCGGGTGTCGGTCACCGCGCTGTCGTTCGTGGCCCAGGCGGCGCGCGGGCTGGGTCTTCCGGCCGTGCCCCAGAAAGACATCGACAAGGCGCAGACCGTGGTCGAGCGGTTCATGCGGCGCTGGCGCGGCGAGCCCGACCCGCGTCACGTCAAGGCCGTCGACGCCTACTTCATCTCGGCCGCCGAACACGGCATGAACGCGTCCACGTTCACCGCGCGGGTGGTCGCCTCGACCGGCGCCGACGTGGCCGCGTGCATCTCCTCCGGCATCGGCGCGCTCTCCGGCCCGCTGCACGGCGGCGCGCCGTCCCGCGTGCTGCACATGATCGAGGGCGTCGAACGCAGCGGCGACGCCGAGGGGTACGTGCGGGGTGTGCTCGACCGCGGCGAGCGGCTGATGGGCTTCGGCCACCGGGTCTACCGCGCCGAGGACCCACGCGCCCGGGTGCTCCGGCGCACGGCCAAGGAACTGGGCGCGCCGCGCTTCGAGGTGGCCGAGGCGCTCGAGCGGGCCGCCCTGGCCGAGCTCAAGGCCCGCAAGCCCGACCGGGTGCTGGCGACCAACGTGGAGTTCTGGTCGGCCGTGGTGCTCGACTTCGCCGAGGTGCCGTCCCACATGTTCACGTCGATGTTCACCTGCGCCCGGGTGGCCGGCTGGAGCGCGCACATCATGGAGCAGAAGAAGCTCGGCCGCCTGGTCCGCCCCTCGGCCCTCTACGTGGGACCGGCCACCCGCAAGCCGCAGGACGTGGAGGGGTGGGACCGGGTCCCGCATAATGCATAGCGGCCATCCCCCCGCCGGAAGGATCCCCAGGTGACCGACGCGATCCGCATTCCCGACGACCTCAGGCCGGTCGACGGACGGTTCGGCTCCGGGCCGAGCAAGGTCCGTCCCGAGGGGGTCGAGGCGCTGGCCGCGGTCTCGCGCACCTACCTGGGCACCTCACACCGGCAGCGCACGGTCAAGGACCAGGTGGCCCGGCTGCGCCGGTCGATCGCCGAGTTCTTCACCGCGCCGGCCGGCTACGAGGTGGTCCTCTCCAACGGCGGGACCAGCGCGTTCTGGGAAACCGCGGCGTTCGGGCTGATCCGCGACCGGGCCCAGCTGGCCGAGTTCGGCGAGTTCGGCGGCAAGTTCCGCAAGGCCGTCGCGGACGCGCCGTTCCTGGCCGCGCCGTCGGTCCGGCAGGCGCCCGGCGGGCAGGCCGCGTTCCTGGCGGCGGAGCCGGGGGTGGACACGTACGCGAGCGTCCACAACGAGACCTCGACCGGCGTGGCCGTGCCGGTGCGGCGGCCGGCCGGGGCCGACCCGGGCGCGCTGGTGCTGACCGACGCCACCTCGGGCGCGGGCGGCCTCGACGTCGACCTCACCCAGACCGATGCGTACTACTTCGCGCCGCAGAAGGCGTTCGGCTCGGACGGCGGGCTGTGGATCGCGCTGCTGTCGCCGGCCGCGCTCGACCGGGCGGCCGAGATCAAGGCGTCCGGGCGCTACATCCCCCAGTTCCTCGACCTGGTCACGGCCATCGAGCAGAGCCGGCTCGACCAGACGTACAACACGCCCGCGCTGGCCACCGTCTTCCTGGCCGCCGAGCAGACCGAGTGGATGAACGCGCAGGGCGGTCTGGCCTGGTCGGCCAAGCGCAGCGCGGAGAGCGCGGCGGCGATCTACGGCTGGGCCGACCGGTCCGAGTTCGCCACGCCGTTCGTCACCGACCCGGCCGTGCGCTCGAACGTCGTCGCCACCATCGACTTCGCCGACGGGGTCGACGCCGCGGCGATCGCCAAGGTCCTGCGGGCGAACGGCATCGTGGACACCGAGCCCTACCGCAAGCTCGGCCGCAACCAGCTCCGGGTGGCCCTCTACCCCACGGTCGACCCCGCCGACGTCGAGGCGCTCACCAGGTGCGTCGACTATGTTGTCGAACGGCTCTGAATTTCCGCCACGGACTACCACGAAGATCATCTCTGCTGCTCAACGACTCGCCCGGCGTGGCTTACCCCCATCGGGTGACCGGGGCGCGTAGCGTGTTCCTCAAATGCGCCCGGGTGACCGAGTCTCGGGAGGCAGCAGGCCAGCGAGCGACGAGACGGAGGCAACGCATGCGGCCGGTACGCTTCGTCGCTCTCTCCGAGGACGGCCAGGCGCTGGTGCTCGCCGACGAGGTCGGCCGGCTCCTCGCCCTGCCGATCGACGACCGCATCAACGGTGCCATCGTCGAGGGCCCACACCCCCACCCGACCTCGGGCGCCGGTTCGGCCGTCGCCCTGGCCACAACCGAACACTCGATGGCGGTGCTGTCCCCGCGCGACATCCAGTCCCGCATCCGGTCCGGTGAGTCGGCCGAAGACGTCGCCCGCATCGCCGGTGTGCCGGTCGACCGGGTGCTCCGCTACGCCGGCCCGGTGCTGCAGGAGCGGGCCATGCTCGCCCAGCACGCCCGCCGCACCCGGCTGAAGACCTCCGACACGGGCGCCCCGCTGGCCGAGGTCGTCGACAGCCGGCTGGCCCAGCACGGCATCGACGCCGAGAAGATCTCCTGGGACGCCTACCGCCGCGACGACGGCACCTGGCGGATCATCGCCACCTGGCCGTCCGGCAAGGCCACCGCCCAGGCGGTGTGGGACCTCGACAAGGCTCGCCAGGTCGTGTCGCCCCACGACGACATGGCGCAATACCTGTGCGCCGAGCGGCCGACCCAGATCCTCGGTCAAGAGCCGGCCCCCGAGCGCAGTGCCGACCGCGGCCACGGCCTGCCCGGCCCGACCCGCTCGGTCGAGCCCGCCCGCGGCGGCCACGGCCTGCCCTCGTCGGGCAACGAGCCCTCGCGCCCCTCACGCGACCCGATCCGCGCCGGCCGCGACGCCCTGCTGGCCTCCCTCGACCGCCCGCTCAACCCGGCCACCGGCCGCGGCCTCGACGCGGTCCCGTCCGACACGCCCCGCCGCCCGGTCGCCGGTGGCGCCGCGGCGCTGCTCGGCAGCGGCGCCGGTTCCGCCTTCGACGAAGACTCCGACCTGCCCAAGGAGGTGCCGGCCGTGCCGTCCCTGGCGGTGCTGCGGCCTCGCCGCACGGTGGGCCAGGGCGGTCAGCAGCAGAACTCGGCCACCACCGACGAGTCCGGCGAGCAGAAGCCCCGCAAGCGCCTGCCAAGCTGGGACGACGTCCTCTTCGGCGGCGGCCCGGCCGCCCGCGAGTCAAGCTAGCGCAACCCGCCCTGCGCGCGGGTCAAGCCTGAGCGACCCGCCCATCGCACGGGTCAGGCTGGAGCGGCCAGGCGCTGACCCGGTCGTAGCCGAGCCCCTCGGCATGCCGGCTGTGTACCAGCACCAGCTCGCTGGCAGTCCAGGGTGGCCCCGCATAGGCGTTCAGCGCCGCCCGCACCTCGGCGTGATCCCGGTAGGACACGGTCAGATGGGGCGTGAACGGTCCGTTGCCGAGCGGCAACCGGGCGCGGAGCCGGAAGAACGCCGGCAGGTCGCCGTCCACCCCGGCCCAGAGCGCCGTTCCGAAGTTCCCGCCGCCCGCCAGCCGCAGCCGGATCGGCCCGCCGCCGGCCGCCGCCGCACCGACCGCCTGCGAGATCTCGGGCAGTTCCTCGTCGGGATTCTCGCCGAGGAACGCCATCGTGATGTGCCACCGTTCGACCGCGGTCAGCCGGACCGGCCTGGTCATCGCGTCGCGCAGGTGCCGACGCAACTCGTCGCGGACATCTTCGGGCGGGAACAGGGCAACAAACAGTCGCACGAGCGTGACCCTAACCCGGTAATCTTCGCGGCGTTCCACCCGGGACGTCGGCCCTTCAGGAGGGTTCGTTGCATTCGCTCGACCTGACGTCCTTCCGCGACCTGGTGGGCGACGCCCGGATCGTCGGCCTTGGCGAGTCTTCCCACTATGTCCGGGAATACACCGTGGTGCGCCACGAGATGACCCGGCTCCTGGTCGAAGACCTGGGCTTCACGCTGGTCACGGTCGAGTCCGGGTTCAGTGAGGGCCTGCTCGTCAACCGCTGGACCCATGGCGGCGAGGCGCCGGTGGCCGAGGTGGCCGCCGAGGGCATGACCTACCGCTTCGGCGAGTACCCCGAGATGCACGACTTCCTGACCTGGATGCGCGACGTCAACGAGGGCGGCGGCAGCGTCACGTACGCCGGTCTCGATCTGCCCGCCGATCTGGCGTCGCTGCTCCCGCCGCTGGACAGCCTGGACGGCTACCTGTTCGACGTGGACCCGGACGGGTCGGCGCTGATCGGTCAGGCCCGGCGGCTGGCCGAGCGGTTCGCCGGACCGCACACGATGGCCGCCTTCGCCGCGTACCGGGCCATGGAGTCGGCCGACCGCAACCACCTGACCCTGCTGCTGGCCGGGCTGAGCGCCCGCTTCGACGCGATGCGCCCGCTCTATGTCCGCCGCACCGGCGCCGACCGGTACGAGACCACGCGGCACGAGCTGCGGCTGGCCGTGCGGCTCGACCAGATGCTGCGTACGCAGACCGAGGCCGCCGAGGCCGGCATCCCCACCGTGGTGAACGTCCGTGATGCCGCCATGGCCGACACCGCCCTGCGCCTGCTCGACCGCGCGGGCGGGCGGATGGTCCTGCTGGCCGCCAACACTCACCTCCAGCGCGTCCCGATGCGCCTCGACCAGTACGAGCTGCCGGTGGCCGGCGTCCATCTGGCCGACGCCCTGGGTGACGCCTACGTGGCCGTGGCCCTGACCTGCGACGGCGGGAGCACCCCGAGCCGCCGCGCCAACCCCGACTCGCCGGGTGGCGTCGACCTGGTCAGCGTCGACCTCCCCGACCCGGCCGAGGGCAGCGTCGAGGCCTATCTGCGTACGCTGCCGCACGGCGACCGGGTGACCGACCTGCGCCCGTTGCGCCGGGCGGCCGGCTTCGGCCCCCAGCGTCTCCGCGTGATGGATGGGTACCTGGACGTTCCCGTGGCGCACGCCTTCGACCTGATCGCCGCCCTCCCCAAGATCACCCCAGCAACGCGCTCCTGACCAGGTCTGCGGCGTTGACGTCGTGGTTCGTCGGGCCGAGGATGCGGGGCGCGTCGGCCGGGCCGGGGACGGTGTGCCCGGCCCCGTGCAGGGTGTAGAGCACGACCGAGGGCCATTCCGCGCGCTCCACCGACGTCCCCGGCAGCGTCGTGGTGACCGGTTCGCCGGCGACGCCGTTGCGTTCCGCGAAGTAGCGCGCCGTCTCCGGCATCGACCGCATCGGCCCGCCGACCCGGAAGAACTTGCGCAGCAGCCATCTCATCTCGCCGCCCTCGTACGCGACGATCGGGTCCTTGGTGCCGTGGATGAGCAGCATCGGCACGGGCGCCGGCGCCGTTCCCGGCAGGAGGAAGTTCGCGGGCGCCGGCATGGTCGCCCCGATGACGGCGGCGCCGGAGAGCAGCGAGGGCGTCTCGTGGAGGAGCCGCATCACCATCTGCCCGCCGTTGGAGTAGCCGACCCCGAAGACCCGGCTCGCTCCCAGCTGATCGATCACGGCCCGGGTGAACCCGACGTCGTCGATGTTCGCGAGCCGGGCCGGGAAGGAGCTCTCCCGCCGGGCGTCGTTCCAGTTGCCGCGGTAGCCATCGAGGTAGGCGACCGCGGTCCCGTCGCCGGCGAGCGCGTCGTAGATCCCGCCGGTGAACGCCCGATGCTTGGCGCCGGTCTGCTTGGACCCGTGGAAGACCAGGATCAGGTCGGCCGCTCCGGGCGCCCCCACCAGGGTGAAGGTGCGCTTCCGGCCGGCCACCTCGACGCTGTCAACGATCATGGGACGACGCTAAACTTTGACATCGTGTCAAGGTCAAGCGTTGAGGACGGCCGCCGATGATGATCAGCCAGCTGAGCGCGAAGACCGGCGTCAGCCCCCGTTCCCTGCGCTATTACGAACAGCAGGGCCTGATCACGGCGGTACGCCGGCCCAACGGCTACCGCGACTACGACGACGGGTCGGTGATCACCGTGCTGACCATCCGCTCGCTGCTCGACCTCGGGTTCCCGAGCGACCTGATCCGCACGGTGCTGCCCTGCACCACCGGCGGGAAGGTCGACCAGGCCGTCTGCCAGGGCGTGGTCGAGCGCGTCGCCGGCATCCGCGACGACGTTGCCGCCCGTGTCATTCACCTGGAGCGGACCAGGGACGCGCTGACCAGCTTTTTGAACGAGAACGTCTAGCTGGGCCGGATCGGCGGCAGGCCGGCCGCCACCAGCTCGGCCTCGACCCGGACGCGTTCGATCTCGCGGTCCAGGCTGTCGGTCAGGCAGGACAGGTGGTGTGAGACCGACAGGTAGGTGCAGGCGACCTGGAGCCAGCGGTCGTAGGCGCCGACCACCGCCTGCGCCCACTGCTCGGACTGTTGCGTCACCCCGCCCAGCCGCTGGCGGTCGAGGCGCCGCAGCTCGCCCAGCATCTGGTCGAAGGCCGGCAGCGGGTTGAACGACGACACCGGGCCACATCGGCAGGACGGGCCACCGGCGGCGTCCAGGCCGGCGCACTCGGCCTCGGCGAGGGCCATGAAGCCTCGCTCGAGCCGGTTCAGCCGGGCGCGGTCCCATCGGGCACGCTGCGCCCAGGCCCGGCGGAGGGCCTGGCCCTCGGCGGAGCGGATCATCTTGAACAGTGCACACGTCAGACCAAACAACGCGGTCAGCGCTGCCATGAGCACCACGGTGTGCGGAGTCATCACCAAGCGACGCTATGTTCCCGCCGCCGCTGACACTTCGACTGTTCGGCCGAGCCGCCGTGCCATCCCATTCTCCGTCCCACTCTGCGAACAACCACAGAGGACGGTGAAAGCCCGATGAACGTCAGGTGACCAGCGCATTCACCGCCGCTCGGGCCGTGACTCAGGCGGCGGGGCGGACCTCGGTAATCGGCTCGGGCTTCAGCACGGCCGTGGCGGCGGTGGGCATCGGCACCAGCGAGAGCGACGGCCGTGGGCGTACCCGGAACCGCAGCCGGTCCCCGCTGGAGCGCAACTGCCAGACCAGCGCGCCCACCCCGGCGACCGCGCACACCGCGCCGGCCCCCCAGATGCTCGACGGCACCCCGTAGTGCTCGCCCCACCAGCCGGCCAGCGACGCTCCGATCGGCGTGGTGCCGAGGAAGACCAGCACGTAGAGGGCCATCACCCGGCCCCGGTAGGCCGAGTCGACGCCCATCTGCACCCGGTGGTTGGCCGCCTGGGCCAGGTAGATCGAGCAGAACCCGGTCGGCACCAGCAGGATCATCGCCACGATGAAGCTGGGCGCGAACCCGACCGCGATCTCGAACAGGCCGAAGCCGATCGCCGCCCAGACCACCAGGTACGGCCCGGGCCGGGCCCGCCGTCCGCTGCCGGCCAGCGCGCCGCAGAGCGAGCCGAGCGCCAGCGCGGTGGTGAGCAGCCCGAACGTGGACGGACCGGCCTTGAAGTCGATCTTCGCCAGCGAGGCCAGGGTGACCGGGAAGTTGAAGCCGATCATTCCGATCACGGCCATCAGCACGATCGGCAGCACCAGGTCGGGCCGCCGGCGCACGTAGCGCAGGCCGTCCTTGATGCTGGTGTCGGCGCCCTTGTCCGGGCGTTCCGCCGAGAACAGTTCGGTCACCCGCATCGCGCCGTAGCTGAACGTCGGGGCGATGCAGAGCACGGTGGCGATCACGAAGACCGGGCCGGTGCCGAACAGGGCCAGGGCCACACCGGCCAGCGCCGGTCCGCCGATCCGGGCGGTGTTGAAGGTGGCCGCGGAGAGGGCCAGGGCATTCGGCAGCAGCCGCATCTCGACCAGTTCGGAGACGAACGCCTGCCGGACCGGGGTCTCGATGGCGCTGGCCGTGCCGAGCAGGCCGGCGAAGAGGAAGACGTGCCACAGCTCCACGACGCCGGAGGCGACCAGGATCGCGAAGACGATCGCGGTGACCGCGAACACGGCGTTGGCCGCCACGAGCAGCTTGCGCTTGTCGTACCGGTCGGCCAGCTTGCCGCCCCACAGGGTGAGCAGCAGCACCGGGGTGAACTGCAGGGCGGTGACCAGGCCGAGCGCCTTCGGTGAGTTGCCGGACAGGTCGAGCACGAGCCAGTCCTGGGCGGTGAACATCATCCAGGTGCCCAGCAGCTTGATCAGCTGCCCGGTGGCGAAGAGCCGGTAGTTGCGAACCTGCAGGGACCGGAATGTCGTGCCTAGCACTGCCCGCACTCGGGTTGCGCCTCCTCAACGGTCGTACGCGTCATCGTCGTGTGACGGAACGACCGGAGGCTGGCCCGACGATCAGGCCTTGGCCACCTGGTGCATGATCTCAGCCGCGCGGGCGAGGGTGTCGCGGTCGGAAGGACTGAGGTCGGCCAGGTGCCGGGCCAGCCATTCGTTGCGCGCTCGCTCGAACTGTGCGTACACCGCACGCCCCTGTTCGGTGGGCGCCAGGATCACCTGGCGTCCGTCGCTGGGGTGGGGCGTACGCACAACGAGTCCTTGTTCTTCCAGCTTGCCCACGATCTTGGTCATCGTGGGCGGCTGGACCCGCTCGACGTCGGCCAGCTCACGAGGAGTCAGCGCGCCGGCCAGCTGAAGGCTGGTCAGCGCGGACAGCTGACTGAACGTGAGGTCGCCGACCGGGCGGGCCTGGCGGACCCGTCGGTTGAGCCGGGTGATCGCGTCACGCAGTGTCGCAGCCAGATCATCGGCTGTAGCGCGCTCCGTGGTCACCGACCGCTCCATCACGTTGTTTAGCCTAGCTAATGAGCTTGGCTAACGACATCCGTTGTGCGGTGACCTAGGACATGTTCCACATTCAGTCCCAGTCGTCCCGCCCCGAAAGCGAATGTGGAACATGACCTAGAGCACCAAGCTCTCCAGCGGGCCGCGGAGGAAGTACAGGACGAAGATAGCGGCCACGCCGTAGAGCAGCGGATGCACCTCCCGCGCCTTGCCCACGGCGAGCTTGATCACCACGTACGAGATGATCCCGGCCCCGATCCCGTTGGAGATCGAGTACGTGAACGGCATCAGCGTGATGGCCAGGAAGGCCGGGATCGCGATCTCGTAGTCGGTCCAGTCGATCTGCCGCACCGCGGTGATCATCAGGAAGCCGACCAGCACCAGCGCCGTCGACGCGGCCTCGAACGGCACCACCGAGACCAGCGGCGCGAAGAACATCGCCAGCAGGAACAGGCCGCCGGTGACCAAGCTCGCGACGCCGGTGCGGGCGCCCTCGGCCACACCGGCGGCGCTCTCGATGTACGAGGTGTTGCTGGACACGCCGGCCGCGCCACCGGCGGCCGCGGCCACCGAGTCGACGAGCAGGATCTCGCGGGTACGCGGCGGCATGCCCTCGGCGTCGAGCAGCCCGCCCTCCTGGCCGACCGCGACCATCGTGCCCATCGTGTCGAAGAAGTCGGTGATCAGCAGCGTGAAGACGAACATGATCACGACCAGGAAGCCGGCCCGGCTCCACGAGTCGAAGACGTTGAAGTTGCCCAGCAGCGACAGATCGGGCAGGTCGACGATCTTGTCGGGCAGCGCCGGCACGTTCAGCGACCAGCCACCCGGGTTCGGCTTGCCGTCCACGAAGGACGGGCCGGCGTGGGCGATCGCCTCGACGACGATGGCCAGCCCGGTGGTGCCGAGGATGCCGATCAGGATCGCGCCGCGCACCTTCCGGACGAACAGCACGATGGTGAGCAGCAGACCCAGCACGAAGACGAACAGCGGCCAGGTGGTCAGCTTGCCGCCGAGGCCCAGCTCGACCGGCACCGTGGTGTTGGCGGCGTCCGGGATGCGGCGGACGAACCCGGCGTCGACCAGCCCGATGATCATCAGGAACAGGCCGATGCCCACCCCGATCGCGGTCTTGAGCTGGGTCGGCACCGCCTTGAAGACCATCGTCCGCAGCCCGGTGAGCACCAGGATGGCGATCAGCACGCCCTCGATGACCACCAGGCCCATCGCGTCGGCCCAGGTCATCTCGGGCGCGATCTCGAACGCCACCAGCGCGTTCACGCCCAGCCCGGCGGCCAACGCGAGCGGGAACCGGCCCACCACGCCCATCAGGATGGTCACCACGCCGGCCACCAGCGCGGTCGCCGCGGCCAGCGCCGGAATCGCCAGCGAGTTGCCGTCCGCGTCCACACCGCCGCCCAGGATCAGCGGGTTCAGCACGACGATGTAGGCCATCGTGAAGAACGTCGCCAGCCCGCCGCGCACCTCCCGGCCCACCGTGGATCCGCGCGCGGAGATGTCGAAATACCGATCAAAACCGCTCTTCGGCGTACGCGATGCCGGCGCTTCTGATTCGGGCGTGCTCGTGGCCATGGGCGCATCGTGTCAGAACGTCTGTGACGGAGGAAGATCACCGATGTTACGAACCGGCCACCGCGTACCCTGGTCGCCGTGACCAAGCCCCGCCCTGAGCCCCTGGACCCGCCGATGGTGCCGTTCGCGCTGGGCGGCATGGCCCTGTTCGCGATCGCCCTGCTCGTGGTCTGGCTGGCCGGCGCGCCCGGCTACTGGCTGTGGACCTGCGTGGCCGGCTTCATCTGGGGCATCCCCGGCCTGCTCACGATGTTGCGCCACGACGCCAACCGGCGGCGCCGGCGGGCCCTGTCACACCCGCAGTTCGAGGTGCACTCGTAACGACGCGGGTCAGGAGTGGCCGTAGTCCTCGGCCGGCTCCGACTCTTCGACCGAGCCGTGCGGGCGGCTGACCGCGACCGCCTCCACCTCGGAGTCGTCGTAGATCGTGGGCAGTTCCTCGACCGGCGCCTCGGCGTTGCCCAGCATCGTCTCGGAGTGTGCGCCGCAGCCGTGGTCGGCGCTGACCGCCCGGGCGTCATCCGGCGCGTAGAGATTGCCGCAGACCCCGAACATGCCGCGCATCGACCCGGCCAGCGGCATGTAGAAGCCGCAGGTGCCGCAGCGGGCGTTGCGTGGCGCCGCGGTCGAGATCGCCGCCTCGGGGCCGGACTCGCCGTCGTACCAGCGCTGGGCGGTCTCCATCCGCCCTTCCTGGGACATCACCCGGGACCGGCCCAGGCCGAGTTCCCAGGAGACCTCCTCGACCGCGGGGTCGTCGCTCAGCACGTACCCCTGAGCGAGCCTGTCGTCGTCCGGCGCGGTCGGCATCAGGTCGCCGACGCCCAGGTCGCCGGGCTGGAGCCGCTCGTTCCAGGGCAGCCAGCCGGGCGCCAGCAGCGCGTCGGGCCCGGGCAGCAGGACGGTCTCGCACACGGTCACGTGCCGGCTGCGCGGCACCCGGGTCACGGTCACCGCCCACCGCCAGCCCCGGTAGCCGGCCAGATGGCTGTCGAAGAAGTGGGTCACCACGCGGTCGCCCTCGGCAATCGCCTCCAGGTGGTCACCGATGTCCTCGGCATCGACCTCGGTGATCGCTCCCCTGGCCACGCCGATGGCATCGGCGCAGACCTGGTCGAGCTTCGCGGCACGGGCGGTGGTCCTGGTGGTCACGTGGCCCATTGTCCCCTACCGGGACTCTCCCCACGCACCGACTCCCCCGGATTCGATGTGCGGGGGGCGCGACTCTCTCGCTTCGATCAGTCAGGATGGTTCACATGCCGTTGCTTCCCACGCTCGGGCAGACCTTCGCAACCGGGGTCCGCGCCGTCCGCGCGCTTGTGCGTGGGTCGGTGCGGGGCGGGGCGTGGGCGACCCGCCGGGTGGGCGACGCCCGGGCCCGGGGCGCCAACAACGAGGCCGGCATGGTCCGGCTCTTCGACCTGCACGCGCTGTCCGTCGCCGGCGACACCCTGATCGCCATCGGCCTGGCCGGAACCATCTTCTTCGACGTGCCGCTCGGCGAGGCCCGCAGCAAGGTCGCCCTCTACCTGCTCATCACCATGGTGCCGTTCACGCTGCTGGCCCCGGTGGTCGGCCCGCTGCTCGACCACTTCCGGCACGGCCGCCGGTACGCCCTGGCCACGACCATGCTGGGCCGGGCCTTCCTGGCCTATGTGATCTCCGACAACCTGCTCGGCTTCGGCCTCTACCCCGCCGCCTTCGGCGTGCTGGCCCTGTCCCGCGCCTACGGCGTGGCGAGATCCGCGGCCGTCCCCCGCCTGCTGCCCGCCGGGGTCGGCTTGTCGCAGGTCGGGGCCAGAGCGAGTGTCTACGGTACATTCGCCGGCGCCATCGTGGCACCGATCGGCCTGGCCGCGTTCTGGTTCGGCCCGCAGTGGTCGCTGCGCGTGGCCAGCGTCATCTTCGTCGTCGGCATGGTCATCGCCCTGCGCCTGCCGGCCAAGGCCGACTCCGACCCGCCCGAAGAGATGCCCCGCCCGCTGCGTACGGTCCTCCGCCTCCGCCGCGGCTCGGACCGCCCGCTGTCCGGCGCCCTCGTCATCAACGCCCTGATCGGCAGCGCCTGCCTGCGGCTGCTGTACGGCTTCCTGCTGCTCTACTTCGCCTTCGCCATCAAGGCCGGCCAGCTCGGCACCACCCTGCTCGGCCGCGACATCGGCGACGCCGCCGCCGTGGCCCTGGTCGGCGGCGCCCTGGTGACGGGCACCTTCCTGTCCACCGCGATCGGCACCCGGCTGCAGATCCGCCGGCCGGCCGCGCTCCAGTCGGCCGGCCTGACCATCACGGCCGGCACCGCGGTGATCGCCCTGGTCTTCTACAACCTGGCCCTGGTCGCGCTGCTGGCCCTGGTGGCGGCCACCTTCAGCGGCATCTCGAAGCTGGCGATCGACGCCAGCATCCAGGAACGGGTCCCCGAGCGCCTCCGCGCCAGCGCCTTCGGCCACTCCGAGACCGTCCTGATGATCGCCTGGGTCATCGGCGGCGCCATCGGCATCATCCCGCTGACCGGCCGCCTGGGCGTGGCCCTGGCCGCCGCCATCGCCACCGCCGCCGCCATCCGGGCCGCCTTCGTAGCCACCCGCCTGCGCCACGAACGCCTGCACGGCCGCCCCGACGCCACCCCCGAGCCACCGACGGACCCGTCCGCCCCGCCCCACCCGACGGCCCGCCCCAGCACGGGCAACCTCCCCGCCGACCCCTGGCCCACCGCCCCCACGGTCACTCCACGCCAGGACGCCATGCCCCCCTTCCCCAGAACCGCCGAGAGAACCCCCGCCCGTCCTCAGCACGGCGACGAGACAACCGTGCGCCACCACCCCCGCCGCCCCGAGCCCGACACCGAGCTCAACCCCACCCTGGTCGACCAGCCCGAGGCCAAGAAACGCCGCCCCTGGCAACGCAAGGACAAGGACAAGGCAAAAGCAACCCCACCCCCGCCGCCTCCGCCCCCACCGCCTCCGGCCAAGCCCGATCCGGCCCTGGCCCCGCCCGGCTTCCACGTCTACCGCCCCAGCTCAGCCGACCGCCCCAACGGCAACGGCGCCAACCACGACGACCGATGACCCTGCTGATCATCACGGCCGTGGAGCCCGAGGCGGCCGCCATCCGCGCCGGCCTGTCCCGAGCCGACGTGGCCGCGGTAGGCGCCGGCCCAGCCGCCGCAGCCGCGGGAACAGCCCGCCGGTTGGCCCTCAAGCCGTACGAGGCAGTCCTGTCCGCCGGCATAGCCGGCGCCTTCCCAGGCCGCGCCGCACTGGCCGCCACCATCCTCGGCGCCCGCAGCATCGCCGCCGACCTGGGCGCCGAGTCCCCAGAAGGATTCCTGCCCATCGACACCTTGGGCTTCGGCACCAGCACCCAGCCGGCCGACCCGGCCCTCCTCAAGACCTTGCAGAACGCCCTGCCCCAGGCCTTGACCGGCGACATCCTCACCCTGACCACAGTGACCGGAACCGCCGAAACAACCGAAAGGCTGGCCGGCGCACATCCCGAGGCGCTGGCCGAGGCGATGGAAGGCCACGGCGTGGCCACAGCGGCCGCCCAGGCCGGCGTGCCATTCGCCGAGCTACGCACCATCTCCAACCTGATCGGCCCCCGAGACCGCAAAGCCTGGCGCCTGCCGGAGGCCCTGACCGCCCTCTCTCAAGCCGCAGCCAACCTCCCCTGGTAGACCCACCCACCAAGAGTGTGGCGTTGCAGACAGACCCAGGAGACCCAGGAAAAACAGGACTACGGTCGCGAACGTGGCCCTCTCCTTGGCAGTCTCCCCCTGTCCGAACGACACGTTCGTCTTCCACGCACTGGTCCACGGCAGAGTCCAGGGCGCCCCACCCATCGACCTCACCTTCGCCGACGTCGACGTCACCAACACCGCCGCCGAGAAGGGCGAATACGACCTGGTCAAGGTCAGCTACGCCGCGCTGCCATGGCTGCTCGACGACTACCAGTTGCTCCCCTGCGGCGGCGCGCTGGGCCGGGGCTGTGGCCCGCTCGTGCTGACGAACGGCCGTGAAGACCTGGCCGGCGCCACGGTGGCCGTGCCCGGCGACCGGACCACGGCCTACCTGCTGTTCCGCCTCTGGTCGGCCGGCCGCCCGCCCGCGAACATCGAGGTCGTCCCGTTCCACGAGATCATGCCCGGCGTGGCCGACGGCACCTACGACGCCGGCCTGGTCATCCACGAGGCCCGGTTCACCTACCCGCGCTTCGGCCTGACCGCCATCCAAGACCTGGGCGAGTGGTGGGAACGTGACACCGGCCTGCCCATTCCGCTGGGCGCCATCCTGGCCAAGCGTGGCGTCGTCGATCCGGCCGAGGCCACCGAGTGGATCCGCCGGTCGGTGAGCATGGCCTGGGCCGACCCGACCGCGAGCGAAGAGTTCGTGCTGGCCAATGCCCAGGAGATGGAGCCCGAGGTGGTCAAGCAGCACATCGACCTGTATGTGAACGAGTTCACGCTGGACCTGGGCCAGGAGGGTTTGGCCGCCGCCGACGCCCTGCTGGGGCGTGCGGCGGCGGCGGGAATCACGCCCGCGACCCGGGGCCTAGCCCTCTAGTTCCTTGGCCACCGCGTGGACGAGCTGCGCGATCTTCTGGGCCGACCGCTTGTCCGGGTAACGCCCACGGCGCAGGTCGGGCTGCACCTTCGCCTCGAGGATCTTGATCATGTCCTCGACCATGCCGTGCAGTTCGTCGACCGGCCGGCGCCGCAGCTCGGCCATGGACGGCGGCGCGTCCAACACCTTCAGGCCCAGCGCCTGGGCGCCCTTTCGGCTGTCGACCACGCCGAACTCGACCCGCTGACCGGTCCTCAACTCTTCGGTTCCGGCCGGGAGCGCGCCCTTGGGCAGGAACACGTCGCCGCCCTCATCGCTGGTGACGAACCCGAATCCCTTCGCCGCGTCGTACCACTTCACTCGACCCGTGGGCACCGCTGACCTCAACTCACATCAAGAATTTCGCCGGGGGGAGAACTACGTCTCCAGGCTATCCAAGGTGTCGGTCCGACTCCCAACCGTTATCTCGTCCAGGAGGGCGGGAAAACCGGTCAGGTCGGGGAGCACGTAGGAGGCCCCGGCGGCCCGGAGATCAGCGGCGGAGCACGGTCCGGTCGCCACGCCGATGCCCGGAATGCCCGCTGTGCGGGCGGCGACCATGTCACCCGTGTGGTCACCCACATACCACCGGACCCCGTGCTCGGTGAGCGCCGCGGCCTTCCCCTCGGCGAAGAGGTCGCCGGCCAGTTCGTCGTAGGCCAGGCCGAGGTGGTCGAGGTGCAGCTCGGCCAGCCGGCCCAGCTTGGAGGTGACCACGACCACGCGCAGGCCGTGGGCGCGCACGGCGTTCAGCGCGGCGGCGGCGCCGGGGGTGGGCAGGGCCGGTTCGATCGCGTACGCCGGGTAGAGCGCGCGGTAGGTGGTGACCGCCTCTTCCACCTGCTCGGGCGGGAACCACTCGCGCAGCTCGGTGCGCAGCGGCGGCCCGAGCCGGGTGACCGCGAGGTCGGCGTCGACGTGGACACCGGTCTTCGCGCTCAGCGCCCGGTAGGCCGCCGCGATGCCGGGCCGGGAGTCGATCAGGGTCATGTCCAGGTCGAACCCGACTGTCATGACCGACTGCACCGAGCGGCACTCAGCCGCACCTCACAACGGCCTCGCAGGCGAGGGCCAGAAGGGCATGACGAAAGCAGCTCAGCTTCCCGTTGGCTCACGGAGTCAGGGTCGGGGTGTAGGTCAGCTGGTCGACCGGCAGCGGGAAGGTCTGGTCGTCACCGAACGGCGAGGGCGCCGCCGGCTTGTCGGCCGTGATCTCGGAGATGGCCAGGTGGCCTTCCTTCGGCGACCGGGCGCGGCTCGGACCGCCCTCCCGCACCTCGGTGCCCGGCACCTTCGGATGTGCTTCCACGCCACTGCCCCCTCGAGGATCGACATCGGGCCCACGCTGGACCCGCCACCATCGTCCCATGGCCAGTAACGTGGAAGGGATGGCCACGACATTCGCCGATCAACTCCGGTCCCTGCCCGATGAGGCCCTGGGCGCGCTGATCCAGCTGCGCCCCGACCTCGTCGTGCCGGTGCCTTCGGACGTGTCCGCACTGGCCGTGCGCGCACAATCCCGGGGTTCGGTGGCACGCTGCCTGGACTCGCTGGACGAGTTCACCCTGACCATCCTCGATGCCGCGCGCCTCAGCCGGGCGCCGGAAACCGCGCTGACCTCGACGGATGCGATCGTCGAGCTGGCCGCGTCGGCGCCGCCGGACGACGTTCGGGTGGCCATCGGCCGGCTCCGGGCCCGCTTCCTGCTGCACGGGCCGGAAGACGCGCTGCAGATCGTCGGCGCCGTGGACGAGGTGACGTCGCCGTACCCGGCGGGCCTGGGCCGGCCGGCCGACTACCTCGATCCGTCGGCGGCCGGGCTCTGCCTCGACCGGGCCAAGCTGCGCCGCACCGTGATGGAGGCCACGCCGGACGCCCGCAAGGTGCTCGACCGGCTGGCCGCGGGCCCCCCGATCGGCGCGCTGGGCGGCCGCAGCGCCCATGACGGCGTGGTGTCCGAGCCGGTGCGCTGGCTGATCGATCACCACCTGCTGGTGCGGGTGTCCGAGGCGGGCCGGTCGCCGCGGCCGGACGGCGAGCTGGTCGAGCTGCCTCGCGAGGTGGGCATGCTGCTGCGCCGCGAGACCGGGCCGCTGGGGCTGCTCCGGCCCTGTCCGCCGGCGCCCGAGACCCCGGTGCGGGACGGCAAGGCGGTGGACGCGGCCGGCGCGGGGCAGGCCCTCGAGGCGGTACGCACGACCGAGAGCCTGCTGGAGGCGCTGGCCGCCGATCCGGCGCCGGTGCTCAAGGCGGGCGGGCTGGGCGTCCGTGACCTGAAGCGGCTGGTCCGCGAGGTGAACGTCGACGAGCCGACCGCGGCCCTGATGCTCGAGGTGGCCCACGCGACCGGTCTGCTCGGCGAGGCCGACCGCAGCGGCAACGGCCGGTCCCTGGCCGGCGGCGGCGACGAGATCTTCCTGCCCACCGGCGCCTACGACCTGTGGAAGGCGCAGAGCATCGCCCAGCGCTGGACCGCCCTGGCCCGCGCGTGGCTGATGATGACCCGGCAGTCCGGTCTGGTCGGGCAGCGCGACGAACGCGACCGCCCGATCACCGCGCTCTCCCCCGAGGCCGAGCGGCCGGCGGCGCCACAGGCCCGGCGAGAGGCCCTGATGGCTCTGGCCGCGCTGCCCACCGGCACCGCGCCGCCGGTCGAGGACGTGCTGGGACTGCTGTTCTGGCAGGCGCCACGCCGGGCCCGGGGCCGCGAGGCGGTGCACCGGGACGCCCTGGACAACGCCGCCCTGCTCGGGGTGACCGGGCGGAACGCGCTCACCTCGTACGCCCGCCTGCTTCTCGACCCCGAGGACGGCGACCCGCTGGGCGCGGAACCGGCCACCGACACCGTCCGCGCGCTCGACGGCCTGCTGCCCGCCCCGGTCGACCACGTGCTGGTGCAGGCCGACCTGTCGGTCGTGGTGCCCGGCCCGCCCGAGCCCGAGCTGGCCACCGAGCTCGACGTGCTGACCGAGAAGGAGTCGGCGGCGATGCGCCGGGTGACCGCGGCCAGCGTGCGGCGGGCGCTCGACGTCGGGTATTCCGCCACCGACGTGCACGCGCTGTTCCGGCGCCGGTCGCGGACGCCGGTGCCGCAGGCGCTGACCTATCTGATCGACGACGCCGCCCGCAAGCACGGCGGTCTGCGGGCCGGTTCGGCCGGCGGCTACCTGCGCAGCGACGACGAGGCGTTGGTGGCCGAGGTGCTGGCCGACAAGCGGCTGAGCACGCTGGGCCTGCGCCGGCTGGCGCCGACCGTGCTGGTCAGCCCCCATCAGGTGAGCCGGCTGCTGGGCGCGTTGCGAGATGCCGGTTACGCGCCGGTCGCCGAGGACGCGGGCGGGTCGGCGGTGCTCAGCCGGCCGAAGGTTCGGCGCGCTCCGTCGCGTACCCCCTTCTCGGTGAGGCTGGCCGACCACCAGGCCGGCGCCCCGCAGCTGGCCGGGCCCCGCCTGGCCGGGGTGGTCGAACAGATCCGCAAGGGCGACATCGCGACCCGCGCGGCCCGCCGCGCGCCGGTGAGCGTGCGCGCCTCGACCGGGGCGGGGGTGCCCGGCCTGACCGCGGTGCAGGCTCACAGCCAGGCGATGGCGATGCTCGAGAAGGCGGTGCGTGAGAAGACGCGGGTCTGGGTCGGGTACGTCGACTCGCACGGCGCGACGCTGTCCAGGCTGGTCCGTCCGGTGTCGGTGAGCGCGGGCTATCTGCGCGCCGAGGACGACCGGACCGAGACGCTGCACACGTTCGCCCTGCATCGCATCACCGCAGCCGTACCCGAGGAGCAATAAAAATGTTTTTGGTCCGGTCTATGGGCGGCGGCGGGGCCGAGGACGGCGTGTCAGACTGGAGGGTCTTTTTCAACACCCAGTGGAGAGGCTGCTAAGTGAGCGGCGGACCATTGATCGTCCAGTCCGACAAGACCCTGCTCCTCGAGGTCGACCACCCGGATGCCCAGGCCTGCCGGATGGCCATCGCGCCGTTCGCCGAGCTGGAGCGCAGCCCGGAGCACGTGCACACCTACCGCCTGACCCCGCTCGGCCTGTGGAACGCGCGGGCCGCCGGGCACGACGCCGAGGGCGTGGTCGACGCGCTGATCAAGTTCTCGCGCTACCCGGTGCCCCACGCCCTGCTGGTCGACGTGGCCGAGACGATGGACCGGTACGGCCGGCTCCAGCTGGTCAACGACCCCGGGCACGGCCTGGTGCTCCGCGGCCTCGACAGGATCGTGCTGATCGAGGTGGCGAAGAGCAAGAAGCTGGCCGGCATGCTCGGCGCCCGGATCGACGACGAGACGATCATGGTGCACGCCTCCGAGCGGGGCCGCCTCAAGCAGGCGCTGCTCAAGCTGGGCTGGCCGGCCGAAGACCTGGCCGGGTACGTGGACGGCGAGGCCCACGAGATCGCGCTGGCCGAAAACGGCTGGACCCTGCGGTCGTACCAGCAGGAGGCCGTCGACGGCTTCTGGGCCGGCGGCTCCGGCGTGGTCGTGCTGCCCTGTGGCGCCGGCAAGACGCTGGTCGGCGCGGCGGCGATGGCGACCGCCAAGGCGACCACGCTGATCCTGGTCACCAACACGGTGGCCGGCCGGCAGTGGAAGCGTGAGCTGGTCGCCCGCACGTCGCTGACCGAGGACGAGATCGGTGAGTACAGCGGCGAGCGCAAGGAGATCCGCCCGGTCACCATCGCGACATACCAGGTGCTCACCTCGCGGCGCGGCGGCGCGTTCACCCACCTCGACCTGTTCGGCGCCCGCGACTGGGGCCTGGTCATCTACGACGAGGTGCATCTGCTCCCGGCGCCGATCTTCCGGTTCACCGCCGACCTGCAGGCCCGCCGCCGGCTCGGGCTGACCGCGACGCTGGTGCGCGAGGACGGCCGCGAGGGCGACGTGTTCTCGCTGATCGGCCCGAAGCGCTACGACGCGCCGTGGAAGGACATCGAGGCGCAGGGCTGGATCGCGCCCGCCCTGTGCACCGAGGTGCGGGTCACGCTGACCGAGGCCGAGCGGATGGCGTACGCGGTGACCGACGCCGAGGAGCGCTACCGGGTGGCGGCCACCGCCCGCACCAAGCTGCCCGTGGTCCGCGCCCTGGTCAATCGACACCCGGACGAGCAGGTGCTGGTCATCGGCGGCTTCCTCGACCAACTGCACCAGCTCGGCGAATACCTCGACGCCCCGATCATCCAGGGCTCGACCACGAACAAGGAGCGGGAGCGGCTGTTCGACGCGTTCCGCTCCGGTGAGCTGCGCACGCTGGTGCTGTCGAAGGTCGGCAACTTCTCCATCGACCTGCCCGAGGCGGCGGTGGCGATCCAGGTGTCCGGCACGTTCGGGTCACGCCAGGAGGAGGCGCAGCGGCTCGGCCGGGTATTGCGGCCCAAGGCGGACGGGCGGCAGGCGCATTTCTACACCGTGGTGTCCCGGGACACCATCGACACCGAGTACGCCGCACACCGACAGCGGTTCCTGGCCGAGCAGGGTTACGCGTACACCATTGTGGACGCCGACGACGTGCTCGGCCCGCCGCTGCCGCAGATCGACTGACCCGCTAGCGGGTCGGCAGCGGGTCCGGCTTGACCGGGGCCTGCTCCACCATGTCCTGGGCGGGCGCGGGCGCGTCGCTCACCCGGACCATGGCCACCGCCGCGCCCAGTCCCAGCAGGAAGACCACGAAGATCCCGGTGATCATGAAGATCACCCAGGGGGGAACGCCGCCTCGTGGCGCCGGCGGCGGCGGCGGTGTGGGCGTCGCCCGCGGCGGCTGCGGCCCCGCCTCCCAGTAGGCGGCGGCCGCGATCGCCTCGGGGCTGCCCAGCCGCTGGAGCACCTCGATCATCTCGCTGTCCGAATACGCGCCCCGCTCACGGGCGGTCTCGATGTGCGCCGAGAGGTCGGCCAGCAGCTCGTGGCGCTGCAGCAGCGGCAGCCCGCTCAGCCGCAGCTCGACCTCACGCAGGTATTCGCCCACCACATCGGTCTTCTGAATGCTCATGCCCCACCGGTCCCTACGAGTCGGTCGACGGTCTGCCGGAACGACGTCCACTCGGCGCGGAAGGCGCTCAGCGCCGCCCGCCCGCTGTCGGTGAGCGAGTAGTACCGCCGGGGCGGCCCGGCCGGCGACTCGCTCCACTTGCTGTTCAGCCAGCCCACCCGGCGCAGCCGGGACAGCAGCGGGTAGATCGTGCCCTCGGTGCTGGCGAGGCTGCGCTCCTCACCGAGCCGGCGGACGATCTCGGTGCCGTAGATGTCTTCCCGCTCGACCATGGCCAGGACGCAGAACTCCAGGGTTCCGCGGCGCAGACTGCTGGCGAGCTGGGCGACGTCGGTCATGCGTGACACGGTACCTTGCGACGCAAGGTACGCCTAGGGCAGCTGTGGGCCACGCTCCAGCAGCGGCGCGAGCAGGTCGCCGAACTCGTCGACCCGCTCCAGCACCTCATCCGCCTCGAACTGGCGCGCCTCCGCGTCACCCGTACCCATCGCCTCGACCTCTTCCCAGGTCAGCGGCGTCGACACGGTGGGCGCGGGCTGGGCCCGCAGCGAGTAGGGCGCGACCGTGGTCTTGGCCGCGGCGTTCTGGCTCCAGTCGATGAAGATCTTGCCCGGCCGCAGGTTCTTGGCCATCTTCGCGGTGATCGACCTGGGCACCATCGCGGCCAGCTCCTCGGCCACCTTCTTGGCGTAGAGCGAGACCTCCTCGGCGTCCTGCTCACCGGAGATCGGGCAGCACAACTGCATGCCCTTCTTGCCCGAGGTCTTCGGGTACGCGGCCACCCCGTCCGCCTCCAGCCGGTCGCGCATCAGCACCGCCACCCCGCAGCACTCCTGCAGCCCGGCCGGCGCGCCCGGGTCGAGGTCGACCACCATCAGGTCCGGGTTCTCGCCGACCCGCCACTGCGGCGTGTGCAGCTCCAGCGACGCCAGGTTGGCCACCCAGACCAGGGTCGCGAGGTCGTCCACCACGACGAAGTCGATCGTCTCCCGGGACTTGGTCGACCCGGGCACCGGCAGACGCTCGGTGTGCACCCAGTCCGGCGTACCCCCCGGCTTGTTCTTCTCGAAGAAATGCGCGCCGTCCACGCCGTTGGGGAAGCGGATCCGGGTCAGCGCCCGGCCCTCCAGGTGCGGCAGCAGGAGCGGGGCCAGCCGCGTGTAGTAGTCGATGACCTCACCCTTGGTGAACCCGGCGGCCGGATACATCACCTTGTCCAGGTTGGACAGCTCCAGGTCCCGGCCCTCGATCGTGACCGGGTACGTCTTGCGCTGCTCAGGAGCCATCGTCATCCTCCTCGTAGCAGTCGGCCGGACCCTTGTCCGGGCGCAGCCGCAGGAATCGAGGGAACCGCAGCCGGCCGTCCGGCGTGCGGTTGCCGTAGCGGACCTCGACCACCAGATCGGGACGTACCCAGTGCGCGCCGCGCGCATCCTCCCGGGGCACCGCCCCGGCCGGGAACGGCGACTTCTCGGCGGCGATCGGGGCGAGCACCTCGAGCAGTTCCCGCTCCGACGCGCCGCTGATCCCGCCGCCGACCCGGCCGCGATAGCGCAGCCGGCCGTCCGGCCCGGGCGAGCCGACCAGCAGGCCGCCCAGCCGCCGCGCCCCGGTCCGCCACCCGCCGATCACGTAGTCGCCGGTGTGCTCGAACTTCACCTTGACCCAGTCCGGCGACCGCAGCCCCGGCGTGTACGGCGTGCCCACCCGCTTGGCCACCACGCCCTCCAGCCGGTACTCCCGGGCCGCGGCCGAGGTCGCCTCGCCGTCGGTGAAGACCGGCGGGACCATCCAGTTCCGGCCGGCCAGGTCGAGATCCTCGAGCAGTTCGCGGCGGACCGCGTACGGCTGCTTCTTGAGGTCCTCGCCGTTCAGCCGGAGCAGGTCGAAGATCATGTACGTGACCGGCAGCGTCGCCGCCAGCGAGGCCGCCTTGTTCCGGTCCCGGACGTGCATCCGCTCGGCCAGCGCGGTGAACGACGGCACGCCACGCGCGTCCATCACCACCATCTCGCCGTCCAGAAGCGTGTCCGGCGGCAGCCGTAAAGATGCTATTTCCGGATATGCGATGGTCACCGTGGTGCCCGACCGCGCGTACAGCCGGGGCGGCTCCTGCCCGCAGGCCGCGATCACCCGGACGCCGTCCCACTTGAACTCGTAGCTCCAGCCGGGCCCGCGCGGCAGCGGGCCCGGCGTCGCGAGCATCGGGGACAGCGGGGCCGGCACCTGATCACCATAAGCACTTACGTCAGCTTCGGCGGGCTGCCATCCTTGATCCGAGCAGCGCAAACAGGTTAGGTGGCAGACATGCGTGCGATCTGGAAAGGCGCGGTCTCGTTCGGCCTGGTGTCGATCGCCGTGAAGCTCTATTCCGCGACCGAGGAGAAGGACATCCGGTTCCATCAGGTGCACCGCACCGATGGCGGCCGGATCAAGTACAAGCGCACCTGCTCGGTCGACGGCGAGGAGGTGACCTACGACGACATCGCCAAGGGCTACGACATCGGCGGCGGCGAGATGGTCATTCTCACCGACGACGACTTCGCCGACCTGCCGCTGACCACGTCCCGGGCGATCGACGTGCTGCAGTTCGTGCCGGCCGACGAGATCGACCCGATCATGTTCGCCAAGGCGTACTACCTCGAGCCCGAGGGCCAGGCGGCCAAGCCGTACGTGCTGCTCCGCGACGCCCTCCAGGACGCCGACCGGGTGGCCATCGTGAAGATCGCCATCCGCCAGCGGGAACAGCTCGCCACCCTCCGGGTCCGCGACGACGTGCTGGTCCTCAACACGATGCTCTGGCCCGACGAGGTCCGCGGCGTCGACTTCGGCTTCCTCGACGAAGACATCGAGACCCGGCCGGCCGAGCTGGCCATGGCGAGCTCGCTGATCGACTCGATGGCCGGCAGCTTCAAGCCCGAGGAGTTCACCGACAACTACCGGGCCGCGCTCCAGGAGGTCATCGACGCCAAGGTCGAGGGCCGCGAGGTGGTCGCGCCCGAGGAGGCCGACGAGGAGCCGGCCGCCGCGGTCGACCTGATGGCCGCGCTCAAGGCCAGCGTCGAGCGGGCCAAGGCGGCCCGCGGTGAAGCTCCGAAGGCCGCTCCGGCGAAAAAGACCGCGGCCAAGAAGACCGCCGCCAAGAAGGCCGCTCCGGCCAAGCGCGCCGCCAAGAAGTCCGCTTAATCTTGCGGCGTGGGATTGTCTTGGGCTGAGTCATACCTGGGCCGTCAGCGGGCCTTCGCCGGCGATGACGAGCGGCTGCTCTTCGTCGCCTCACGCGGTGTCATCATCGACGACCAGAACCGTCTGTTGCTGATCCAGCGCTCCGACAACCATCGCTGGGCCATCCCGGCCGGCGCGATGGAGCTGGGCGAGAGCATGGAGGAGTGCGCGATCCGCGAGACCTGGGAGGAGACCGGTCTCACCGCGACGTCGCTGACCCCGTTCGCCTTCTACTCGCGGGCGCAGTTCGTCAACGACTACGGGCACGCGTACCAGCAGATCCTGATGGCCTTCCGGATCCACACCTGGGAGGGTGAGCTGCTCAAGGCGACCGACGAGACGATCGACGCCGGCTTCTTCCCGCTGGACGCGCTGCCCGGCGAACGGTCGTTCATCATCGAGGAGACCCTGGCCGACCTGGCCACGTTCGAGTCGACCGGCCGGCTGGTGCTCAAGTAGCCCATGCTGGGAATGGATCTCTCGCCCCTCCGCACGTCCCGCGACTTCCGGCTGATGTTCACGGCCGGCGCGGTCTCGGGTTTCGGGTCGTTCATCACCTACGTCACGATCCCGTTCCAGGTCGCCGCGATCACCAACGACCCGCTGATGGTCGGCCTGCTCGGCGTCTGCGAGCTGGTCCCGCTGATCGTGATGAGCTTCGTCGGCGGGGCGCTGGCCGACTTCGTGGACCGCAAGCTGCTGGTCCGGCTGGCCGAGATCGCCCAGACCGCCCTGTGCGGCGTGCTCCTGCTCAACGCCCTGTCCGACGAGCCCCACCTCTGGCTGCTGTACGTGGTGGCCGCGCTCGCCGCGACGTTCGGCGGGCTGGCCCGGCCCGCCCTGGACGCGATGATCCCCCGGCTGGTCGAGCCCGAGCAGATCCCGGCCACCATGTCGCTCCAGTCGCTGCAGTACAACGTGGCCCAGCTGGCCGGCCCGGCGCTGGCCGGCATCCTGATCGCCACCATCGACCTGGCCTGGGTGTACGCGTTCGACCTGCTCACCTTCGCTGTGTCGCTGGTCTGCATCACGCTGGTCCGGGCGGTGCCGCCGCCCGGCGACGCCGACCGCCCGTCGCTGCGTTCGGTGGTCACCGGCCTGCGTTACGCCCGGAGCCGCCCCGAGCTGCTCGGCACCTACCTGATCGACGTCAACGCGATGTTCTTCGGCATGCCGCAGGCGCTCTACCCGTTCCTGGCCAACCAGCTCGGCGGGCCCAAGATCCTCGGTCTGTTGTACGCCGCCCCGGCTGCCGGGTCGATGCTGGCCACGCTCACCTCACGCTGGTCGGGCCGGGTGCACCGGCACGGGCTGATGGTGGTCATCGCGGCCGCCTGCTGGGGCCTCGGCATCGTCGGCGCGGGCCTGTCCGACTGGCTCTGGCTCACCCTGTTCTGCCTGGCCTTCGCCGGCGCGTCCGACATGATCTCGGGCATCTTCCGGGCGATCATCTGGAGTCAGACCATCCCCGACCACCTGCGCGGGCGGCTGGCCGGCATCGAGATGCTGTCGTACACCACCGGTCCGCTGCTCGGTCAGGTCCGGTCCGGGGCGATGGCCCGGACCGGCCTGGGCGTGGCCGGCTCGATCTGGGTGGGTGGGGTGCTCTGCATCGTGGGTACGGCCGTCCTGGCCGCCCTGTTGCCCAAGTTCGTCCGGTACGACGGCAAGGACGGCATCGCGCGCAAGAAGGCGGAGGACGAGGCATGGCTGGCACGGTCCACGACGACACCCGGGTGAGGGCCGCGACGCGGGCCGTCTACGTCGCGTTCATCGGCTCGGGCTGGGCCATGTCCAGCTGGGCCACCCGGATCCCGCAGGTCCGCGACGGCCTCGACCTCACACCGAGCCGGCTGGGCCTGGTGCTGCTGGCCATCGCGTGCGGCTCGATCGTCGCGCTGCCGCTGGCCGGCACGATCGTCACCCGGTTCGGCTCGCGGCTCACGATCACCGCGATGGCCGTCGTCCTCTGCGTCTCGATGACCGGCATCGCGCTGGGCTACCACCTCGGCGTCGTACCCGTGGTCATCTCGCTCTTCGGGTTCGGCTTCGCCCAGGGCGCCTGGGACGTGGCGATGAACGTCCAGGGCGCGGTGGTCGAGCAGAAGATCGGCCGGTCGATCATGTCCCGGTTCCACGCGGGCTTCAGCGTGGGTACGGTGGCCGGCGCCCTGACCGGCACCGCCACGCTCGCCCTGGACATCTCGGTCACGGCCCACCTGATCTTCTTCGGCCTGGTCATCGCCGCCTGTGTGATCGCGGCCGTCCGCGGCTTCGTGCCCGACACCGATCCCGTCTCCGCCGCCGACCCGGCCGCCGGCCCGAAGCCGTCCGTCCTGGCCGCCTGGATCGAGCCCCGCACCCTGCTGGTCGGCCTGTTCGTGCTGGCCTTCGCCTTCGCCGAGGGCACCGGCGTGGACTGGATCGCGGTGGCCGTCATCGACGACTACGGCGCGGCCGTCACCAGCGGCACCCTGACCTACGCCATCTTCCTGGCCGCGATGACGGTGGGCCGCTGGTTCGGCCCCGGCCTGCTCGACCGCTACGGCCGGGTCCCGGTGGTCCGCGTCCTGGCCCTGATCGCCCTGGCCGGCCTGGCCCTGTTCGTCTTCGGCACCGCCCTGCCGATCGCCGTCGCCGGCGCCCTGCTCTGGGGCCTGGGCACCTCCCTGGGCTTCCCGGTCGGCATGAGCGCCGCCTCCGACGATCCGGCCCGAGCCGCGGCCCGGGTGAGCGTGGTCGCCTCGGTCGGCTACTGCGCCTTCCTGGGCGGCCCCCCACTGATCGGCTTCCTGGGCGACCACATCACCGTCCAGAAAGGCCTGATCGCCGTGGCCGCCCTGCTGGCCGTCTCGCTGATGGTCGCCTCGGTGATCCGCCCCCTCGACCCCACCCGCAAGAACTGACGGCGTCACCGACCGATGCCCGGATGCCCGGGCGTCGCAACCCGGGCATCCGTGTTCGCGTCAGTCGTTCCACTCCTCGATCGCTCGGCGTAGCGCCCGGGCGACCTGGTTGAACACCTGGGCGTTGGTGCTCGCGAAGAGGATCACGCCGTCGCCGCGGTAGGTCGCGTGCAGTTCCCAGAGGCGCGGACGACAACGCCACCAGGCGTGGACGGCGATGCCCGGGATGCTGATGGCCAGCAGGCCCAGCGCGATCATCGCGGGGGTCTCGACCACGGGCCAGATGGCCACGGCGAGGGCCACCGAACCGGTGGCGGTCTGGACGGTGGGCGGCCGGCTGCGGTCGACGGCGGTGTTCGTGATGCCGACGTCGTGCAGCTCGCGGATCGCGAAAATCTTCCCCGGCATGGTGCGCCAGACGAAGAACTCGCTGGTCACCACGACATCAGGCCCACGGTAGTAGGTGCGCATGGCGAACTCCTTCCCCGGACTCCTTGCGAGGAGAGGGAACAGCGAGCCACCATTGGCGCAGAGAGAATTCCCCGCCTCGCTCGTTGCAACTGCCGCACGGAGCTCAGAGGCGACAAAGGCACCCGGTTGCCGCCGGGTGCCTTTGCTGTCTTCCCTTCGAGTTCCGCCCTGTTGCCTGCCTGTAGTACAGCACGGCTACCCGGCTGTCCGCTACACATCAACCTGCCACCTTGCAGATTGCGTACAGGCCAAGTCGGCGTACTCTCCAAAGAGACCCAGAGTGAGCTGGGCAAACGTGATCGGGTGAATTCTCTGGGGCCGGTGGCGGTCGCGGGGGAGAATGACAGCGTGAGTCACCTGACGTCGGGTTTCACCAGAGATGGGCACGGGTACGGCCACTGACGACCTTGGATCGCGAACAGCTGGGGAGGCTGGTCAACCCATGGAAAGTCGACTCCGGATCGCCGGCGAGGCTATCCACCCGGTCCTGATCATGTTCCCGTTGGGACTGTTCACTATGGCCGTCCTCTTCGACCTGGCCAACAACCTGGGCGCCCCCGCCATCATCGGGCAGCTCGCCTACTGGAACATCCTGGCCGGCCTGATCGGCGGCATCCTGGTCGTGCTGGCCGCCGCGATCGACGTGGTGTTCGTCCGCAACGGGCGGGCCAAGCGGGCGGGTGTCCTGCGCAACCTGATGCACATGGGTGTGCTGATCGTCTTCACGGTCGTCCTGATGCTGCGCATGCAGTCCCCCGACCGGGTCGCCGGCTGGGGCATTCTCGCGGTCGAGGTTCTCGCGCTGACCGGCTCGTTCTACGCCGCGTGGTTCGCCGGCGAGCTGGCCAACCGCCGCTCGGTTCCCGCGCTCGCTCCCCGCCGCAGCTGAGCTCCCGGATCCATACCGGATCTGGTTTGCCACCTTTCCTCCCGGGCACGCAAGGAAGGTAGGACAAGCGCAATCGAGGAGGAGAGATGACCGCTTCGATCAAGGGCAAGCGGGTGGCGTTCCTGGCGACCGACGGCGTCGAGGAGGTCGAGTACACCGAGCCGCGGAAGGCGGTCGAATCCGCGGGCGGCTCGGCCGAACTGCTGTCGATCAAGTCGGGCGAGATCCAGGCCGTCAATCACATGGACAAGGCCGGCACCTACCCGGTCGACAAAGAGGTCAAGAACGCCAGCCCCGATGAGTACGACGCGCTGGTGCTGCCCGGCGGTGTGGCGAACCCGGACTTCCTGCGCGCCGACGCCGACGCGGTCCGGTTCGTCCGCGAGTTCGTGACCTCGGGCAAGCCGGTGGCGGCGATCTGCCACGGCCCCTGGACGCTGGTCGAGGCCGGCGTGGTCGACGGCCGGACGCTGACCAGCTGGCCGAGCCTGCGCACCGATCTGACCAATGCCGGCGCGACCTGGGTCGACGAGCAGGTCCACGTCGACGACACCCTGGTCACCAGCCGCAAACCGGACGATCTGCCCGCGTTCTGCGACGCGATGCTCGATCAGATCAGCCAGCCCGCGCACGCGTGATGCGGTCCGTGGGGCCGGTCTCCCGGCCCCACATCCATCGGCCCTAGACTCTTCAGGGTGATCGCTGAGCCGGACTTCGACGTGGCCGTCGTCGGGGCCGGCCCGGCCGGGCTGGCGGCGGCGCGGGCCGCCGCCGCGGCCGGTGCCCGCACCATCCTCATCGACCGGGCCGAACACCCTCGTTACAAGACCTGTGGTGGCGGCCTGATCGGCACGTCGCTCGCGTTGGCCGCGCCCCGCATCCAGGTGCCCAGCCGCGACTCGATCTCGTCGATCACCTTCACCGACGACGGTCATCGGGCCTTCACCCGGCAGTCGGCCAGGCCGCTGCTGACCATGGTCCGGCGCGACGAGTTCGACCACGCGTTGCTCGAGGCCGCCGCGTCGGCCGGCGCCAAGGTGCTGCAGAACGCCCAGGTGCGCGCGCTCGACCAGGACGCCGAGTCGGCCACCGTGACGTTCGGCGACGGCGTCTCGCTGACGGCACGGGTGGTCATCGGGGCCGACGGTTCGGCCGGTGTCACCTCCCGCTACGTCGGCGTCGCCTTCGAACAGCAAGACCTCGGCCTCGAGGTGGAACTGGCGGCGACCCGGGAAGACCGGGAGGCGCGGCGCGGCCGGGTCCAGCTCGACTGGGGCGCCGAGCCCGGCTCGTACGGCTGGGTCTTCCCCAAGGACGACGAGCTCACCGTCGGCGTGATCATGGCCAAGGGCAAGGGCGCCGAGACCAAGGACTACCTGACCAAGTTCCTGTCCACGCTGGGCCTGAACGGTCGCGACGTGCGCCGCGACTCGGGCCACCTGACCCGCTGCCGTACGCCGGACGCCCCGCTGACCCGCGGCCGCGTGCTGGTCGCCGGCGACGCCGCGGGCCTGCTCGAGCCGTGGACCCGCGAGGGCATCAGTTACGCCCTGCGTTCCGGCGCCTGGGCCGGCGAAGTGGCCGCCCGGGCCGCCGAGCAGGGCGTCGGGGCGCTGGACGGCTATCCCGCCCTGGTCCGCAAGCACCTGGTCCCCGAGATGACGGCCGGCCACCGCCTGCTCGGCGTCTTCTCGCGGCACCGTCATCTGGTGCACGCCGCGATGGCCACGCCGATGGGCTGGCGGGCCTTCGAGAGCTTCTGCCAGGGCGACCTGTCGATGGCCGCCGTCCTTCAGCGCTCCCCCATCCGGGTCGCGGTCGGCCTGCTCGGCGGCGACGGCGATCAGGCCGCGGCGAAGCCCGCCCGATAGAGGTCGCGGAGCAGGCCGATCTCGCCGCCGTGGTGGAACGTCTCGCGGTTCAGGTGGAGCGCCAGTTGGGCCATGCTCTGCTCGGCGAAGAACGCGGCCCGGGGGCCCAGCGGCGCCTCGAACGCCGCCGCGTCCATGGACAGCAGGCCGTCACGCCACCATTCGTACGACCGCTGCAGGAACTCGATCGCGCCGACCGCCGTGGCCGGCAGCGACACCGGCCGGTGGCGCGGGTCGAACATGTCGGCGTCGGCGGGCACGCTGCCGTCACCGAAGAACGTGCTGGCCCGGGTGTGGAAGCAGCCCACCGCGATGTGATTGATCCGCCAGGCCAGCGTGGTCACCGGGGGCGGGTCGGGTTCCTGGCCAGGTTGCGCCTCGTCGGCGGCCTGGTTGCCCGCCGCGTCGGGACGCACCGACCAGGCGCCGGGCGCCGGCTCCCACAGGTATTCCTCGTCGCTCAGGCCCCGCAACCGTGGCATGAGCGTGTAGTCCCAGTAGAAACCGAGTTGGTCGACCGCGATGGCGCGTACCCAATCCATGGGGTCCGGTCTATCACCAGGGTCTGACAATTCAGGAGATCGACCGGCGGGTCCAGGGCGCCCACTGCACGGCCGCGGCGAAGCCCTCGCGCCGGGCCGAGCGGGCCGCGGCCGTGTCGAGCAGGGTCTCGCGGCGGACGTTCAGGTCGGGGCCGATCAGGCGCACCTCGGACCACGAACCACCGACGCCCCGGCGCACCCGCTCCCAGAGACCGCCCTCGACCAGCGCCGACGTCTGGGCCCGCAGCGCGTCGGCGAGCGCGTCGGGCTCTTCCCCGCACGCGTCGCAGCCACAGTTCGGCAGGCTTTCCTCGTACCACCGCCCGAACCGGAGCACCACGCTCGGGAAGTCGGTGAAGGCGATCGCCAGCGGCGCTGCTGCCGGGGTACGAGGAACCAGACGGACCGTCCGGTAGAGCTCGGCGCCGAGCGGCTCCTTCGCTTCCCGGCGTTCGACGGTGAACTGCTCGGTCAGCTCGGCGAGCACGTGCTCGGCCGCGTCGTGCAGCATGGCGAAGCGTCCCGGGTTGGTGACCCGGGAATACTCCTCAGGCTTGCCGTCGCCGTCTCTCATCAGAGCAAGTATGCCGTCGCGCGCGTGTCGTCCGGCCAGGTTCGGCACACGTCCGCCGGCCCGGGGATCAGCGGAACTCGCGCGCGCCGTCGAGGAATGCGGCCCATTCGGCGTGGGTGAACGTCACCACGACCTCGGGATCGGCGGAGTTTCGCACCAGAACGTGATGGTCGAGCTTCGCCACTTCAACGCAGTCACCACCCTGGCACCTGCTGCTGCGGCGCCAGATCGGCTGTTGTTGCGACTGGATCATCGTGCCTCCTCCGTGACTCCGCGTTCCACGGTAAGCGACACCCTGATGATCAAGCAGCGATGAACATGAATGAATAGACGGTTCTATGATGTTTCACGACAAAGAACCGCTATGCGCTTTTCTGCGGGCGTCCGATCCGCGTCTCCGACCGTGAAGCCGAGGTCCGGACGCCCGTTTTTTAAGACTAGAAGCGGAACTCTCCGGCGTTGACGCCCTGCACGAAGGCCTTCCACTCGTCAGCGGTGAAGTGAAGCGGCGCAGTCTCCGGGTTCTTCGAGTCACGGACCAGGTATTGGTCCGCGACCTTCGCAACCTCGACGCAGCTGCCCCCGCTGCAGCTGGAGCTCTTCAGCCACTTCGGCTCGACAACAGTCACTCTGTGGTCTCCGGTTCAAGGAGGGCACCGTTCGGTGCCAGGGTGTATATAAAAGAAGATTACGCGTCGTCACCGGCGCTGATCATGTTTTCGAGATAAGAGATTCGGTCTCCCACGAACGTGGCAGTCTCGTCCTCGTCGAGGGACACCTTCCACAGCTGTTCGAAACGCTGCAGGTGCCTCGAGGTCGCGTTCTTGTCCTCGATGATCTCGTCGGTGATTCCGTTCTCTCGATACATGACCTCATTGCCGGGCCCGACACCGCCCAACGACAGCAGATCGAAGCTGGCATTGTTGGCGATGGGCACATCGAGGTCGAAGGGCAACATCCGCATGCGGATGAGATCTTCGGTCGCCAGGCGCTGCATTTCGCGAAGCTGCCTGACGAACACCGCCGGACCGCCCGTCGAGCGCAGGAACACGCCCTGGTCCAGAACGGTGCGGTACTCCATCGACCCGAGCCGGCTCAGCATCGCCTCGCGACGCAACCGCCGAGCCTCGATCACCGCCTCTACCCGGTCCGCGGAAAGCGGGTCCCCCGAGAACGGCTGCGCCTCGTCCGCGAACGGGCCGGTGAGGGCACGCGCGTACTCGGGCAGCTGCAAGGCCCCGGGGAAATACCTGATATTGAAGGTGCGGACCGCGACGGCGACCGACTCGTACTCGAAGAATTGCCGCAACTGCGGACTTATGTCGCGGAAGGAGGCGTCTTGCCACCACGCGACATGCTGACGCAATCGAGCAATTTTCGCATCACCGATCAGCGCACTGATTTGCGCCCGATCCTTGATCTTCAGGTAACTCAGCAACGGCCGAAGGTCATTCGGTGAAATGCTGACATCGCCATTCTCGATGCGAATGACTTTGCTGAGAGACCATTCCATCTCTTCAGCGACCTCGAGTTGGGTCAGGTTCGCGGCCTCTCGCGCCTCACGCAGCGCCAGCCGCACGCGTCTACGCGCGACGGTGGGCGACACGGGTGGCGGGACGGCCTCGGCCATGACTCCTTCATCTTCGCCGTTGAAGAGATCCAGCAAATCTGCCACCTCGCTGCTTGCCTGTTGGCAGGCAGCGAGGTCGCGGTCACTCTACATGGAAACGATGCGGAAGCTTCTTGGGTTCACCGAAACGAGATGAGTCACACGGTGGAGCCCGACGGTGATCATGAGGCGGCGGCGAGGCGGTGGTCCGAGTGGTCCCGGCGGCCGTTCTCCAGGCTGCGCCGGAGAGCGCGAGTGACCTGGTTGAACACCCGAAGGTCGCGGCTCTCGTAGACGGTGGTGCGGGCGCCGCGGACGGTCGCCACGACGCGGTAGACGCGGGCGCTCGACATCTGTCGACTGCAGACGGCGACGACGGCCGCCGACACGGCGAGTGCGGCCAGGGGGATGCCGGCCACCGCCCCGGCGGTCAGTCCGGCCGCCCCGGCGAGCGCGGCCAGACCGGCCGACGCGACGAGGAGGGCGTCCGCGAAGCGGGCCCGCGCGGTCTGCTCGACGCGCTGGATCGCCCGCAGCTCGCGTACCGGAACGATCCTGGGGGTGGTGCCGAGCCAGACGAAGTTGTCGGCGGTCACGAAGGCGTCGGGTCCACGGTAATAGGTGCGCATGGCGTTCCCCTTTTCGCTCCTGGTCGAGGAAGGAAAGGGCCGCTGAGCGGCACGGAGAGAATTCCCACCTCGCTGAGTCGGAGAGCGGAAATGTGCGGAGGCAGTAACGGCACCCGGTTGCCGCCGGGTGCCGTCCTTTTCTTCCCCCTCGATGTTCCGCCCGTTTGTGCCTGAACTCAGTACAGCATGCGGGGGTGGCTGAACGCCACCGTTCAATGTGCCACCTGGCAGATGGCGCACTAGCAACCTGCCTGGTGATCGGTGATCAGGGCGTGACCAGCGAGAACGAGCCGCCAGGCTCGGCAGCGAAACGCCGCTCCCGGCGGGGCGGTATCAGGGTCGTGCCCGAACCGCCACCCCAGTCGACCAAGATCAGCCTGCGGCGACGCCTGACCCGGCACGCCCAGGCCCGCCGGCCGGCCCCGACCGTTGTCAGCGTGCGCTACCGCGCAGACCACTGAGGATCAGGCAACGCGTGAATGACGCCGGAATTGTGCGGGCGGTGCCGACATCTCGCGGCGGAACGCGCGACTGAAGGCGTAGACCGAGGTGTAGCCGGTCTCGTTCGCAATATTCTCGATGGAGTCATCGCTGTCGCGGAGGCGCCGCGCCGCAAGGTTCATCCGCCACCGGGTGAGGTACGCGGCTGGGCCTTCGCCGGTGGCCGTCTCGAATCGCCGGTTAAGCGTCGTCCGGGACACCGCCGCCTGTTTCGCGAGGGCGTCGGCGGTCCAGGCATGGGACGGATCGCGATGGATCGCGGCGACGGCCGAGACGACGACGGGGTCGCGGAGCGCCCGCCACAGGCTCGATTCGCAATCAGTCTCGCCGTTCGTCCAGGACCGGAGAGCGTTGGCGAGAAGCACATCGACGAGCCGATCGATGATGACGCGCGATCCGGCGCCGAGCTCCTGCAACTCGAGATCGAGCAGGTGCAGGGTCGCCGCCGTTCGCGCGCCGGTCGACTCAGCGCGGACATGGATCACATCGGGAAGGTGCTGGAACCACGGCAAGGGCGCGAGCGTGTCGCGAGAGTAGGACGCGGCAACCAATTGGGCGGTAGTCGGCCCGTGACCCAGCCTCATGAAATCTCCGCTGTGCTGCGCCCTGATGACCGTCTGCCCGTCGCACATCGCGGCCTCAGTGGTGGGAGAACTCGCGAGGATGTGCGCGATCCCGGAAGGCATCAGGAAGACGTCGCCCTCAGCGAATGTGCGAATGCCGTCCTCCCGCGTGACGACCACACCCTCGCCGGATATCACGCCGTAAAGGGCGGCGTCGGTCCACTCGGGCCTCATCATGCCCCATTCGCCACCCCCGACGATCCGCACGCCCGAACTCGCGGTGACGCCGGACGCGGTCAACACCTCAGACAGAACGTCCACCTCGCCACCCTACGGCTTCAATCCCGGCGAGTGGTCCAAACGGACAAAGAACTGGGTTGATTTGGCATTGTTCGGCCCGTCCGTCGTTTCTAGGCTTCTCGTGGGCAGCGAACCCCCGCCGGCCAAAAACGAGAGGGATCACGGATGAGTGACACCGACGAAGGCCCCCTTCCGGCCAGGATCATGGCGGCGACCAGTCCGGTCGCGATGTTCGGTGAGGCCCGGATCCGGCCCGGAAAAGTAGCCGAATTCGAGGAGCTGATCCGCTCCATTCTCCCGAAGATCCGACAGGAGGACGGCTGCATCCACTACACGGTCAACCGCTCACACGACGACGACTCCGCCTTCGTCCTCTATGAAGAATGGGAGAGCGGGGCGGCGATCCTCGCGCACCTGCAGCAGCCGTTCATGGCCGACTACTTCGGCAAGGTGCCCGGTTTCACGGTCCCCGGGGCTGAGCTCCCCGGATGGAGCTCGCCACTCTGACCGGGCAAACCCGGCCATCTCCGCGTCCAGCGAGTTTTCGGGGGTGACTCACATCTTCATCGATAAATATGATGCCCTGACCAGCGTCTCCCGCTGGTCAGGGCATCCTGTGAGCCGCCTGACGGAATCGAACCGTCGACCTACGCATTACGAGTGCGTCGCTCTAGCCGACTGAGCTAAGGCGGCAACGGTACGCAAGTGTACGGCATGTCCACCGCCGGATCGGAACGGGTTACCGGGACTGTCGACCGGCGGGTCTAGAGTCCATCGGTGATGAACGATCACTCCGCCCCATCGGACGGGCCGCCGGCATCCCGGCCGATGCCCGTCGAGGCCGAGCACCCCGTCCGCCGCCGGCCCCGCAGTCTCGACCCTCAGGAACTCGGCTTCACGCCGCAGCGGCCGGTCGGCTGGCTGGCGCCGTTACTGCTGCTCAGCACGGGCGTGCGGACGCTGCTGGCCGTCCTCTTCGGCGCCTATCTGGACAAGCGTGAGCTGCAGAACGCGCTCTCCGGCGACGTCTTCGAGCAGCCGGGCACCGACGGCGAGATCTGGATCGACTACGTGGCCGACCTGGGCGACGGGTTCCCGGCGACGTACTCGGTGGCCTATCTGCTGGCGCAGCCGTCGCTCGAGGCGGGCGGTCAGCTGCTCCCCCGCGGTGATGTGTTGCTGATGGGCGGCGACCAGGTCTATCCGCTGGCCAGTGGGGACGGCTACGAGAACCGGATGAAGGGGCCGTACCGCGCGGCGCTGCCGGAGGCGCCGGCCGAGCGGCCGCCCACGCTGTTCGCGCTGCCCGGCAACCACGACTGGTACGACGGGCTGACCGCGTTCATCCGGCTCTTCGCACGGCGTAAGGACGGTCACATCGGCGGGTGGCGGACGGCGCAGCGCCGGTCGTACTTCGCCGTGAAGCTGCCGTCGAACTGGTGGCTGTTCGCGATCGACGAACAGTTCGGGGCGTACATCGACGATCCGCAGCTGCTCTACTTCGAGAAGGCGGCGGCCGGGCTCGGGCCGGACGACCGGGTGATCCTGATGACGCCGTCACCGACCTGGGTCAAGGCGGCGACCAAACCCGAGGCGTACGACGCGGTCGACTACTTCATCCGGACCATCCTCGGGCCGACCAAGGCCCACGTGCGGCTGCTCGTCTCCGGCGACCTGCACCACTACGCCCGGTTCACCGGCGAAGACCGCGAGCTGATCACCTGTGGTGGCGGCGGCGCCTACCTCCTGGGCACGCACACGCTGCCCGAGGAGCTCACCGTCCCGCCGGAAGACACCCTTACCCGCAGCGCCAGCCGCAGCCGGAAGTACTCGCTGACCTCGACGTTCCCGTCGTTCGAGACGTCCCGCCGGATGGGCTGGGGCGTCTTCCGCCGGATCACCGTGCGCAACCCCGGCTTCGCCACCATGCTCGGCATCGTGCAGACGCTCACCATGCTGGCCATGTCCGGCGCGGCGAGCATCAGCGGCGGCCCGATCCAGCGGTTGTTCAGCATTCCGCTCGTACTCATGTGTGTGGTGATCCTGGCCGGCGCCATCGCCTTCGCCCAGCCACCGAAGGCCGGCGTGCCCAACCACGCGGCACATTGGATCCTCGGCATCATCCACGGTGGACTGCAGATCGCGCTGGCCGCCGGCGGCACCTGGGTCTGGCAGCAGCTGCCGTTCCGCGACTGGATGTGGCCCGGGCCGCTGGTCGTCGCCATCGTGCTCTACCTGCCGGTCATCGGCTTCGTGGCGACCCAGCTCTGCGCGCTCTATCTGCTGGTGGCGAGCCGGTTCAAGGTCAACGTCAATGAGTTGTACGCCGGGCAGGGCATCGAGGACGCGAAGAGTTTCCTGCGCATGCACATCGAATCCGACGGCACGCTCACCATCTATCCGCTGGGCGTCGACAAGATCTGCCGAACGTGGGTGGCCGACCCCGAGGGCTCGCCGGAGCAGTCATGGGTGCGCCCCGACGAGCCGCTGAGCGTACGCCTCATCGAGGAACCGATCCGCGTCGCCGGACCACAAGCGGCGCGCCACTAACGGATCAGCCGTAGGCCTCGTCGTGGGCCTGGCGAGGGGCGCACACCGAGGCGCGGCTGCACGAACAGCGCGAACCATCCGATTCCAGGCGCACCACGACCTCGTCCTTCGGCACGCTGTGGCCCACGACCCGGCCGGCGCCCTCGGGCGTGGTCACCCGGCTGCCGACGGCCGGTGCGGTCTCGGCGAACTTGGCGTACAGCGGATGTTCGTACTTGAGGCAGCACATCAGCCGGCCGCACGCGCCGGAGATGCGCAGCGGGTTGAGCGGCAGGTCCTGATCTTTGGCCATGCGGATGGTGACCGGCTCGAAATCGGTGAGGAACGTCGCGCAGCACAGGTCACGGCCGCACGAGCCGATGCCGCCCTGGACGCGGGCCGAGTCGCGCGCCGACAGCTGGCGCAGCTCGACCCGGCAGCGCAGGGTGGCGCCGAGATCGCGCACCAGCGACCGGAAGTCGACCCGGTGGGGCGCGGTGAAGTAGATCGTCGTCCGCGCGCCGCCGTTGTCGGCCTGTTCCAGCACGTGGTCGACGGCGACCACCTTCATCGGCAGGTCGTGTGCCTTGATCAGCTTCTTGGCGGCGACCTTGGCCTCGGCCTTGCGCTTCCGGAGCATCTCGTCGCGGCGCAGGTCACGGTCTTCGGCGAGGCCGGCCAGCTTGGGGAACCCGCTGGTGTCCTCGCTCACCCACTGCGCGGCCCAGACGCACTCCGCCACCTCGGGGCCGTCGTCGGTCGGCACGAGCACCCGGTCGCCGACGACGGGCGTGAACTCACCCGGATCGAGGTAGTAGAGCCGGCCGTAACGGTTGAAGCTGACCGCGCACAGCATGCCCATGGCGCTGACTCTACGTCGGATCTTCACGTGGGGCGAAATGTCCGTGTTTGGGGTACCCGCGTGGGTTGCGGCATTGATCCGACGCAACCGTGGTGATCGACCGTCGTTGTGAAGTCCCGTAGATGCCGCTCGCTGCGGCTGATCTTCGGGGAGGACTCGCCATGACGCCCGCCAGGCCGATGGTCGCCAGGACGTTCGCCGCCAGTGTCGCCGCGCTCGGGGTTGCCGGGATCATCGCCGCGCCGGCCTCTGCGACGGTCGTCCTGGCGGCGCCGGCGCCGGCTGGGGGCTGCGCTCAGCCAGAGCGCTATGCCGCCCAGTCCGGCGCCGAGCTGCTCAAGATTTCCAAGCTGACCGTACGGTCGAACGGGAAGCCCGGCGACGGACGCGGCAGACACATGGACGCCCACGGTGATCGTGCCGGGCGCACGCCGTCGCCCGGCACGCTCCGGACACCGGTCGGGGATGCGCCGACGCCTGGTCCGGGCACGACGGCGGGTTCATCGGCCGATGCCGGGCCGGCCGGCGGTGATCGGGGCAAGCCTCGCCCGAGCGGCGGGTCGCTGCTCGGGAACCTCGGCGGGGCCGTCGGGCTGGGCAGCGGCGGCCCGGGCGGTGGCCAGGGCGGCGGCCAGGGCGGCGGCCAGGGCGGCGGGGCGCCTGCCGATCCCGGGCCGCGGGAGGTCACGGTTCGTGGGCTGCATGTGGGCGAGGCCAAGTCGGCGATGATCGGGCTGGCCGGGCCGAACGCCGCGGCGCTCACCCGGATGGTCAACAGCGCGGAGCAGTCGCGGGCCACGTCGCCGCTGGTTCAGCAGGCGCCGCCGAACCGCAAGGCGCGCAAGCAGGAGACGCCGGCCGCCGAGGCGGGACCGATCCTGATGGACGTCGGGTCACTGGCCACCGACGCGACGTGGCGGAGCGGAATGGCGTGCGGGAAGGCGTACGGCGACATCACCCGGGCGGCCGCCACGCTCGGTGCCGCCCAGGTGAGTGGCAGCGGGAGTTCGGCGCTGGTGGCCGTACCCGAGAAGGCGCAGAGCGTGAGCACGACGGCGCTGGAGCGGACCGCCCAGGGCGCCCGGACCGTGTCCCACGCCCGCCTGAGCGCGACGGCGTTCGAACTGCTCGACGGCGCCGTGCAGATCGAAGTGCTGCGGTCGCCGAGCCTGCGAACCACGATGTCCACCGTGGAGGGTGGCGACGTGCGTTACGTTCCGGCGGCCATCCGGATCACCGGCGACGGCATCAAGACCACAAAGCTGGACGCGGCCGGTGACAGCATCGAGCTGACGTTCAGTGAGCGGCAGACCGAGTCGTTGCGCCTGCCGGACCTCGGCCCCAGAACCGTCGGTGATCTGCCGCTGCCGACCATCCCCGGCCTGCCGCAACTGCCCGCCGGCGAGCCCGAATCGGCCCCGTCGCCCGGCCCCGGCACCAGCGTGAAGATCAGCCTCGGCCGGGTTCGCCAGGCCACCGAGGGGCGCGCGATCGCGGCGAAGGCGTCCGCGATCACCGTCGGCATCACCCAGGGCGGCCCGGCCGACGACGGCTACGGCCGCAACGCCGACGTGGCCCTCGACCTGGCGATCGGCGCGCTCGAATCGGCGGCCGTCGCGCCCGAGCCCGCACACGGCGACGTCGAGAGCGCGTACGCCGGCACCGGCGGCGGCCTGCCGGTCACCGGCCCCGGGGCGAGCGTGATGGTGGTCATCGGCGGCGCCCTGCTGGCCTCCGGCGTGGTCGCCGTCCTGCTCGGCCGACGCCGGCGGCGCTTCGAGGCCTGACCTCTCGAATGCTGGGATCCTGTCGTCGACTATCGTCGGGACCGGCATTCGTCCGGTTGAATCGGGGGCGCGCCGAAGATTCTTCACGAGCACCGTTATGGTCTTCGATGGATTGGACCTGCGGGGGGTGCAGGTGGCGGCGGCGCCGCATACGGAGGCTTCCGTGTGCGGCGCCGCCGCACTCCCGCGGCTGCCTGGCACCCCACCTCGCTGGGGGGTGGGTTGCGTGCATCGACGCGCCGCCGCCTCCCCCACCCCGGCACTGGGTGGGTCGGAATGTAGCTCGCGGGAGCGACGATCCGGGTTGGTTTTCCACAGGGCGAGGCTTTGTCCACAGGGGATCTCGCGTGTGGTGGCCGAATTCGATACCGTTCCGGAACGCAAGCACGGCGGTACGCCCGGTGAGGAGTCTGCATGCCCCGCGAGATTGACGAGGCGTGGATCGACGAGGCCATCGAGCGCTACCGCCGCATCGACACGCTGCGGGCGGAGTATGAGAAGGCGGTCGCCGCGCATGTTGTCTCGGTGCACAGTCCGGACGATTCGGTGGAGATTCTGGTGACGGCGGCCGGGGAGATCACCGACGTGCGGATACGGGGCAGTCTGCAGCATCGCCAAGCGGCAGACCTGGCAAGGGAGGTGCAGGCGGTGGTGACCAACGCGACCGAGGCTGCCCGCTGGGCGCGCGAGAAGCTGCACGACGAGGTGTTCGGCGCGTTCCGGTCGCTGGGGGAACCGTGATCGCCGACTCCGTTGCCACGAATCTGTCGGCGGCCGCGTCGACGCTGTCCACGGTGGATCGCCGGCTGCCGTTGCTGGAGGGTTCGGCGTCGGCCTTCGGTGGGGACGGGGGCGGGCTGCCGGGACGGCTTGGTCGGCGGCTGCACGCCCATTGGTCGGCGGTGCTGGAGGCGCGGGCCCGGGAGGCTGCCGACACGGCCGCGCGGCTGGCCGAGCTGGCCGAGTCGGTGCGGGTGACGCAACGGGACTATGTGGAGTCGGATGAGAGCGCCGCCCGTCGGATCAAGCGGGCCGGGTGATGATGTGCCGATCCGAGGGGTCGTCGTGAGCGACCGGCTCGATGCGGTGCTGGAGACCGCGGCGCCGCTGCTCAAGCGGGTCGGTGAGGTGCTGGCCGCGGTCGGTGCGCCGGCGGGGCATGAGGTGTGGCCGGCGTTGCGGCGGGTGCGGTTGCTGCCGTGGGACGCGGTGCAGGCGGTGGCGGCGCTGCGGCCGGATGATCTGGCCGATGCTGGGCCCGAGTTGCGGCTCCATGCGCGTGACTACGCCGGGATCGCCGAGTCGCTTCCGCCGCCGGGCATCTGGGCGGGCGAGGCCGCGGATGCTTACGAGGCCTCGCGCCGACGGCTGGCCGGGCATCTGAGCGGCGATGACGCCGGCCTCGACGAACGGCTGGCCACGACGGCGGCGCTGGCCGACGATCTTGCCGCCTGGATGTCCCGGGCGCGGTCCGACCTGGCGTCGACCCTGGCCGGCATTCTGACCTCGGCCGAGGCGCTGAGCCTGGCCGCGCGGGCGCACAGCACGACCATCGACCCGGCGGCCGCCGGCGAGGCCGAGGCGGCGGCCCGGGTCGCGGTCATGGTCCTCGACGCGGTCGCGGAGACCTACGACGCCGCGGCCGATCTGATGGCCGCCACCGAGCCGCTGGCTGAGGTCCGCCGACCGTAGGCCGTGTCTCGAAACCCCGGCAGCCAGGTGAGAACCGCGGCCTGGATCGGTCAGCCGCGCCAGAGGTTGACCATCATCGCCTCGACGGCGATCTTGGGCTTGACGTTGAGGTCGATGGCCTCGCGGCAGGCCAGGACGGCCTCCAGGCGGCGCAGGGTGCTCTCGGAGGTCCACTTCTCGGCGGCGGCCGCGGACTGTTCGGCCGTGTCCGAGTGGACCACCGCCACGGGCGCCTTCAGCTTGGTGATCAGCACGTCGCGGTAGAAGCCGGCCAGGTCGACCAGGGCCCGGTCGAGGGCGTCACGCTGGGAGCGGGTCGCCCGGGAGCGTTGCCGTTTCTCCAGGTCCTTGAGCTGGCCCGCGGCGCCTCGCATCGCGCCGGCCGCGCCACGGCCGGTGCCGCCGGCGCCCAGGGCCTGCTCGAGCGCGGAACGCTCGGAGGTGTCGGTCTCGGCGACGGCGGACGCCGACTCGGCCTCGGCCGCCTCGATCAGGGCGGACGCCGCGTCGAAGCAGGCGCCGATGCCGGTCAGGCGGCGCGGGACGGCCAGCACGGCCTCGCGGCGTTTGCGGGCGTCGGCGTCGCCGGCCAGGCGCTTGGCCCGGCCGACGTGACCCTGGGCGGCGGCCGCGGCCCACGCCGCCACGTCGGGCTTGACGCCGTCGCGGCGGGTCAGGACCTCGGCCACCGCGGCGGCGGGGGGCTGGCGCAGCGGGATCACCCGGCAGCGGGACCGGATGGTGACCGAGATGTCGTCGGGGTGGGTGGACGGCGTGCAGAGCAGGAACACCGTACGCGGAGGTGGCTCCTCAATGGCCTTGAGCAGCGCGTTGCCGGCCTGTTCGGTGAGCCGGTCGGCGTCTTCCACCACCACCGCCTGCCAGCGGCCGTTCGACGGGGCGCTGCTCGCCCGCAGGACCAGCTTGCGCATCTCGTTGACCCCGATGGACAGGCCGTCGGGTACGACGAAACGCACGTCGGCGTGCGTACCCCCCAACGCGGTGTGGCATCCGTGGCACTCGCCGCAGCCGGACCCGTCGCGTTCGCACTGCAGGGCCGCGGCGAAGGCGCGGGCCGCGACCGAGCGGCCGGAGCCGGGCGGGCCGGTGAAGATCCACGCGTGCGTCATCGCGCTCGGGCCGGTGACCGTGCCCGTGACGATCCGGGCGGCCGACCCGGCGGCGCGGCGCAGCACCTCGACCGCCTCGTCCTGGCCGACCAGGTCGGCCCACACGTCACTCACGGCGGCCATTGTTGCTCGTGCCGGGCGACTCGGCCAGATCTTCCATGACCTCGACCGGCGTCTCGGCCGTACGGACGTCGTCGGGGTGGGTGACGCGCTCGTCGGTGGTGATGGGTGAGGTCTCGGCCGGGGCGGGATCGACGTGGTCGGGAGTGGTGGCAACCAGGCCGTCGACCCGCTGGGAGACGAGTTTGGCGATGTCGTCGGGCGTCGAGGAGGCGTCGAGGACCAGGTAGCGCTTGGGGTCGGCGGCGGCCAGGTCGAGGAACGCGTACCGCACCCGGTCGTGGAAGGCGCGCGACTCGCTCTCCAGCCGGTCCGTGCCCTGCCCCCGCGAGTCGACCCGGGCCAGCCCGACGTGCGGGTCGACGTCGAGGAGGACCACCAGGTCGGGTTTGAGCCCGCCGGTCGCCCAGGACGACAGCCAGGAGATCTCCTGCACCGGCAGCGTCCGGCCGGCGCCCTGGTAGGCGAGCGACGAGTCGACGTACCGATCGCTGATCACCACCGCGCCGCGGGCCAGGGCCGGGCGGACGACGGTGGCGACGTGGTGGGCGCGATCCGCCGCGTACAGGAGAGCCTCGGCTCGTGGCGCGGGCGCGTCGGTCTTGTCCAGCAGCAGGCCCCGGATGCGGACGCCGACGTCGGTGGCGCCGGGCTCGCGGGTCACCACGACGTCGCGGCCCTGCGCGTGCAGCTCCGAGGCCAGGCGGGTGACCTGCGTGGACTTGCCGGCGCCCTCGCCACCCTCGAAGACCACGAAGATGCCCTGCCGGGTGAACTCCTCGTTCGGCGACAGCGGGCGCCCGCGGATCGACCCCCAGAGGTCGGCGAGGACGGGTACGCCCTTCTTGTCGTCCATCTGCCTGAACGCGCTGATCCCGCTCCACACGCCGAAGACGCCCGCGACCAGGAGCAGGATCCGGGTCGCGGAGATCGAGATGTCGACCGGGCCGACCTCGATGATCCGGGAGCCGCCCAGGCCGACCAGCACACCGGACAGCGCGATGGCCAGCAGCAGCACCATTCGGGTGCCGATCTGGACCACCGCGACGACCCGGCCGCGCACGTCGTCGCCGACCTGGCCGCCGAGCAGGGTGAGGCCGGACAGGAAGGCCATGCCCGCGCCGGCGCCGACGAAGATCGCGCCGACCAGCGCCATGGACAGGTGGATGGCGATGGCCAGGAACATCACCGAGCCGCTGGCCAGCACGATGCTCAGGCCGAACCAGCGGCGCCGGGAGAGCTCCTTGACCACCATCGGGCCGAGGCCGATGCCGATCGCCAGGCCGATGAACAGGGTGGCGAAGAGCAGCGAGAACGCCGCGTCACCGGCGCCGAGCGAGGCGGTGAAGAAGCGGGCGGTGCCGATCACGATGCCGGCGCCGGCGAACGCGCCGAAGATGCCCAGGACCAGGCCACGGACCAGGGGCGTGGTGCCGATGTACTTCCAGCCGTCCAGGAACTGCCGGAGCATGCTCTGCTCGGCCGCCTTCTGCTTGCGTTCCCGGACGCCGAGGCTGATCTCGCGGATGCCGAAGTAGACGACGATCGCGGTGGCCAGCCGGGACCCGGCGTTGACCCACAGGCCGAGCTGGGACGGTTCGGCCCAGTCGGGCATGTTCGGAAACGGGCCGCGGACCAGACGGTCCAGCGCGGCGAGGCTCAGGGCCGCGAAGATCGGGGTGATGCCGTACGTGGTGATCAAGGTCAGCTGGTTCGACACCTCGAGCCGGCTGCGCGGGATCAGGTTCGGTACCGCGGCCTCCTTGGCCGGGATCCACATCAGGGTGACGGTCTCGCCGATGAAGGTGGCGGCCACCGCCCAGGTCACGATCAGGCCGCCGTTGTCACTGATCAGCGCGACCGCGGGGATCGACCCGTACACGAAGAATCGGATGATGTCGCAGATGACCATCGTGTAGCGGCGGTCGAAGCGGTCGGCCATCACGCCGGCGATCGGGCCGAGGATGAGCGCCGGCACCAGCCGGATGGCGATCGTGCCGCTGAACGCGCCACCCTGGGCGACACTGCCGGTGACCTGCTGCGACGCGAAGAGCGCGGTGGCCAGCAGGCCGAGCCAGTCGCCGAACGAGGCGACGCTGAGCACCAGCCAGAGCCGGCGGAAGGGGCGGATCCGCAACACCGAGCGCAGAGCGGCCACCCCGGAGAGGTCGACCGGGGGTGCGTCGTCCTGGCGCGAGTCGGTGTCGATGGCCGTACCTCCCGTGGTCAACTGCCGCTGAGCACTGTATCCGGCCGCCGATGGGGCACGCCGAGAGGACGTTGGCATGCCCGAACGAGTGGCGCATAGATGAACCTGTTTCGCATTGCTCGCGGAGGCGTTATGTTCCCCAAGTGACCGCCCCACGCCTCAAGCTGCGCGAACGCCTGGATCGCGCCACCGCGCATCTGGAGACCCCGATCGCGGTGGTCGATCTGGCCGCCTTCGACGCCAACGCGACCGCGCTCGCCGCCCGGTCGCGTGGCAAGCCGATCCGGGCGGCCAGCAAGTCGGTCCGGGTCCGGGCCCTGCTGGAACGGGTGCTGGCCCAGCCGGGCTGGCGCGGCGTGATGGCGTACACCTTGCCGGAGGCGATCTGGCTGGTCCGCGAGGGCGTCACCGATGACGTGCTGGTCGCGTACCCGACGGCGGATCGCTCGGCCCTCGCCGAGCTGGGGAAGGACGACCAGCTCGCGTCGGCGATCTCGCTGATGGTCGACCACCCGGCGCATCTCGATCTGATCGACCAGGTCGCGCCCTCCAGCCGGCGGGCCGAGATCCGCGTGTGCCTCGAGCTCGATGCGTCCTGGCGACCGATCGGTCAACTTCATGTCGGGGTACGCCGCTCGCCGGTGCACTCCGCCGGGCAGGCGGCCGCGCTGGCCCGGCGCATCACCTCGCGTCCCGGGTTCCGGCTGATCGGGATGATGTCGTACGAGGCCCACATCGCCGGCCTGGGTGACGCGCCCACCGGCCGGGCGGCCCGCGGCCGGGCGATCCGCGTGATGCAACGCATCGCCCTGCCCGAGCTGCTCCGGCGCCGGCAGGCCGCGGTGGCCGCCGTCCGCGAGCACGCCGACCTGGAGTTCGTCAACGGCGGTGGCACCGGCAGCCTGGCCGAGACCGCCGCCGACCCGTCGGTCACCGAGATCGCGGCCGGTTCCGGGCTGTACGGCCCGACCCTGTTCGACCAGTACACGAACTGGCGGCCGACGCCGGCCGCGCTCTTCGCGCTGTCCGTGGTCCGCCGCCCGGGGCCGCGCATCGCGACGGTGCTGGGCGGCGGCTGGATCGCGTCCGGACCGCCCGAGCCGTCCCGCCAGCCCACGCCGTACCTCCCGGAGGGCCTGAGCTTCCGGGGGGACGAGTGGGCCGGCGAGGTGCAGACCCCGCTGGTCGGGGCCGCGGCCTCCGGCCTGCGCCTGGGCGACCGGGTGTGGTTCCGGCACGCCAAGGCCGGCGAGCTGTGCGAGCACGTGAACGAGGTGCAGCTGATCGACGGCGACACGGCCGCGCCGACGCCGACGTACCGAGGCGAGGGCCATGCCTTCCTGGGGTAGGGCCTCAGTCGGAGACGTGCCGGTGCAGGTATTCCCGGATCAGCGCCTTGGCCTCGCGGATGACCGCCTCGTCGCCGGTCATCTCGCGGCGGAACGCCATCTTGATCAGCGCGTCCGCGGCCTCGACGGCGATCTGCAGCGCGAACCGCAGCTGGCCGCGGTCGCCGATCTGGAACTGCTCGACCAGCAGCTCGGCCAGGCGCTCGGCGATGACCGCGTTGTTGTCCCGTTCCGCGTCCAGCAGGTGCAGGTCGACGACGTCGCCGAAGTGCAGCGTACGGAAACCGGGCACCGTGCGGTGCATGGTGATGAACGAGTCGATGGCCGCGTCCACGCCGTCCCACCAGTGCGCGAACGTCTCGTTGGCGAAACGCGCGGAGAGGGCCTGCAGGTAGGCATCCATGTTGCGCATGGCGAGCGCCTGCACGATGGCCCGCTTGTCCGGGAAGAACTGGTAGACGGAGCCGATGGCGACCTCGGCCCGCTCGGCGAGCAGCGTCGTGGTCAGGCCTTCATAGCCGACCTCATCGACGAGCTCGGCGCAGGCGTCCAGCATGCGCTGGACCCGGGCAACGCTTCTGCCCTGCACCGGGACCCGCCGCAGCGGCCCGGTGGTGACGGTTGGTGTCGACACGCGTCGCCACTCCCTCTCAGCAGTGATAATGGGAACGTTACTCGGATCAACGAGCGAGCAGCATCGACGGGACGCCGAGGCGACACGGCATCACCGGATCTGTGCGACTGTCCGCTCGGTGGAGGGACATTGCCGTGACGACCAGTGACATTTCCGCTCCCACAGGCTCCACCCGCTGGCGCAACTGGGCCGGCAACGAGCAAGCGGTGGCCCGCGAGGTCTGCCTGCCCGGCAGTGTCGAGGAGGTCGCGGCCCTCGTCAAGGAGGCGGCGGCGGCCGGTCGGCGGGTCAAGGCGGTCGGCAGCAGCCACTCCTTCAGCGCCATCGCGGTGGCCGATGACCTGCGGGTTCTCCTGCCCCGCATGGCGTCTCCGATCGACGTCGACGGTCATCTGGTGACCGTGCAGGCGGGCATGCCATTGTCCGTGCTGAACGTCTGGCTCGCCGGGCGCGGCCTCGCGGTGCCGACCCTCGGCGACATCGACGCGCAGACCGTGGCCGGCGCGATCTCGACCGGTACGCACGGCACGGGCCTGGCCCAGTCGACCATTGCCTCATGTGTCGAAGCGGTGACGATTGTCACCGGATCGGGTGACGTGCGCAAGGTCGACAAATCGGACGAGGACTTCCCTGCGGTCCGGCTCGGTGTCGGAGCGCTGGGCATCCTGGTCGATGTCACGCTGCGCTGCGTGGACGCGTTCACCCTGCGGGCCGACGAGCGCCCGATGCCGCTGGCCGACGTGCTGGCCGGGCTCGACGACTGGCTCGCCGCCGAGGACCACGTCGAGTTCTTCTGGCACCCGCACACCAACGGGACCCAGCTCAAGCGCAACTCGGTGGCGCCGGCCGACGACCGGCCGCTGTCCCGTTTCCGCCGCTGGCTGGACGACGACTTCCTGTCCAACTCGGTCTACCAGGCGACCTGCCGGCTCGGCGCCCGGGTTCCGGCGGTCGTCCCCACGATCAACCAGATCGCGGTGCGGGCCCTGACCGCCCGCACCTACACCGCGCGGTCGGACAAGGTCTTCTGCACGCCGCGCCGGGTCCGGTTCCACGAGATGGAGTACGAGGTGCCGCGCGCCGCCCTGCCCGAGGCGATGGCCGCGCTGCCCAAGATCATCGACGACCTGCCGTTCCGGGTGCAGTTCCCGGTCGAGGTGCGGTTCACCGGCCCGGACGACATCTGGCTCTCACACGGGTACGGGCGGGAGTCCGCCTACATCGCCGTGCAGCAGTACGCCGGCCGCCCGTACGAGGAGTACTTCCGGGCCTTCGAGGCAGTCTGCGAGCCGCTGGGCGGGCGCCCACACTGGGGCAAACAGCACTACCGGGACGCGGACTCGTTGCGGACGGCCTACCCGAAGTTCGACGACTTCCTGGCCGTGCGGAACCGCCTCGACCCGGCCCGGGTCTTCGCGAACGAATACCTGGACCGGGTGTTGGGCGCCTAGTCGGTCTTGGCGGCGGTCGCCTTCTTGGGGGCCGCCTTCTTGGCCGGCGTGGCCTTCTTCGCGGGCGTGGCCTTCTTGGCGGCGGTGGTCTTCTTGGCCGCGGTCTTCTTGGCCGGAGCCTTCTTGGCGGCCGCCTTCTTGCGCGGCGCCGGACCCTTGGCCCGCTTCTCGGCCAACATCTCGGAGGCCTGCTCGACGGTCAGTTCCTCGGGGGTCTGACCCCGGCGCAGCGACGCGTTGAACTCGCCGTCGGTGACGTACGGACCGAACCGGCCCTCCTTGATCACCATCGGCTTCTCGGTGACCGGGTCGGCGCCCATCTCGCGCAGCGGCGGGGCGGCGGCCCGGCGCTGCCGCGCCTTCGGCTGCGCCAGCAGGGCCAGCGCCTCCTCCAGGGTCACCGTGAACAGCTGGCCCTCGTTCTCGAGCGAACGGAAGTCGTTGTCCCGCTTCACGTACGGGCCGAACCGCCCGTTCGCGGCCAGGATCTCCTTGCCCTCGGCGTCCTTGCCCAGGACGCGGGGCAGCTCGAGCAGCTTGAGCGCCTGCTCCAGGGTCAGCGTGTCGGGTGTCTGCGTGTTGAACAGCGACGACGTACGGTCACCGCTCTGCACGTACGGTCCGTAGCGGCCCGACTTGAGCGTGACCGCCTCGCCGGTGGCCGGGTCGTCGCCCAGGCTGCGCTCGCCGCTCCCGCCCAGGAACAGCTCCTCGACCTTCTCGGGAGTCAGCTCGTCGGGAGCGACGCCCTCGGGGATCGAGGCGCGGTTCTCGGCCGACTCTTCCTCTTCGCCGGGATTGTGGCGCTGGAGGTAGGGGCCGTACCGGCCGACCCGGACCACGATCAGGCGGCCCTCGTCGTCGGTGTGCAGCGGGATCGAGTTGATCGAGCGGGCGTCGATGTCGCTCAGGTTCTCGGTCACCATCTTCTTCAGCCCGCCGGCCTTGGCGATCGAGTCGTCGGTGCCCAGGTCGGAGCCGAAGTAGAAGGAGGTGAGGAAGTCGACCGAGGCGTGGTCGCCGCCGGCGATGTCGTCGAGCTGGGTCTCCATCGCCGCGGTGAAGTTGTAGTCGACCAGGCGCGGGTAGTGGTTCTCGAGCAGCTTGATCACGGCGAAGGCCAGGAACGACGGGATCAGCGCCTGGCCCTTCTTCACCACGTACCCGCGGTCCTGGATGGTCCGCATGATCGACTCGTACGTCGACGGGCGGCCGATGCCCAGCTCCTCCAGCGCCTTGACCAGCGACGCCTCGGTGTAGCGGGCGGGCGGCGAGGTGTGGTGCCCGAGCGCGTTGAGCTCTTCGGCCGTCAGCGGCTGGTCCTTGGCCAGGGGCGGCAGCGGGCGCTCGGCATCGTCGGAGTCGGCGGTCTCGTCATCCGACGACTCCACGTAGGCCCGGAGGAAGCCCGGGTCGGTGATCGTCTTGCCGGTCGTGCCGAAGTCGACCTCTTCGTTCGCGGTCGAGATGGCCCGGATCCGCACCGAGATCGAGTTGCCGACCGCGTCGGTCATCTGCGACGCGACGGTACGGCGCCAGATCAGCTCGTACAGCCGGAACTGGTCGGAGGTCAGCTCGTTGGCCACCTCGCCCGGGGTGCGGAAGTTGTCGCCGGCCGGGCGGATCGCCTCGTGTGCTTCCTGCGCGTTCTTCGCCTTGCTGGTGTAGCGGCGCGGCTGCGGCGGCACGTTGTTCGCGCCGTACAGGTCGGCGATCTGCCGGCGAGCGGCGCTGATCGCGGTCTCGGAGAGGTTCACCGAGTCCGTACGCATGTAGGTGATGTAGCCGTTCTCGTACAGCGTCTGGGCCGTACGCATCGTCTGCGAGGAGGAAAGCCGCAGCTTGCGCGACGCCTCCTGCTGGAGCGTCGAGGTGATGAACGGCGGGGACGGGCGGCGCCGGTACGGCTTCTCCTCGACCCGGGTGACGGCGAACGGCCGGTCTTCCAGCCGGGCGGCCAGCCCGCGGGCGCCGTCGCCGTCCAGATGCACCACGGCCGCGCCCGGCTTGACCTTGCCGGTGGTCGGCTCGAAGTCGCGGCCGGTGGCGATGCGGTCGCCATCGAGCGCGATCAACGTCGCGCTGAACGTCCGCGGGCCGTCCTTGACCTCGCCCTGCACCGCGAGCCGGGCGTTGATGTCCCAGTACTCGGCCGACCGGAACGCCATCCGCTGACGCTCGCGCTCGACCACGATGCGGGTCGCCACCGACTGGACACGCCCGGCCGACAGCTTGGGCATGACCTTCTTCCACAGGACCGGGCTGACCTCGTACCCGTACAGCCGGTCGAGGATCCGCCGCGCCTCCTGCGCGTCGACCAGGTCCTGGTCGATGTCGCGCGGGTTGGCCACCGCGGCCTGGATGGCCGGGCGGGTGATCTCGTGGAAGACCATCCGCTTGACCGGGACCTTGGGCTTGATCGTCTCGACCAGGTGCCAGGCGATGGCCTCGCCCTCGCGGTCCTCATCGGTCGCGAGGAAGATCTCGTCGACCTCCTTGGCCAGCTTCTGCAGCTTGGCGATCTGCTGCTTGCGGTCGGCGGAGATCACATAGAGCGGGTGGAAGCCGTTGTCGACGTCGACGCCGAGCCGCGCCCAGGCCATGCCCTTGTACTTGGCCGGCACCTCGTCGGCGTTCTTCGGCAGGTCGCGGACATGACCGACGGAGGCCTCGACAAAATAGTCGGGCCCCAGATAACCGGCGATCGTTTTGGCCTTCGACGGGGACTCGACGATGACCAGACGGGTCGTCCTGGCTTCACTCGGCACGGCACTCCTACACTTCTTGCTTTCCTGCGTTTCAAACTAACGCGCCGGACGGCCCCGCATTCCCCGGGGGCTCCGGGCGTCGGATGGTAACGGTCCGACCACGGCATGCGTCCGACGGCGACACCGTACACCGGGAATATGGAGTCGTGTCGCACACAAGCCAGGAAGATCACGCACCAGCGCCGCCCGGCCAGACCTCGACCGGCGCCGACGCCGGACGCTCGCCGACCAGCTCAGCCAGCCTGCCGAGAGGTCCGCGACGGGTGATCCGGTAGCGCCGTCCATGATCCGACAAACGGCCGTCGAGACCGGTCCGGCGCAGCGCGGCGATGATCATCTCAGACTCGACGTCGGGGTTCAGCTCGAGCGTGAAATCGCCCGGCCCGGCCGTGCCCGCGGCCGCGACCCAGAGGCGCAGCCGGGGTCCGCTGAGAAAGAGGCCGTCGGCGGCCGCCGGCCACGTGCGGGCCAGGGCGTCCAACCGGCTCGAGTACGCCGTACGCACCTCGAACCTCGGCCCGGCCGGCTCCTCGCCCTCCGCCTCCTCGACAATTTCTTCAGCGCCCGGCGCGTCACTCACCGCAACCGGGGGCGCCGGGCCCTCTTCACCCTCCGCGATCGGCGGGTCGGGATCTTCGGGCGTGGCGGTGACCTGGAGCTCGGGCACCTGTCGCTCCGGCTCGTCGAACGGCCGCCAGTGCACGACCAGGCCGCGGGTGAGCAGTTCGGCCGCGAGCACGTGCACCCGCCAGGCGTCGTGCACGCCGATCGCCACCCGGGCGGTACCGCCCATCTTGTCCAGGCGCCCCGGGCCGACCAGCAGCCCGGCCAGGTCGAGCGGGGACGAATCGGTGGTCTCGGCGCCGAAGATCGGCAGCTGACGACCGCCGGGCGTGGCGCGGGACAGGGCCCGCCGCGCGCGGGAGGCAACCGGAACCGGCGCGGGCAGCAGCTCGCGCGGTATCAGCGGCCAGCCCGTCTCGGCCATGGTCAGCGGCACTCCGGTGCTTCGTCGAACGCCTGCTTCAGCTCCACCGAACTCAGATTGCCGGTGTCGAGCTCACTCTGCTCGTACTCCTGCTTGAGTTTGTCGACGACCACGGTGACCTGCTCGTAGAAGGCCTTCTGAGGGCTGGTGGCGAGCCCGGCGACGCCACCACGGGCCCGGGCGTAGGCGTCGCGCATGCCGCTCAGCGACGCCGTGAAGCTCTCAGCCACCTGCTCGCCGTTGTCGACGTCGGGGACGCCGGCCCGCTCCACCCCGGCGCGGGCCCGCTCGCTGGCCGTCTCGGCGCCGCCGAACAGCCGGACCAGATTCTCCTTGGCCTGCGCGGGCGTGGTCTCGGCGGTCATCTGCTCCTGGGTGCGGTCGGTCAGGGTGCCGATCTCGGCGCGCCAGGGCGCCAGCGCGTTGCACACCGCCGCCGCCCAGTTGCGCGGGCCGGTGGTGTGCGAGCAAGCCGCGAGGGACACACCGACGAGGAGGGAGACGACGATCAGCAACGGTCGGGCCGGGCGCATGGCGAAAAGGGTACGGGTTGGGTCCGACACCGCTTCATCGTCATCAGCCCATGAAAAGAGCGCCCGGCGTGTCGCCGGGCGCCCTTTCTTGATCATCTACGTCGAGCGGGTCAGGCGCTGATCTTCTCCGAGGTCGGCGAGGCCGGCGCCTCGTCGCCCATCGAGATCGGCTTGCGCTTGCTGTTGATCACCGCGGCGACGATGACCAGAGCCGCCACCACCGCGATCGCGATCCGCAGCGCGTCGTTCTGGTCGCTGCCGATGCTCCAGGCCACGACCGCCGGGGCGATCAGCAGCGAGACCAGGTTCATCACCTTGAGCAGCGGGTTGATGGCCGGGCCGGCGGTGTCCTTGAACGGGTCACCGACGGTGTCACCGATGATCGTCGCCTCGTGCGCGTCGGAGCCCTTGCCGCCGTAGTTGCCGTCCTCGACCAGCTTCTTCGCGTTGTCCCAGGCGCCACCCGAGTTGGCCAGGAAGACGGCCATCAGGGTGCCGGTGCCGATCGCGCCGGCCAGGTAGGCCGCCAGCGCGCCGGCGCCCAGGCCGAAGCCCACCGCGATCGGCGCCATGATGGCCAGCAGGCCCGGCGTGATCAGCTCGCGCTGCGCGTCCCGGGTGCAGATGTCGACCACCCGGCCGTACTCGGGCCGCTGGGTGCGGTCCATGATGCCGGGGAACTCGCGGAACTGACGGCGGACCTCCATCACGACCGCGCCCGCCGAGCGGGACACGGCGTTGATGGCGAGGCCGGAGAAGAGGAACACCACCGCGGAGCCGATCAGCAGACCGACCAGGTTCCGCGGGTTCGCGATGTTCAGCAGGTTGAGGACCTCGGTGCCGATCTGCTCGGCGGTGATGCCGGCCTCGGCGAGCGAACCACGCAGGGTGTTCACGTACGAGCCGAACAGCGCGGTCGCGGCCAGCACGGCCGTCGCGATCGCGATGCCCTTGGTGATCGCCTTGGTGGTGTTACCCACGGCGTCCAGCTCGGTGAGGATCTGCGCGCCGTCCTCGGTGACGTCGCCGGACATCTCGGCGATGCCCTGCGCGTTGTCCGAGATCGGGCCGAAGGTGTCCATCGCCACGATGACGCCGACCGTGGTCAGCAGGCCGGTGCCGGCCAGCGCCACCGCGAACAGCGACAGGGTCAGCGAGGTGCCGCCGAGCAGGAACGCGCCGTACACGCCGGCGCCGATCAGCAGGGCCGAGTAGACCGCCGACTCGAGGCCGACGCTGATGCCGGCCAGCACGACGGTGGCCGCACCGGTCTGCGACGACTTGCCGATGTCCTGCACGGGACGCCGCTGGGTCTCGGTGAAGTAGCCGGTCAGCGCCTGGATGGCGGCGGCCAGCACGATGCCGATCACGACCGCGCCGATCGCGACCCAACGCGGGTTGGCGCCGCTCGCGACCACATCCGCGTCGATCGCGGCGTCGGTGCCGAAGCCCGCGAACGTGGCGGGCAGGTAGATGAAGCTGACCACCGCGACGATGACTGCAGACAACACCGCCGAGATGTAGAAGGCCCGGTTGATCGCGGTCAGGCCGGTCTTGTCGGACGCCCGCAGCCGGGTGATGAACACCCCGACGATCGCGATGACCACACCGATCGTCGAGACGATCAGCGGGAAGATCAGGCCGTCCTGACCGAACGCCGCCTGGCCCAGGATCAGGGCCGCGACCAGCGTCACCGCGTACGACTCGAAGAGGTCGGCGGCCATGCCGGCACAGTCGCCGACGTTGTCGCCGACGTTGTCCGCGATCGTGGCGGCGTTGCGCGGGTCGTCCTCGGGGATGCCCTGCTCGACCTTGCCGACCAGGTCGGCGCCGACGTCCGCGGCCTTGGTGAAGATACCGCCGCCGACCCGCATGAACATGGCGAGCAGGGCGGCGCCGAAGCCGAAGCCCTCGAGCACGGTGGGAGCGTCACCGCGGAAGATCAGCACGACCAGCGCGCCACCGAACAGGCCCAGGCCGACGGTGAGGAAGCCGACCACGCCACCGGTGCGGAACGCGATCGCCATCGCCTTCTCGCGGCCGCCGGCCTCGCCGGCCGCCGCGGCCACCCGCAGGTTGGCCCGGGTCGCCAGGGCCATGCCCCAGCCACCGATCAGCGAGCTGAACACCGCGCCGACGATGAAGAACAACGAGCGGCCGATCTTGACCCAGGTCTCGTTGTCGGTGTCATGCACCGGGAGCAGGAACAGCAGCACCACCGCGATGACGACGAAGATGCTCAGCGTCTTGAACTGGCGGAAGAGATACGCCGAGGCGCCCTCCTGCACGGCGCCCGCGATCTCCTGCATGTTCGCCGTACCACGGCCGGCGGCGAGCACCAGCTTCACGAAGTACGCGGCGAAAGCGAGCGCCACCAGCGCGAAAGCGATGGCGATGATGACGAAACTGACGTTCGAACCACTCAGGGACACCGCGCCGCCCTCCGCGGCGAGATATTCCACTTTGCCGGACATCCAATGTCCTCCTGTAACCCGACAACCCCCGGGCGGCGGACGTCACCGCCAGGGTGCCTCCCCGCCCACTAGCGGGTGACGACGACTAGGTCCCGCGGCTGCGGGACCAGGAGCAGTAGCTGATAACCCGCGTACTGTATAGGCCCGCCGTGTTTGTGGTCACACCCAGGCCCGGCCGTGTCGTGGTGATCTTCGCCGCTGTGCTAGTCGGCGTGGCGAGGTTTAAGAGTCACTACCGTCGATTGACCGGCCACGCCATCCGGACCTCGGTGCCGGTGCCGTCATCGACGGGACGCACCTGGAGGTCATCGACAAATCCGGCCAGCAGCGCGAATCCGACACCGGTGGTGAGCGCCTCGTCGGTCAGCGACTCGTCGGCCAGCTCATCCGGCGGGAGCTTGGCCAGGCCGATGCTGGCGTCGATGGGCGCGTGGTCGATCACCCGGACCGCGTACGAGTCGGCATCGGACATCTCGACGGTGACCAGGTCGGCCAGGCCGTACTGACGGTGCAGCGCCACCGCGCGGGTACACGCCTCGCCGATCGCCAGGCGGACCTCGTCCAGGAGCTCCTCGGCCACGCCCGCCCGGCGGGCCACGGCCACGCCGACCAGGCGCGCCGTGCGGACATGCACGGGCGCGGGCGAGAACGAGAGCCGGACCGTCGCCATCACGCGGTCGTCGCGGCGCCGTCACCGCCGGCCGCGGTCGCCGCCTCGACCGACGGATAGATCGGGAACACCTGGTCCAGCGCGGTGATCCGGAAGATCTTCAGAAGCGGTTCCTTCGAGCAGACCAGGCCGAACGTGCCGTCCGCGGCCCGGAGCCGCTTCAGCGCGCCCACCAGCACCCCCAGGCCGGTCGAGTCGAGGAAGTCGACCCGGCCGAGATCCACCACCACCCTGCGTTCGCCGCCGTCGACCAACTCGACCAGCCGCTCCCGCAACCGTGGTGCGGTATAGACATCGACCTCGCCACCGACTTCCAGCACCGTGTGCCCGGCGACGGTGCGGGTCGCCAGCGACAGCTCCATCGTTCCTCCTCCGCCGATCTCCCCCAGCGAATCTAACCACCGAGGGGAACCCCTAGACGCGTAGCAACGTTCGTGGTACCCGTTTGGGGTTCGTCGCATACCGATGCGAGAGTGCTTTGGTGCCGGTCACCCACACCCTTCTGGATCGACCGGCGGTGACGCATGTGGAACACGTCGCGGCGCGGGCCGGACGCACCGTGGCCTGGCCGGCGTGGGTGCACGACGACGTGCTCACGGCGTACACCAAGAACGGGATCTTGAAGCCGTGGGAACATCAGGCCAACGCCGCCACGATGGCCCACGACGGTCTCCATGTGGTGCTCGCCACGGGCACCGGCTCCGGCAAGTCGCTCGGCTACCAGCTGCCCGCGCTGTCCCGCCTGATGTCCGACGACCGGGCGACCGCCCTCTACCTGTCGCCGACCAAGGCGCTCGCGGCCGATCAGTTACGCGCCGTCGCGGGCCTCGACCTCGATGGGGTACGCCCGGCGACCTACGACGGTGACACTCCGCGAGCGGAGCGCGAGTGGATCCGGCAGCACAGCCGCTTTGTGCTGACCAATCCGGACATGCTGCACCACGCAATTCTGCCCGGCCACACCCGGTGGACGACGTTCCTGCGCAGGCTGGCGTACGTGGTGGTGGACGAGTGCCACGCCTACCGCGGCGTGTTCGGCTCCCACGTGGCGCACGTGCTGCGGCGGCTACGCCGGGCCGCCGCCCGCTACGGCGCGTCACCCACGTTCGTGCTGGCGTCGGCCACGTCCGGTGACCCGGCCGACGCGGCGTCACGCCTCACCGGCCTCCAGGTCAACGCGGTCGTCGACGACGCCTCGCCCCGCGGCGCCGTGACCTTCGCCCTGTGGGAGCCGCCCCTCGATGCTTCGCTTTCTCCCCCGGTTCGCACGTCGGCCCTTTCCGAGACCGCCGACCTGCTGGCTTCCGCGATCCTCGACGACACACGCACCCTCGCCTTCGTGCGGTCACGCAAGGCGGCCGAGCTGATCGCCACCATGGCCCGCGGCCGGCTGAACGCGGCGGTGCCCGGCCTCGGCCGGCGAGTCGCGGCGTACCGCGGTGGCTACCTGCGCGAGGACCGGCGGGCGCTGGAGCAGGCGCTGCTGTCCGGCGATCTGCTCGGGCTGGCCTCGACCAACGCCCTCGAACTCGGTGTCGACCTGGTCGGCCTGGACGCGGTGCTGATGTGCGGCTACCCCGGCACCCGGGCGTCGATGTGGCAACAGGCCGGGCGGGCCGGGCGGGCCGGTGGTGACGCCCTGGTGGTGCTGATCGCCCGCGACGACCCCCTGGACATGTACGTGGTGCATCACCCGTCGGCGCTGTTCGGCCGGCCGGTGGAGGCCACCGTGCTCGACCCGTCGAACCCGTACGTGCTGGGACCGCAACTCTGCAGCGCCGCCGCCGAGGCCGCGCTCACCTTCGACGACCTCGCCATGTTCGGTCCCGCGGCGGCCGGCGCGGCCGAGGCGCTGGCCGCGTCCGGCGCCCTGCGCAAACGGCCGACCGGCTACTACTGGACCCAGCGCGGCACCCCCGACGTCGACCTGCGCGGCACCGGCGGCCCACCGGTCGAGGTGGTCGAGGCGGCCACCGGAAAACTGCTCGGCACGGTCGACCGCGCCTCCGCACACGCCATGCTCCACCCCGGCGCCGTCCACCTTCACCAGGGCTTCTCCTTCATCGTCGATGAACTGGACCTGGACGACGGCGTCGCCCTGGTGCACGCGGCCGACCCGCCCTACTCGACCCACCCGCGCGACATCACCGACATCTCGGTCGTCGCGGTGCGGTCATACGTGGACGCGGGCCCGATCGGCCTCTTCCTCGGCGACGTGGACGTCACCAACCAGGTGGTGTCGTTCCAGCGCCGCAGCATCCGGACCGGCGAGGTCATCGACACCACGCCGCTCGACCTGCCGGCCCGTGACCTGCGCACGGTGGCGGTGTGGTTCACGATCTCGTCGCGCGAGCTGTCCCGGGCCGGGGTGGCGCCCGGGGATGTGCCCGGCGCCCTGCACGCGGCCGAGCACGCGGCGATCGGGTTGCTCCCGTTGATCGCCACCTGCGACCGGTGGGACATCGGCGGGCTGTCGACGGCCGGGCATCCCGACACCGAGGCGCCCACGGTGTTCGTGTACGACGGGCAGGCGGGCGGGGCGGGGTTCGCCGAGCGCGCCTATGGCACGGCTGCGGCTTGGCTGGCGGCCACCCGGGACGCGATCTCCGCGTGCGGGTGTGAGGCGGGGTGCCCGTCCTGCATCCAGTCGCCCAAGTGCGGGAACAACAACAGTCCGCTGGACAAGCCTGGCGCGGTGTCGGTTCTGTCGGCGGTGTTGCGCCGGCTGCCTTGAGCGGGCGGTTCTCGCTTTCTTCGGCCTTCGGCTTCGGGCTTCTGCTTCGACCTTTTGCCTCAGGCTTCGGCTTCGGCTTCGGCTTCGGCCCTCGGCTTCGGCCCTCGGCTTCGGCCCTCGGCTTCGGCCCTCGGCTTCGGCTCATGGGCCGCCTGGGGCGAAGATCGGGCCGGCTCTTGCGGCGGCGCGGGCCGGTCTCGGCAGGTGGCCCGTTGTCACCGTCACGTGGACGACGATCTCCAAGCCCTCGACCTGGCAGGACTGCTGCACCGCGCCGTTGGCCTCGACCAGGCGGGCGGCCGCGGCGCAGGCGGGTTCCTGGCCCTCGACCACCCGGGCCGCGCCGGCCAGCGCGCCGAAGTCAGCGGCCGTCCGGGCCTGGTGGCGGGCGACGCGGGCGTTGGCGATCGCGGCGCCGGCCAGGCCGGCCGCGACCAGGACCAGGCCGATGGCCAGGACGAGGATCGACGCCGCCCCGCGCTCGCCCTGCCTTGGTTGCTCGATTGGTGTCATGGCTCGCGGGCCGCTGTTGCCTCGGCGGTGACGGTCAGGGGCAGGGCCACGTCGCCCAGGGGGCGGGGGTTGGCGGTCACGGTCACGGTGATGAGGTCGGTGCCTTCGGCTACGTCGTAGGTGGCTCCCGGCGGGGCGATGCGCTCGATCGCAGGCGCCGGTGGTTCGCCCCGGGCGGCGGCCAGGGCGGCCTCGCGGGCCGCGTCCACGCACTGGATCTTGGTGTTGACCGCGTTGACCGTGCTCACGCTGACGTACAACAGCAGGAGGAGCGCCGGCAGCCCGGCGGCGTACTCCGCGGTGAACGACCCACGGTCGCCACCGGGCCACCGGCGCCGCATCAGCTCAGCGCCTTGTCGACGATGCCGGCCAGCGCCGCCTGCGTCTTGGCGCTGGTCAGGACCTTGAGCAGCAGCCCGGCGAACGCGACCGCCGCGATCGTGCCCATGGCGTACTCGGCCGTGTTCATCCCGGCCTCGGCCGCATCCCTGGTCAGCCGCACGATCCGGGCCTTGAGTCTGCGCACGGTGGATCTCCTTACTGTGGATGGGTGGTTCACAACACGTCGCCGATCAGGGCGACCAGCACCGGCACGAGGCCGGCGAGCACAAAAGCGGGCAGGAAGCACAGCCCGAGCGGCAGCACGATCAGCACCCCCGCCCGCTGAGCGGCGGTCTCGGCGGCAAGCCCCCGATCGGCACGCAGGTCGTCGGTGAGCCGGGTCAGCGCCCCGGCCAGCGCGCCCCCGCTGGCACTCGACCGGACGGCCGCCACCACCAGCCGATCCGCACCTTTCACATCGGACAGGTGCGCCCACGCCTCATCCGGCCCCGCCCCCAGCCGCAGCGACCGGGCCGCCCGCTCCAGACGGTCCCCCAACGGCCCGCCGAGCGCCTCCGCCACCGCGTACACCGCCCGGTCGACCGGCGCCCCCGCCCGCAACGCGGCAGCCAGCAGATCCGCGCAGAGCGGCAGGTCAGCGGCCGCCCGCAGCCGGGCCTCGCGCACCTCCCCCGGCTCCCGCGTCCCGAGGAACCGCCACACCCCGGCCCCAACGGCCATCCCCGGTGCGACCGCCCACCAGGTCCCGACCAGCGCCACCACACCCGCACCGACCCCGGCCGCCATCAACAGATGCAGCCGGCGCTCCCGCCTGCTCCGAGTCACGCCCGATCCCCCACGACAATCGGCGCGCTCCGACCGTCGTCGGCCGCATCGTCGTGCTCGGCGCTGACGGCGACCGCTCGATCCACCCCGTCGCCGGCCCGGCCGATCAGCAGGTCGGACAGGGCGCCGGTCCGGCCGGCAAGTCGATCGGACCCGACCTCCGGCCGGTGAGCTGCAACAACGGTCCGGCTGGTCAAGCGGTCGGACGCGACCTCTGGCTGGTGAGCTGCGGCAACAGTCCGGCTGGTCAGGCGGTCGGACGCGGCGCAGATGAAGGGCGCGCTGGGGTGACCGTCCTCCACCGCGTGCAAGATCGCTGCCGCACAACAGGCTTTGAGGGGTACGAGGGAAGGGCCGCTGCTGTGCATGAAGCGCTCGGCGCCACACACCTCGCGATCGGCGGTCATCGGGTGGCTCCGGCCATCATCCGGTCGCACCACAGGAGTCCGGCGACCTGGAGCACGACGGCGCTCAGAGCGCACGCCGCGCCGAGTTTCGTCTCGAGGAGCACCTGCAGCGGATCCGCGCCGATGCTGTAGCCCAGCCCGATTCCCGCCAGCGGCAACGCCGCCAGGAGCAGGGCGGTCATCTGGGCGCCGGCGGCCTGAGCCTGCGCCGAGGCGGTCGCCCGGTCAGCCGCGCGGGCGTCGTCCTCGATGCGTTCGACCAGGTCGGCCGCGGGGGCGCCGGTGCGCTCGGCCAGCCGCCAAACCGCAGCCGTCAGATCGGCGAGCCGCCGGTCGGCCAGTCCTGTGGTGCGGCAGGCGGTCGGAGGCAATCCGGCCCGCAGGTCACCGGCGAGAGAACAGAGTTCGTCCAAGCTGGACGTCCGGATGCTCGCCGCGGCCCGCCGCCTCATGGCGCGCGATACCGCCCGCACCAGCATGACCGCGTAGACCGCCCCCACCACCGCGGCGACCAGCCCTCCGGTGACCAACCCGATCCCGGACGCGCCGGTCGCACCAACGACCATCAGCCGCCGCGGATCCGACGCAGCAAGCCGAGCAAGCCCCGCTCCCACCGCAGCCAGGCCAACCGCCCGCCGCGCCAAGCCCTCCCCGTCACGCGCCGCAACCAGGCCAACCGCCCGCCGCGCCAAGCCCTCCCCCTCTCGCGCCGCAACCAGGCCCACCGCGCGCCGCGTCGGACCATTCGTCTGTCGCAGCCGACGCAACGGCGCACGAAGCCGCCTGATCCGCAGAACAACCGCCGGCACAACAACCAACGCCGCCAGGCCGAGCAGCATGGCCAGCTCTTGGAACTCCGCGTTCATGGCCGCGTCACCGCCAGAACGCCGAGCCGACAAGGCGCGTCGGCCTGCGGCTTCACTTCACCCGCCAGCACCTCAGGACCGGGCCGAGGCCGATCCTTCGTCGGCCGGTCGACCCACTTGGCCGAGAGACTTCCGACGCCCGGCGCGACGTGCCGCCGCGCAAAGGAGCCGGAAGCCCTCTCGGGCAAAGGCTCAAAAGGAGGGGAAGGGACCTCGGGAGACGGCTCGACAAGATCGGCCCATGGACGCCCTCGCCGGACCTGGCCGATAGTCGAAGCAGAGGGCGCCGACACGAGCGGCGCAACTGAGGCGGACGTAGGCGGAGCGGACGGCGCGGATGCGAGTGGCGCGCCTGACGCGGGCGGCGTAGGCGGAGGCAGCGCGGGTGGCGCGGACGCTGAGGCGGGCGGAGGTGGGGCAGGGACCGGGATGGTGGTGGGTTGGGGGGACAGGAGTGAAGGGGGCGGGACGCCTCGGGAGGTCAGGAGTTGGGACAGGGCCTCGGCGGCGGGGCCTCGGCCGGTGGCTCGGTGCCAGGCGGGGACGACGGTGGCCAGGCGGTCGTGGCCGTTGGGGAGCAGGACGCTGATGGAATCGAGGGAGCGGCCGGATGGCGTACGCCTGACCTGCAGGATCACCTGCAACGCGGCCAGCACCTGGGCGTGCAGGGCGGCCCGCGGCAGGCCGCCCAGCAGGCCCAGCGCCTCCAAGCGGGCGGGCACGTCGGCGGGAGCGTTGGCGTGCAGGGTGCCCGCGCCGCCCTCGTGGCCGGTGTTCAGGGCGCCGAGCAGGTCGACGATCTCGGCGCCTCGGCACTCGCCGATCACCAGGCGGTCGGGGCGCATGCGGAGCGCCTGGCGGACCAGGTCGGTGAGGCCAACGACGCCGGCGCCCTCCACATTGGCCGTGCGGGCCTGGAGGGCGACGACATGCGGGTGGGTCGGCCGGAGTTCGGCCGCGTCCTCGACCAGCACGATCCGCTCGGTCGGCGGCACCAGGCCCAGGAGCGTTCCGAGCAGGGTCGTCTTGCCGCTGCCGGTGCCGCCGGTGACCAGGTAGGCCAGGCGGGCGGCGACGATCGCGGACAGCACCTCGGCCGGCCCGGTCGCCACGGTGCCGTCGGCCACCAGGTCGTCGAGGGTGAACGGGCGCTGGCGGAAGGTGCGCAGTGACAGGTACGGGCCCGACGTCGCGATCGGCGGCAGCACCGCGTGCAGGCGGGTGCCGTCGGGCAGCCGGGCGTCGGCGAACGGCTGGCCGTCGTCCAGGCGCCGGCCACACGCGGCGGCCAGGCGCTGCGCCAAATGGCGTACCTCGTCGGCCGTTCCTGTCTGGACCTCGGCCCGCACCAGGCCGGCGCCCCGATCGACCCACACCTCGGTGCCGTTGACCAGCACGTCGGTGACCGACGGCTCGGCCAGCAGCGGGGCGAGCGGCCCGGCGCCGACCAGCTCGTCGTGCACCTGCCCGGCCAGCCGCAGCACCGTGGTGTCGCCCAGCACCGCGTGTTCGGACCGCACCGCCGTGACCACCGCGGCCGGCGTGGCCTCGGTGCCCTCGATCGCGAACTGTTGCCGCACCCGCGCGGCCAGCGGGGCGCTCACGCCGCCGCCGCGAGCAGGTCACGGCACAATTCGGCCAGCGGGCCCCGGCCGGCGGCCGCCGGTGGCTCGCCGCGTTCCAGGGCCTGGCACATCCCGGGTTCCGGCTCGAGCACGCCCGCCAGGGGCAGCGACAGCGCCGCCGCCACGTCCTTGGGCTTCAGCCGGCCGGGCGCGGGACCCCGCACCACCACGGCCTGGTGGTCGCAGTGGTGGGCGACCATCGCCGCGATCCGGCCGGCCGCCGCGGTGGCGCGCAGCTCGGCCGGCACCACGAGCAGGGTGCGGTCGGCGGCCTGAAGGGCCAGCGTGGCGGCGTCGTCGAGGCGCCGGGGCAGGTCGACGACGACCAGGTCGCGGCCGCGGCGGGCGGCGTCGAGCGTGGCCGCCATGGCTTCGCCGGGCACCGGGGCCAGGGCGTCCTGCCGGGTGAACGACAGCAGCACCAGGTCGCCGTCGCGGGGCAGGGCCCCCATCAGGGCGGCCGGGTCGACCCGGCCGTCGGCGGCGGCCAGTTCGGGCCAGCGCAGACCGACCATCTTCTCCCAGCCGAGCACCAGGTCGAGGCCGCCGCCGAGCGGGTCGGCGTCGATCAGGAGGGTGCGCCGGCCGCCCCGGACGGCGGTGACGGCCAGCGCGGTGGCGAGGATGCTGGCGCCGGCTCCGCCGCGCCCGCCGATCACGGCGAGGACGCGCGCCCCCGACCGATCGGTGGGCGGGGCCGCGAACTGGTCGACCACCCACGGCTCGGCGACCGGCAGGGCCGCGACATGGTCGGCGCCGAGCAGCTGGGCGCCCGCCCAGACCTCGTCGGGCGGGCTGCCGGGCCCCACGATGATCACCCGGCAGCGGCGGGGCAGGCGGGCGCGGACGCACGGCTGGACCTGGTCGGCGCCGATCACGACGAGCGGCGCGGCGGAGTATCGGGGGCGGGCGGCGGCCGGGTCGTGGGCCACGTCGACCTCGGCGCCGCCGGCGGCGGCGAGACGCAGCAGGTCGTCGAGCAGGCCCGGGTCGGCGGTGACCACGAGCGGACGGCGCGGTACGGGCATCGGGCCTCCAGGTGAGCGGTGGGCTCACACCGTGGCTCGCCGGCGGCGCTCCGGGCGTACGGAGATCGTCTTCTTGTGGATAACTCACCAGGCTGTGGATAACTCTCACCCCATCGGCGGATCCGAACTGGGCCGGAGTGGAACTGTCGCTTCACGGGTATCGTGATGCGACACAAAGCGATGGAGGGGCATGGAGGACGCGACCCTGAGCGCCGCCGCCGGTGACGGCACGGCGACCGTCACCGTGCTGGGTGAGGTCGACTTCTCTAATGCCGGCGAGGTCTCCGACGAGATCCGCGAGGCCGTCGACCAGTTCCGCCCCTCGGTGCTCTACATCGACCTCAAGGACGCGTCGTTCGTCGACTCGACCGGGCTGGGCGCGCTGATCGAGGGCTACCACGCCGCCGGCGAGCGCGACTGCCGCTTCGTCGTCGTCAACCCGAACGCGAATTTCCGCCGGATCCTGGCCGTCACCGGCCTGAGCGAACTGTTCGGCCTGACCGAGATCGAGGGCGCCGGCCTGGGTGATTTCGAGACGACCGAGGCGACCGGCGCCTGACCGGCCCGGAACAGAAGACGACCCCCGTCGGGGGAGACGGGGGTCGTCCTTGGATTCGGCTCCGGGGGGGTCGAGCCGAATCAACCCGGTGATCGCGGGGGGCGCAACCACCGAGGGTCTCAACAATCGAGATGCTCAGCATGGGATGCAACATGAATCTCTGTCGCAACACAAGTCTGCCTCAGCAGAAGCCGACCGTCGAGTACCCCGCGTAACCAACTGCCCGTTCTCCCCGGTTTCTTTCCGTTACCCGTGGTGATGGCGGGTGTGGAGGACAGCGGCCCGGCGCGTCGAGCCGTTACACTTTCGGCCCGTGGGGCGCAGCGCCGCGTTTTTCGACCTCGACAAGACCGTCATCGCCAAGTCCAGCGCATTGGCCTTCGGACGGCCTTTCTATCGTGACGGCCTGATCAGCCGGCAAGACGTCGTGAAGACCGCCTATGCGCAGCTGATGTTCCGCATGGGTGGCACCGACGAGCAGACCATGGCCCGCACCCGCGACTACCTCGCGGCGCTGTGCAAGGGCTGGCGGGTCGAGCAGGTGAGCCAGATCGTGGCCGAGACCCTCGACGACCTGATCAATCCGTACGTGTACGCGGAAGCCGCCACCCTGATCGGCGAACATCAGGCCGCCGGCCGCGACGTCGTCCTGGTGTCCGCCTCGGGTGAAGAGATGGTGCGCCCGATCGGCGAGCTGCTCGGCATCACCGACATCATCGCCACCCGCATGGGCGTGGTCGACGGGCGCTACAGCGGCGAGATCGAGTTCTACGCCGCCGGGGAACACAAGGCCGATGGGGTACGCGAGATGGCCGGCGTTCGCGGCTACGACCTGTCGGAGTGTTACGCCTACTCCGATTCGAGCAGTGACCTCCCGTTGCTGGCGGCGGTCGGGCACCCCAGCGCGGTGAACCCGAGCCGCAACCTGCGCCGGGTGGCGATCGAGCGGTCGTGGCCGGTCCTCGAGTTCCGCCACCCGATCCCGCTGGGCCGCCGCCTCCGCGAGCGGCCCGCCGTCCCGGTGGCCGCGGCCGCCCTGGGCGTCGGCGTCGGTGTTGCGATCGGCCTGGCGATCTACGGCCGCCACCGCAAGGCCCGCGCCGCGAACGCCTGAGTCGCGCGGCTCACATCGCAATCCGGGTCCGGCCCTGTGGACAACGCCGAAGAACGTCACCCGCGACGGCTACCTTGACGCCCACCCAGTGCCGGGGTGGGGGTGGCGGCGGAAGAGGCCGTTGATCTTGATTGAAGTGTCTGACTAATTCGGTTTGGTCCAACTTTGCGAGCGGAACCCATGGCGATCAAGGACCGTCGGGCGTAGAAAGAACGAGCGGGAGATGAGAGATCGGATCCCGTGCACGGCCACCGGGAACCCACGCGCGATCAGCCACGGCAGGCACGTTGCGGCGGGACCTCGGCCACCTCAGCCGTGAGGCTCGGGCGGTTGCAGGACTGTCGACAACGACCCAGGTGCACGCTTGATATCCCGGTCCGGACGCGCGAAAGAACGGCGCCCTCAGTGGCGCCGTTCTTCACGTCGAGGGTCAGGCGTTGACGGCCTTCGAGTGCCGGTTGCGCAGCTCGTGGTAGACGGCCCGGAAGACCTTGGGACGCGAGTGGAAGTCGACGCCCTGCGCCCACAGCTCTGTGTTGACCGTGGTGCCGTCGGGGCGCTCGATGAGCACGGTCATGCCGCTCTCGATCTCCCAGGGGCCGAGCCGGTGCGTGGCCTTGTGCAGCCGCACGTGGGCGATCTCCTGCCAGGACATCGTCCGCGACCGCAGCAGCCCCCGGATCCGCAGGCCGCGGGTGCTGACGTAGGCGCCCATCTGGAGGATCCGCCAGGAGCCGAGCACCCAGGCCACGGCCAGGATCGACGCCATCAGCCGGACGCCGTGCCAGTCGAGCGCGAACGTGTCGACGCTGGTCCAGCCGAGCAGGCCGAGCGCGATCGCCTCCCAGCCGATGACCAGCCAGCGGCCGGCGCCGGGGGTGTAGGGGCGCGTCCAGGTCTCGTTGGCCATCTCGGCGAGAGTCACGCGCGCAAGTATGCCAACGCGACACGCCCGGGCCGCGAAATCGACGCAGATCGCCACCATCCGGGTGAGTGGCCCCTAAGCTGTTAGGCCGCCGCGAGCACCCCATCGCCGACGGTGACCAGTTCGTCGGCGCCGGCCGCCACGGCCGCGGCGTAGTGCCTCAGCCAGGAACGGATGCCGTCGGGCGTACCCGTGGCATAGGCGTTGGCCGCACCCACGTACTCGGGCTCGCGCGAACGGTGACCGACGTCGGCCGCGACCAGACCGCGGGGGTCGAAGGCGCGCCCGACCAGCGTGAGGCGCGCCGCGGCCCGGGCCACCACCCCGGCCGGGCCGGCGAACGGACGCAGCGTGAGCAGCTCGGCGTGCACCACGGCGGCCAGCAGCATCGGCGGGGTCGTCTCGTTCCCGGCGACCAGGGCCGACAGCGCGTCGATACGGTCGGCGGCGCTGGACGGACGCCCGAGTTCCGCCGCCGGCACCACCCCGCGGGCGGCGAGCACATGCAACCGGGCCAGCGCCTGCCGGGGCGCGTTGAGCCACAGGTCGGCGAGGTCGGTGGAGAAGACGCGGAGCGCGCCCTGCACGACCGGGTCGGTCACCGTTCCGGCGCGTACGTCCTCCACCTCGTACTCATGGCCTTCGAGACCGGCCGAAGCCACCGCCGAGCGCAGGCTGATCTCGGCCGCGACCCGGCCGCCCTGCCGGCGCAGGGCCCGGTGGCGCATCGCGGCGTCGACGCGGGCCTGGGCGTCGGCGAAGGCGGACGCGACATCGGCGAGACCGAGCAGCGGCGCAAGCGGGTCCATGGGCACGGAACCACGGTATAGGCCACCGGAAAGATGCGCCGAAGGGCTCGGTTACGGCAAGATCCGAGCAGTAACACGCATCGACACACCAGCCAGCGCGCATTGCGGACCGCAGAGCGCGCTGGTCGCCGCAACCCTCGCCGGGCCCGCCCGGCGCAACTAATGTCGTCAGAAAGCCCCGGTCACGGCATAGGAGCCGCACTCATGAGCAAGAGCCTGGAGAATCTGTACTCGGAGACGCGGCAGTTCCCGCCGCCGGAGGCGCTGGCCGCGAACGCCAACGTCAAGGCCGACGCGTACGACCGGGCCGCCTCGGACCGCATCGGCTTCTGGGAGGAGCAGGCTCGCCGGCTCACCTGGGCCAAGGAGTGGGACCAGGCGGTGGACTGGTCGAACCCGCCGTTCGCGAAGTGGTTCCTCGGTGGCGAGCTGAACGTCGCCTACAACTGCGTCGACCGGCACGTCGAGGCCGGCCACGGCGACAAGGTCGCGATCCACTGGGAGGGCGAGCCGGCCGGCGACACCCGCACGATCACCTACAACGACCTGCTGACGAGCGTCAGCCAGGCGGCGAACACGCTGACCGAGCTGGGTGTCGGCGCGGGCGACCGGGTGGCCATCTACCTGCCGATGATCCCCGAGGCCGCGGTCGCGATGCTGGCCTGCGCCCGGGTCGGCGCCACGCACAGCGTCGTCTTCGGCGGCTTCTCGGTGGACGCGCTCTCCACCCGCATCCAGGACGCGGACGCCAAGCTGGTGATCACCGCGGACGGCGGCTACCGGCGCGGCAAGCCGTCGGCGCTCAAGCCGACCGTGGACGAGGCCGTGGCTCAGTGCCCGAGCATCGAGCACGTCCTGGTCGTCCGGCGCACCGGACAGGACGTGACCTGGGGCGACAAGGATGTCTGGTGGCACGAGACGGTCGAGCGGGCCAGCCCGGAGCACAAGGCCCAGGCGTTCGACAGTGAGCACCCGCTCTTCATCCTCTACACCTCGGGTACGACCGGGAAGCCGAAGGGCATCCTGCACACCACGGGCGGCTACCTGACTCAGACCTCGTACACCCATCACGCGGTCTTCGATCTGAAACCGGAGAGCGACGTGTACTGGTGCACCGCCGACATCGGCTGGGTCACCGGGCACTCCTACATCGTCTACGGCCCGCTCTCCAACGGCGCCACCCAGGTGATGTACGAGGGCACGCCGGACACCCCGCACAAGGGCCGCTTCTGGGACATCGTGGACAAGTACCGGGTGTCCATCATGTACACCGCGCCGACGCTGATCCGCACCATGATGAAGTGGGGCGACGACATCCCGGCCCAGCACGACCTGTCCTCGCTGCGGGTGCTGGGCAGCGTGGGTGAGCCGATCAACCCCGAGGCCTGGATGTGGTACCGGGAGAACGTCGGGCGGGAGAAGAGCCCGATCGTGGACACCTGGTGGCAGACCGAGACCGGCGCGATCATGATCTCGCCGCTGCCCGGCGTCACCGCGGCCAAGCCCGGCTCGGCGATGAAGGCGCTGCCCGGTGTCTCGGCCGACGTGGTCGACGACACGGCCGAGCCGGTGCCCAACGGCGGCGGCGGCTTCCTGGTGCTGACCGAGCCGTGGCCGTCGATGCTGCGCGGCATCTGGGGCGACGACCAGCGGTTCAAGGACACCTACTGGTCGCGCTTCGGAGCGGGTGCGGGCAGCGGGGACAAATGGATCTACTTCGCCGGTGACGGGGCCAAGAAGGACGACGACGGCGACCTCTGGCTGCTCGGCCGGGTCGACGACGTCATGCTGATCTCCGGGCACAACATCTCCACCACCGAGGTCGAGTCGGCCCTGGTGTCGCACCCGTCGGTGGCCGAGGCGGCGGTGGTCGGCGCGACCGACCCGACGACCGGCCAGGCCATCGTGGCGTTCACCATCCCGCGCGGCAATGTGGACACCGAGGGCGACGCCGGCGAGGACCTGATCAAGGAGCTGCGCAACCACGTGGCCAAGAAGCTCGGCCCGATCGCCAAGCCGCGCCAGATCATGCTGGTGCCGGAACTGCCCAAGACCCGCTCCGGAAAGATCATGCGCCGGTTGCTCAAGGACGTGGCCGAGCACCGCTCGCTCGGCGACGTCACCACGCTGCAGGACTCCGCGGTGATGGACCTCATTTCATCTGGCATGAAAGACCGCAAGTCAGAGGACTGATAGCTCTTCTTTTGATCGAGACATGCGCATACGTTGGCGGGAGCCCCTGATCCGGGGCTCCCTTCAACGGAGGTACAGACGTGCGCAAAGTGGTCGCAGGACTGCTTGGCGCCGCGATGGTCACCGCGTTCGGCGCAACCCTGCCGACGGTGGCCTCAGCGGCACCGCCCGACGGATCGGTCACCGCCGGCAAGCGGACCGGGGTCGACGATTACCCCAACCCCCTCGAGGAGAAGCGGCGCGACAAGCGCCAGAAGGCCGTCAACGACGTCCTCAAGGGAAAGCTCAAGGTTGAGAAGCGTGGCGCCAGCAAGGTCGCGAAGCTGGCCGACGGAACATATGTGGAACTGGCCCGGGAGAAGACCGACCGGCTGTTCGTGATCCTGGCCGAGTTCGGCAACGAGCGGCACCCCGACTTCCCCGATGTGGACACCGTTCCCGGCACGCCCGGCCCGGTCACCTTCGACGGCCCGCTGCGCAACAAGATCCCCCAGCCCGACCGCTCGGTCGACAACAAGACGATCTGGCAGGCCGACTACAACCGCGAGCACTACCAGCAGCTCTACTTCGGCGAGGGCGCCGGTGTCGAGTCGCTGAAGACGTACTACGAGGCGCAGTCGTCCGGGCGCTACAGCGTCGACGGCGAGGTCACCGACTGGGTCAAGGTGCGCTACAACGAGGCCCGGTACGGCCGGGACTGCGACATCAACGGCGACTGTGGCGCGTACACCTGGTTCCTGGTGCAGGACGCCGCCAACCAGTGGGTCGCCGACCAGAAGGCCGCCGGTCGCACCGACGAGCAGATCAAGGCCGACCTGGCCACGTTCGACACGTACGACCGTTACGACCACGACAACGACGGCGACTTCAACGAGCCGGACGGCTACCTCGACCACTTCCAGATCGTCCACGCCGGCGGTGACGAGGCCGACGGCGACCGCCAGCAGGGCGAGGACGCGATCTGGTCGCACCGCTCGTACGCGTTCCAGGACCTGCGGGGCGGCAGCACCGGCCCGGAGGGCAACCTGGACGGCGGCGCCCAGGTCGGCGACACCGGCTTCTGGATCGGCGACTACACCGTCCAGCCGGAGAACGGCGGCCTGAGCGTCTTCGCCCACGAGTACGGCCACGACCTCGGCCTGCCCGACGACTACGACACCTCGGGCGGCACCAACAACAACACCGAGTACTGGTCGCTGATGGCGCAGAGCCGGCTCAACGGCGCCGGCGAGCCGGTCGGCACCCGGCCCGGCGACCTGGGCGCCTGGAACAAGCTCCAGCTCGGCTGGCTCGACTACGAGGTCGTCCCCGCCGGGAAGAAGAAGACCCTGGTCCTCGGCCCGGAGGAGTACAACACCGACAACGCTCAGGGCGCGGTCGTGGTGCTGCCCGACATCGTGCAGACCGAAGAGCTCGGCGCGCCGTTCGCGGGCGCCAAGCAGTGGTTCTCCGGCAACGAGGACAACCTGCAGAACACGCTGACCAAGACGGTCGACCTGACCGGGGCGACCAGCGCCTCGTTCGACCTGAAGGGCCGCTGGAACATCGAGGAGGGCTTCGACTACCTGTACGCCGAGGTGTCGACCAACGGCACGAACTGGACGCCGGTCGACGGCACGGTCAACGGGCAGCCGTTCCCCAAGGACACCTCGAAGCGGCCGGCGCTGAGCGGCGAGCAGGCCGAATGGGCCGACCTCTCGGTGCCGCTGACCGCGTACCTCGGCCGGCAGATCCAGGTGCGCCTGCGGTACGCCACCGACCTGGGCGTCACCGCCGGCGGCTTCTTCGGTGACAACCTGACCATCACGGTGAACGGCGCGGCGCAGTCCGTCGACGGTGCCGAGGGCCCGCTGACCTGGACCAGCAAGGGCTGGACGACGGTCGGCTCGTCGATCACCGGCTCGTACGACAACTTCTACATCGCGGGCTACCGCACCCACACGTCCTTCGGCAATTACCTGCTGACCGGCCCGTACAACTACGGCTGGCCGGCCAAGCCGCTGTGGGCCGAGCACTTCGCCTATCAGAAGGGCCTGTTGATCTCGTACGCCAACTCGGGCTACCGGGACAACAACGTCAACGCCCACCCGGGCTACGGGCGCAACCTCTACGTGGACGCGCACCCGGACGCGATCTACAACATCGAGGGCAACCCGTGGCGGTCCCGCGTCATGCTGTACGACGCGCCGTTCAGCCTGACCCGGGCCGACTCGATGACGCTGCACGTCAACGGCAAGCCCTCGCTGATCCGGGGCAAGGCCGCCGTGCCGCTGTTCGACGACACGCGCTCGTACTTCGACCCGGCCATCCCGTACGCCGGGGTGAAGCTGCCCGCGGTCGGCGTCAAGATCCGCGTCGTGGAGCAGGGCGCGACCACCATGAAGATCCGCATCAGCTGATCTTTCGCCGGTGAGCGCCCGGGGGCTGCGGCCTCCGGGCGCTCATTGCTGCGCGTAGCCTCTTCGGCATGGTGGACGACTCGTTCGTGCTGATCGAAGGCCCTTGGACCCACCGGTTCGTCGGCGCCAACGGCAGCCGGTTCCACGTGGTCGAGGCCGGCACCGGGCCGCTCGTGCTGTTCCTGCACGGCTTCCCCGAGTTCTGGTGGGCCTGGGCCGACATCATGACCGAGGTGGCCGACGCCGGCTTCCGGGCCGTCGCGATCGACCTGCGGGGCTACGGCGCGAGCGACAAACCACCGCGGGGGTACGACGGCTACACGCTGGCCGCGGACATCACCGGCCTGATCCGGGCCCTCGGCGAGCGGTCGGCGATGATCGTCGGGGCGGGCGCGGGCGGCATGATCGGCTGGGCCGCCGCCGCCTTCCACCCCCAGATGGTCACCCGGATGGTCGTGCTCGGCGCGGCCCACCCGCTGCGGCTGCGCGCCGCCCTGTTCGTCGACCCGCGCGGCCAGTTCTCGGCGACCGCCCCGATCCTCAAATTCCAGGTGCCACGGTACGAACACGTGCTCACCAAGGACGACGCGGCCGAGGTCGGCGAGCTGATGGCCCGGTGGAGCGGCCCGGCGTGGACGTCCACGCCCGAGTACGCCGACTACGTCGCCAAGTGCCGGACAGCCATGCAGATCACCCAGACGGCGTTCTGCGCGCTGGAGGCGTACCGCTGGGTCTTCCGGTCGATGCTGCGGCTGCAGGGATACCGGTTCGTCAAGGCGATGCAGAAGCCGCTGACCACGCCGACGCTCCACCTGCACGGGGAGCTGGACACCGCGGTGCTGGCGCGCACGGCCCAGGGCTCGGGGCGCTACGTGGTGGCGCCGTACGAGTGGCGGCTGCTCCCCGACGTGGGCCACTTCGTGCACCGCGAGGCCGCGTCGGTGGTCACCGGCGAGATCCTGCGCTGGGTGAAGACGAGCTCTTAGGAAATGTGAGACAGATCCTAGACCCGGTGCTCGTAGAGGTCGGACACCTCGTGCTGCGGCGCCCAGCCCTGGTAGACGCCGTAGTCGAACTCCTCCAGCCCGAGCTGCAGGGCGATCGGGGCGCGTCCGCCGGTGTACTCGACGCGCAGCCACTGCTCCGACTCGGCGAGCACGATGAACGGCTGGCCGCGCCACGTGCAGGTGGTGCGTACGTAGATCAGCTCGTCGTACTCGTGCTGGCGCAGCACCCGGACGAACCGCCCCGGCCGCACCTCCTCGAAGCCGTCGCCGGCCTCGGGCGCGTAGATCCGTGCGTCGTCACCGTCCGGGGCGGCCTCGTACTCCCGCCCCTGCCAGTTGACCACGTAGCCGTCCCGCATCACTGCTCACCGACCTTGCGCCACTGCGGGCCGTCGGCGTCGAAGATCGCGACCATCCGCTCGGTGCCGTCCGCATCCATCCGCCACAGCTGCGCGCCGTGCGGCAGCCGGACACTGTCCACCTTGAACTCGGCGATCACGTCGCGTCCCTCGCCCGGGGCGAAACCGTTGCCCCGGAACGGCGGCCGCTCGATCACCCAGCCGTCCATCGCCCGCAGCGCCTGCTCGCTCTGCCCGCCGTAGGGAATGCGGTACAGGCTCGGCCGGTACGCGGGCCAGCGCAGCACGAACGCCTCCTTGGCGTCCGGCGGGAACGGCGACCCCTCGTGGACCAGGCCCAACGCGGCGAACAACTCGGCCGGCGTACGCAGGTGCTCGACCTCGTTGGCCCGGTGCACGAAGCCGGCCACCCGGTCGTACGCCCGCTCCAGGAAGAAGTCGATCTGGCCCGGCAGGATCGTCTTCTGCATCACGGTGGCGTGCTGCGCGGCGTCGCTGGCCCGCTGCGGCAGCGGCGCGGGCTTCTCCACCCGCTCCTCCGGCTCGGCGCCCAGGCCGGCCTCGTCGGCCCAACTGGCCAGCGCGATGACCTGCGGGCCCGGGTACTTGGCGCCGACCGGCGAATCGGGGTTGACCGCGAACGACCAGTTCGGGTCGGGCCAGTTGCGGATCAGCTCGAGGAACTTCGCCGGGGCCGTGCGCACCGGGTGGTCGTGGTACTCGGACAGCCGGTCGCGGCTGGTGAACACCACCAGGAACGGTCCGCCGTCCATCTCCTCGGTGCGGAAGACGAAGCCCGACTCGCCCGGCGTGCTGCCCGGCCGCGAGTTGTCGGCGACCGGCACCAGCACCGTGGCCAGCAGCAGCGTCGACAGGAAGGAGTCGGTGCTGTGCTCGTCGGCGGCGGCCAGCAGGTCGCGTTCGGTCGCGTTGGCCGGGGTGAAGTCGGCGGCCCGGTCGGGCGTCGCCGATTCGGCCGGGACTTCCGGTCGCCGGCTTTCCGGTCGTGAGGCTTCCGGCCGCTGGGCTTCCGGCCGCGGGCTTTCCGGTCGTGAGGCTTCCGGCCGTGGGCTTTCCGGTCGTGAGGCTTCCGGCCGTGGGCTTTCCGGTCGCGCGCCCGCGGGCTGGGCGAACGGGGCGCGGGCCGGGTGACCGGCGTCGGCGCCCGGAGTGCCCGGCACGACCGGCGGCATGTAGCTCGGCCGGGCGGGGGTCTCGGTGGGCGGCGCGGTGCGGCTGCCGGACAGGGACTGCGCGGCGGCGGCCATGCTCGGCGGGGTCTCGCCCGGCTGCCGGCGGGGCAGGCCAGGCGGTGCGGCGTCCGGTGTGGAAGGTGCCGCGCCGAGATGCCCGGGTACGGGCGGAGTCTGCGCCATCGGGGTACGGGTGGGCAGCGGGGCCTTCAGATCCTGCAGCGGGGGCAGGGCGCCGGGCGGGCCGCTCGTGGGCGTCGGAGCGCCGGGGCCGGCCGGAACACCGCTGACCGGCCGGCCGCCGGGCGCCGCGCCGCTGATCGGAGCGTTGTCGGCCGGGCCACCGCCGGTGGGGACCGTGCGCCGGGGCAACCCGCCGATGCTCGGACCGGAGCCGTCGCCGGCCGGGCCGGTGTTCAGCGAGGACGGCGGGCCGCTGGTGGGAGCGCCGCTGGCCGGCGCGCCCCTCGTCGGAAGCGCACCGGGCGCACCCGGCGAACTCGGCGGGGCGGACGACGGCGCGGTGCCGGCGGGCATGCTCGGCGGGCTGTAGGCGGCCGGAACCGCGTCGGCCGGCGCGTCACCCGGGGTCCGGCCGTAGCCGCCGGGCACGAAGCCGCTGCCGGCCGTGCCGGTCGGCGTCTGACTTGCCTGCGGGACGCGCGAGGGCAGGCCGCTGGGCAGGACGGCGCCTGGATTCCGGATCGGCAGGCCACCCGGGCCGACCTGTCCCGGCTCGCCGGAGGGGTTGCGCTCCCCCGGCCGCTGCGGAGCCCCACGAGCGGGAAGGCCACCCTGCGCCGGCTCGCCGGACGGGCTGCGCGTGGGAAGGCCACCCGGACCGCTCTGCGCCGGCTCACCGGACGGAGTGCGGGTGGGAAGGCCACCGGGGCCGCTCTGTCCCGGCTCGCCGGACGGGCTGCGCGTGGGAAGGCCGCCGGGGCCGCTCGTCGGTGCGGGCGGGGCGCCGGGGAAGCTTGACGGCGCGGCGCTCGAGAAACTCGGCGGGGCGCTGGCCGGCGCGGCGCTGGGGAAACTCGGCGGGGCGCTGGCCGGCGGGGCGCTGGGGAAACTCGGCGGCGCGCTGGCCGGCGCCGCGCTGGTCGGGGCGCTGGGGAAGCCCGGCGGGCCGCTCGCCGGGGCCGCGCTGGTCGGAGCGCCAGGGAAGCTTGGCGGCGCGCTGGCGGGCGACGAGGTCGGAACGCGCGACGGGAGGGCGGGCGCGGCCGGACCACCCATCCGGGTGCCGGTGATGCCGCCGGAGGGGGTCGCGGGACCGCCGCTCAGCCCAGGGGCGCCACTGGCCGCGGGAGCCGCGCCGCCGCCGGTCGTGCGCGGTGGCCGGTTACCGAAGGCGGCCGCGGCACCCGGCGTGCGTTTCGGCTCGAGCCCGGACTTCTGCTCGGGCCCGCCGGGCGGGAAGGCACCGGCACCCGGCCGGAAGCCCCCGTCGCCATCGGGCCGGAAGCCGGAGTCAGCGCCGGCGCCGGGCAGGCCACCACTCGCCGCGCCGGCCATCGCACCAGCGGCGGCAGAGCCACCCGCGAGAGCAGAGCCACCCGCAGGAGCAGCGCCACCGGTCGGCGGCATCGGCCCGCCCTGCTGGCTGGACCCGGACTTGCCACCCAGGGCGGCACCGGCCAGGTCTTGCGTCTCACGTCCGGGCCCACGCTTGGGCAGGCGCACGTCGCCGCGCGACAGCTGCGCCACGAACCAGGCCGGAAGGTAACCCTCGATCGGCAACCCCGGGTTGACGGCGAGCCACCACTCGAGGTTGGGCCAGGTGTCGGCGAGTTCGGCGTAGGCGACCCGGCGCGCCGAGCCGGTGTAGTCAGCCAGACAGGCCTGTAGCGCGGACGGAGAGGTGAATGCGAGCACGTGTGTTCGCCCGCCGGTGCTCCACGTACCCCAGCCCAACGGCGCGAGGCCGGCGAGCGCGTCCGCGGAGACGGGCAGGAGCAGGTCCACACCGGCGAGGATGCGGAAGTAGGACTCCTGATCGTCGGTGCGCAAAGCGTCGCGCATCGCCCTCTCGGCGTCCGTCGCCGGTTCCCACTCGGACACGCTCACTCTCCCAACGCGCGCGAACGAGACCATCTCAACGCGTACAACCTACAAGGTCAGGCGACGATCACAATGGGCGGCAGCGGGCAGACAACCAAGTTGGGTGTATACCGACGCGCAAAGACTGTCACAGCGACAACCGAATCACCCTGTGACCGACGACCATCACAGAAGGTAGCGTTATCGGCCGAATCAGGCAATGGACAGACTGCGGCCGGGACCACCCCCGGGTCGGAGCGGGTCCCGGCCGCCGGTCGATCACTGGAAGCGGTTGGTTGCCCGCTTCTCCGTTTCCTGGTAGCCCGTGGCGGCCTGGTCGACCGCGTTCTTGATCGACTGCAGGATCTGCTTGAGGTCGTTCGCGGAGGTCTCCCAGGTGGTCTGGCGCTGGTGGTAGGCGGTCTGGGCCTCACCGCTCCAGGTTCCGAGCAGCTTCTTGCCCGCGGAGTCGAGGTCGGCCAGGTCGGCGTCCAGCTTGTTGACCGCGGACTGGATTTGCTGGCTCGCGTTCGCCAGCGAGGACCAGTTGACGAGAAGCACACCGTCGTTCATCAGATCTCCTTCTCGTCCCTCAGAGCGGCAGCGTGTAGCCGGTGCTACCGGTCTTGGAGACCGACGACGCGGCCTCGCTGTCGGTCGTGTCGTAGCTCGTCGCGGACTCACGGATCGACGTGGCGGTGTCGGTGAGCGCCTTGCTGAGCGTCTTCAGGTCGGCGTCGTACTGCTGCCGGACCTTCTGGAACTCGCCCGCCGCAATGCCCTTCCAGCCTGCCTGCAGCTCCGTCAGCTGTCCCATGAGAGTGTTCAACATGGACTGAATCGACGAGTTGGTGTTGTCGAACTTGTTGGCGGTATCCGCCATTTGCTGCGACTGTGCTTCCGTCTGGGCCACCCCGGACGTCACCCCGCTTTCTCGCTATCGGTCATCGGACGGCTCGGCCGGCGGATCCATGCTGGACCCAGTTTGCAACCGAGGACATCGATGCAGATTTCAGGTTAACCCCTGCGGCCGAACCTTGGGGGGCACCCCTGAGCTGGGCATCGATGAATTACGAAGCCCGACGGTAGCGGGGTGCGCGGTACGGCGGAAGTCCGGTTACTCAAACTGTGGACAACCGCCGCCCTGTGGATAACCACGCCCGGTTACCCGCCCCCTGTGAAACTGGTCCGCGCCATACGATGTGGCGCACAAGGCGAAGACGCCGACAGATATGTCCCGGGGGGAAGGGAGCGCGCGGGTGACTGCGGAATTGGCCGGCCGACGCGACTATCCCGGCCTCAGCGGGGGCATTCCCCCACAAACCGGGCCACGGGTCCGGCCATTGCGCCGCGGCCGCCTCTTCGGCATGCGGACCGGCCAGCTGGTCAGCACCCAGATCGCCGCGGTCCTGCTGGTGGTCGGGGCGGTCCTCGGACCGATCGCGCTGGCCGGCGCCGCGATGCTCGCGGTCATCCTGCTGGCGATCACCTGGCTGCGGCTGCGCGGCCGGTGGGCGTTCGAGTGGATCAGTGTCGGGATGCGTTATTCCGGCCGGCCGCACACCGTGACGCTGGACAGCTCGCCGACCGCGGTGCTCCAGCTCGCCTCGCCCGGCGCCCGGATCGAGCAGACCGAGCTCGGCGGCGACCAGGCCACCGTGATCGTCGACGGCCACGGCATCACCGCGATCCTCGAGCTGGGCGACCCGGCCGGCCTGCTGGCCGAAGACCTCCTGCGGCTGCCCACGCCGGCCTCGCTGCTGCCGCCGGCCGGCGGCCCCGACCACCCGCCGTGCCGGGTGCAGATGATCTTCACCGGGGTGCCCGCCCCCTCGGTCCGCGCCGGCAACGGCACCCCGGCCAACTCGTACCGCCAGCTCACCGACGGCCGGCTCCTGGGGCACACCCGGGCGCTGATCGCGGTCCGCGTGCTGTCCGGCGAGGGCTGGTCGGCCGAAGACCTGCGGCGCTCGCTCTCCGGGCTGGTCCGCAAGATCCCGCGCCGGCTGGGCGAGCTGCCGGCCCGGCCGCTGGGTGAGGCCGCCGCGCTCCGGGTGATCGGCGAACTGGCCCACGACGACGCCATCGGCCCGGCCCAGGAGATGTGGCCCGGCCTGCGGATCGGTGGCCTGACCCAGGCGACGTACCGGCTCGACCGCTGGCCCGACCTGGCCGCCGAGAGCGCCCAGCGCCTGATCGGCCGGATGCTGGCGCTGCCCGCCGCGGCCACCACGGTCAGCCTGACCGCCGGTCCCCGCCACGAGAACGGCGCGCCGACGGTCGCGGTCGACCTGACCGTCCGGCTGGCCGCCCCCGACCAGACCACGCTGGGCTTCGCCGCGCAGGCGCTGCGCAAGATGGTCGCCGCCGAGCGGGGGCATGTGCGCCGGCTCGACGGCGAACACCTGACGGGGTTCGCGGCCACCCTGCCGCTGGGTGGCGGCCCGCTGACCGATGTGCCCGGCCGCCCCGCCGACGGCGCGCTGCCGCCGGCCGTGATGGACGGCCTCGACCTGAGCCTCGGCGCGGCCGGCATGATGGTCGGCCGCAACCGCGCCGGTGAGCCGGTGGTGGCCCGGATGTTCCGGCCCGAACAGACCCGGGCGCTGCTGGTCGGCGGCGTCCGCTGCGCCCAGCTGATCTCGCTGCGGGCGATGGCGCTGGGCGCCCGCGTGGTCGTCCAGACGGCCCGGCCCCAGGCCTGGGAGCCGTTCGTGCGGGGCGCGGCGGTCCCGGGCGAGGCGATCGCCGTGGTGCCGCCGGGGCGGGCGGTGGAGATCCCGCCCGGTTCGCCCCTGCACCCGCTGCTCGTGGTCGTCGACGTCGGCCCGGTCGGCGCCGACCCACGGCCCGGCGCCGGCTGGCAGGCCACGCTCGTGGTGCGCGACGACTTCAGCGCCGCCGACATCGACGTGGCCTCCCGCGCCGACCTGTTGATCGTGCAGCCGCTGCGGGCCGACGAGGCCAATCTGATGGGTACCGCGATCGGCCTGGGCGAGACCGCCCAGTGGCTGACCCGCATCCGCCCCGACATGGTCGGCCTGATCAACCGCCGCGCCGTCCGCTGGGCCGCCCTCGCCCAGACCCCGATCGAGGCCCAGCTGATCGGCCCGCCCGGCCGTTAGCGGGCCCCATAGACGTCGGAGAGATCGCGGAGTGTCGGCTGGACCGGTAGCGCGATCGTGGCACCATCCGTTGCCATGGGCATCCTCATCCGGCTCGTCATCACGGCGGTGTCGCTCTGGCTCGCGACGGTGCTGATCAGCGGCATCGAGCTGACCACCGACTCGCTGCCCGGCAAGGTCGGCACGCTGATCGCCGTGGCGGTGATCTTCGGCCTGGTCAACGGCATCCTGCGGCCGATCATCAAGGCGATCGGCTGCGGCTTCTACGTCCTGACCCTGGGCCTCATCGCGATCGTGGTCAACGGCCTGCTGTTCCTGCTGACCAGCTGGATCGCGGGACAGTTCGACCTGCCGTTCCACGTCGACAGCTTCTGGCCGTCGGCCGTCCTCGGCGCCCTTCTCGTCGGCGTCGTCAGCTGGCTGCTCAACGCCCTGGTCCCGGACGGCGGGGACCGGGACGACTGACCGGACGTGAGTTGAGACATATGCAAGGAGCAGACGGCAGGGCGGCCCTTACCGTGAGGGAATGACCGAGGAGCGGCGCGGATATCTGTACGGGCTGAGCGCGTACGTGCTCTGGGGCTTCTTCCCGATCTACTTCAAGCTGCTGCGGCCGTCGTCGCCGTTCGAGATCCTGGCCCACCGGGTGATCTGGTCGGTCGTCTTCGTGGCCCTGGTGCTCGCCGTGATGCGCAACTGGCGGTTCCTGGGGCGGCTGATGCGCGACCGGCGGCGGCTGCTCGGTGTGATGCTCGCGGGGCTGCTGATCGGCGTCAACTGGGGCACGTACATCGTCGGGGTCAACTCGTCGCGGGTGGTCGAGACCGCGCTGGGGTACTTCATCACGCCGCTGGTCGTGGTGCTTCTCGGTGTCACGGTCATGCGGGAACGGCTGCGGCGGTGGCAGTGGCTGGCCGTCGGGATCGGCGCGGTCGCCGTGGCCGCGCTGACCATCGACTACGGGCGCCTGCCGTACATCGCGCTGATCCTGGCCGCCAGCTTCGGCTCGTACAGCCTGATCAAGAAGCGGCTCAACCTGCCGCCGGCCGAGGGTCTGTTCGTCGAGTCGGCGGTGCTCGCCCTGCCCGCGCTCGGATTCCTGACCTGGCTCGGCCTGACCGGCGAGGCCACCGTGGGGCACGTGAGCGCCGGCCACACCGTACTCATCGTGCTCTCCGGGGTGGCCACCGCCGTCCCGCTGATCCTCTTCGCCGGCGCGGCCAACCGGGTGCCGCTGGTCGGGCTCGGGATCATGCAGTACGTCGCGCCGATCATCCAGCTCGCGGTCGGCGTCCTGATCTATCACGAGCCGATGCCGGCCGCCCGTCTCGCCGGGTTCACGCTGGTCTGGGCGGCGCTGATCATCTTCACCGTGGACGGGATCCGCAACGCCCGGCGGACCGCGAAGATCAAGAGGGCGGCGGCCGGGCCGGCGGCCGCCACCGTCGAACCGGCCGCCGCCCTACCGCCACGCTGACGAGAGCCTGAAGGCCCGGAGCCGAAAGGCCTCGTCAGGGGACGTCATAGGCGAGCAGCACCTTGCCGTCACCACGCACCAGCTCGAGCCGGGAGAGACTCCCGTCGCCGATGTACGTGTTGCCGCTCATGGTGAACTCCTTGCCCGGCGACGCCGTCCAGGAGCCCAACTGGTCCTCCTGGTCGTCCGCGCCGTGCGCGACCAGCCGCACCGTGTACGGCTTCAGGTCGGGAGCGTTCTTGTTGTAGACGCACTTCAGGTCGATCTTCGTGCCGCCCGGCGCCTTGGTCAGGCCGATGTCCGCGGTCAGGGCCACCCCGTCGGCGACCGTGCTCATCTGCCGCATCGCCACCGGCTGCTGCGGGTTCGTCGACGGCGACGTGGTGCCACCCATCACGAACATCGCGCCGATGCCGACGATCAGCGCCAGCACGGCCGCGGCCAGGGCGGTGCTCAGCACCCGTACCCGCGTCTTCTTCTGCTCTCTGCGTCTCGTGCGCTGCGCGGCGCTGACCAGATGGGAGGCGCGGCTCGGAGGCGGCGGCGCCGGCTGGGTCAGCGACGGGTCGAGGAGCTTCGCGAAGTCGGCCGGCTCGAGCCGGCCCAGCAGACCGGGCAGCACCGCGATGTCCGCGACCGCTTCCCGGCAGAACGAGCAGGTCGAGAGATGCCGCTCGTACGCGGCCCGCTCGGCGGGCGACAGGGCACCGAGGACGTACGCGCCGTCGTCGTGCTCGTGCTCGCACCTCATGCCGTCACCCCCATCTCGTTCAGCGCCATCTTCAACGAGCGCAACGCATAGTGCGTGCGCGACTTCACTGTGCCCGGGGGCACCCCGAGCCGTGCGGCGGCCTCGGCCACCGAATGTCCTCGGTAGAAGCACTCGACCAGGACGTCACGATGTTGCTGGGACAGCCGTCCGAGCGCCTCGGCCACGGTCCATGCTTCGACCGCGCGATCCGCCTCGTCGGTATCCGGTGGTGGTTCGGGCATAACGTCGGTCATCACCTCACCCACCCGCACCGACCGGCGTCGCCAGGCGTCGATGGCCAGGTTTCGCGCGGTGGTGAACAGCCATGACCGCACCGCACCACGTTCCGGGTCCAGCGCCTCGGGATACCGCCAGGCCCGGAGCAGGGTTTCCTGCACCAGATCCTCCGCCTGCTGCCGGTCTCCTCCGGAGAGCCGGACGGCGTGGGCGTAGAGGGCATCCCCGTGTTCGTCCTGCAGAGCACGAAGCAGTTCGGCTTCCTGATCGTCCAAGAGCCCGCCCTCCCTCGTGTTCCACCCGTTCTTACGTGTGGAGGGAGAGAGCGGTTCAAACTCACGCGGTAGCCGCGTCACCACCCGATGACAGCGCCTCCGCGACGTTGCGCGCCGCCGCGGTCAGCTTGGCCCGGACCACCCGGGCCGACGTGAGCATCTCGGCCGCGGGCAGCGAGCAGGCCAGCACCAGCCGGCGTTCCATGTCGCGGTCGGTGATCACGGTGACCGCCGCGCAGGCCACGCCCTGCCGGAACTGGCCCATCTCCAGCTGCATGCCACGCCGCTCGCCGGCGGCCAGGTCGGCTTCGAGGGCCTCGGTCGTGGTCAGCGTGGCCGGGGTGAACGGCCGCATGCCGTAGTCGCGCAGGTATCGCGCCCGCTGGTCGGCGGTGAGCGTGGCCAGCAGCGCCTTGCCCAGCGCGGTCGCGTGGCCGCCCTCGTCGAACCCGGGCGTCATGTCGTCCATGAACGGGGAACGCGCGCCGTCGGCCGACGCGGTCACCGCTATCCGGCCGCCGACGAACCGGCCCAGATAGTGGCTGTATCCGGTGTCCACCGCGGCTCGGCGCAGCGCCTCGCCCACGGCGGGCGGGCCGCGGAAGGCGGAGACGAGCTCACGATAGCGATCGGCGATCTCCAGACCCACGATGTACGTGCCGTCCTCACGACGGATCACATAGCCCTCGTAGGCCAAGGTTCGGACAAGGTGATACGTCGTCGCGACGGTGAGTTCGCACCGCCGGGCGATCTGTTTCACGGTGAGTCCGCGCGGAGCACGTCCCACCGACTCGAGCACACGCAACGCGCGTGACACGCTCCGGATGAGATCTGACGGCTCCGCCAGAGGGTCGCGCACAGCCACCTCCGACGCCGGGGACTTACACCATATGAATAATCTTCCCCTGACGGAATGCCAAATGCGTGTGGATCCTGGTCGATTTGCACGAGCCGTGTGGTCATTCCCACTGAGCGTGCCTGGATGCATCACACAGGCTTAGTCTGCGGATGATGGCTACCACCTCTCCGATGCTCACGAAAAGGCGTCCGGTCCGCGCCGTCACCGGGGCGCTGACCACGACGATCGCGGTTTCCATCCCGGTATTCCTGGTCGGTGGCCTGGCCGTACAGATCGGTGACGATCTCGGCTTCTCCCCGGCCGGACTCGGTCTCGCCGTCTCGGCCTATTTCGGGGCCAGCGCACTGGCGTCGGTACCCGCCGGCGCACTCGCCGAAAAGTTCGGTTCCACGAACGTGTCACGTGTGGCCATCGGATTGGCCAGTGCGTCGTTACTGGCCATCGCTCTCGGCGCCCGATCGCTGTGGAGTCTGGTCGCGATCCTGGCCCTCGGCGCCGCCGCCAACGCGATGGGTCAGCTTGCCAGCAACAGCAGCCTGGCCGAGCACGTGCCGCCCCGCCGGCAGGGGCTGTCGTTCGGGGTGAAGCAGGCGGCGATCCCGGTGTGCACACTGCTCGCCGGGGCGTCGGTGCCCGTGATCGCGCTCACGCTGGGCTGGCGCTGGGCGTTCGCCCTGGCCGCGGTGCTGGCGATCGGCGCGCTCACGCTCGTACCCAGGTCGAACGACGCCAAGCGCAAGTCGCGCGGAGAGAGCGGGGACCGGGCGACCGCGGCGCTGATCGTGCTCGGGGCGGCGGCGACGCTCGCGGCGGGCGCGGCCAACGCGCTGGGGACGTTCCTGGTCGATTCGGCGGTGGAGCGCGGCATCTCGCCCGGACCCGCCGGCCTGACCCTCACCCTGGGCGGCGCGGTGTGCGCGCTCGCCCGGATCACCGGCGGCTGGCAGGCCGACCGGTTCCCCGGCCGGCAGGTCGGAGTGATCGCCGGGCTGCTGGCGGCCGGCGCGATCGGGCTGGGGCTGCTGGCCGTCTCGGGCACGGTGCCACTGGTCATCGGCGTGCTGATGGGCTTCGGGCTGGGCTGGAGCTGGCCCGGTCTGATGAACTTCGCGGTGGTCCGGCTGCACCCACAGGCGCCGGCCGCCGCGACCTCGATCACCCAGACCGGGGTGTACGCCGGAGGCTGCCTCGGCCCACTGGGGCTGGGCGCGGTCGCGACGATGGCCGGTTACCCGACAATGTGGACGGTCGCGGCCGTGGCGATGTTGCTGGCCGCTCTCCTGATGTTCGTGGGGAGCCGGATGTTGCTCAGTTGGTCCGGTCGGCGATGAAGTCGCAGAGGGCTTCCATCGCCGCCTTGGACGAACCATCCGGCAGCGGCGCCAGGCTGGCGCGGGCCTCTTCGGCATACCACCGGACCGTCTCGCGCGCCCGCTTCATCGCCGCCGAATCGCGCAGCAGGCCGAGCGCCTCGGCATGCAGGGCGTCGTCGGTCACCGGGCCGATCGCCAGGATCTCGCGCAGCCGCACCGCCGAGGCGTCGTTGTCGTCGTCGGCCAGCGCGTAGAGCACCGGCAGCGTCGGAACGCCCTCGCGCAGGTCGGTGCCCGGCGTCTTGCCCGACTGCACCGACTCGGACGTGATGTCGAGCAGGTCGTCGGAGAGCTGGAAGGCGATGCCGATCGTCTCGCCATAGCCGGCCAGGGCCTCGATGTGTTCCGGCGCCGCCCCCGAGAACAGCCCGCCGAAGCGCGCCGACGTCGCGATCAGTGACGCCGTCTTCTCGGTGATCACACCCAGGTAGTGGTCGATCGGGTCGCTGCCGCGCGGCCCCACGGTCTCGGCGATCTGGCCGTGGACCAGCCGCGAGAACGTACGCGCCTGAAGCCGCACCGCCTCGGGCCCCAGCGACGCCGCGATGTCGGCCGCCCGCGCGAACAGGTAGTCACCGACCAGGATCGCCAGCGAGTTGCCCCAGCGCGCGTTGGCGCTCGCCGCCCCGCGCCGCACGGCTGCCTCGTCCATGACGTCGTCGTGGTAGAGCGTCGCCAGATGTGTGAGCTCCACCACGAGCGAGGCATCGATGATCTCGGGCCGCCCCGGGTCGCCGAACTGGGCCCCCAACGCCAGGATCAGCGGCCGGAACCGCTTGCCGCCGGCTTCCATCAGATGTCGTGCCGCCTCGGCCACCAGCGGATCGGCGCTGGCCACGTTGCTGCGCAGCGCCACCTCCACAGACGCCAGCGTCGCCGTCACGACCTCATCGACGCTGGCGTCGATCTCCAGGCCGAGCGCCGCGAGCGCGCTGTCACCGGTGCTCATCACGCTTTCACGATGCCATACGGGTCCGACACTTCCCGTGCCAGGGTTATCAAGATCATCCTTGGGTACGCGCGCAGCCCCTGCTCGTCCGCGCCGACCGGCCAGTCGGTGCGAACGCTCCGCCCCCGCTTCCGGGTTGTCCCGACCGGTCCGGCCAGCCCGGCCCGGCACCGTCAGTGGCGGGTGGTCGGTAACGTCGCGTCATGCGCCTCCCTCCGCTGCCCGTGGCGGCCCCCGCCCTGACACCGGAACAGATGGCGCGGCGAGCCGTGGGCGACCGCCCCACCGAGGTGAGCCAGCCGATCACGGTGAGTGAGTACGACCCGGAGTGGCCGGCCCGGTTCGCGCGCGAGGAAGACCGGATCCGGGCGGCCCTCGGCGACCGCGTCCTCGCCCTCGACCACGTCGGCTCCACGGCCGTGCCTGGGCTCCCGGCCAAGGACCGCGTCGACATCGACCTCATCGTGGCCGACCCGGCCGACGAGGACGCCTACGTGCCCGCGCTGACCGCGGCCGGCTACCGCCTGGCCACCCGGGAACCGGACTGGTACGAGCACCGCGCCCTGTGGACCGCCACCCACGACGTCAACCTGCACGTCTTCGGCCCCGACTGCGACGAGCACCTGCGACACCTGATCTTCCGCGACCACCTGCGCGCCCACCCCGCGGATCGCGACCGCTACGCCGGCGTCAAACGGCGGGCCGCGGCCGACCATCCGATGAGCATGGCCGGATACGTGGCCGCCAAGGCCACCGTCGTCATCGCCATCCTGCGCCGGGCCGGCCTGGTCTGACCACTGTGGAACCCCTGATCTTCGATCTCTACAACACCCTGCTCGACGGCGCCGACGACGAACGCGACGTGGTGGTGGCCGAGATGGCCATGGTGGTCGGCGTCGCACCGGAAGCTCTGGTCGAGGCCTACCACGACAGTTGGCGCGTACGGCTGATCAGCTGGACGGTCGAGGAGACCATCACGATTCTCGCCGCCCGCGTCGGTGGCCGGCCCAGCCACGAGCAGGTGGCCGCGGCGGCCGAGATGCGCCGGGCGTTGGCTCGCCGGCTGCTCAGCAACGTACCCCCGTCGACTTTGGACTCGCTGGATCGCCTGCGCGCCAACGGCCATCGTCTCGCCCTGGTCAGCAACGCCACCTCGGAGACGGCCGAGGCGTGGCCGGACACCCCGCTGGCGTCCCGCTTCGACGCGGCCGTCTTCTCCAGCTCGGTGGCACTGGCCAAGCCCGACCCGGCGATCTACCGCCTCGCCGCCGACCGCCTCGACGCCGCGCCCGAGACTTGCCGCTTCATCGGCGACGGCGCCGACGACGAACTGGACGGCGCCCTGAAGGCCGGGATGACCGTGATCCGGACCACCGAGTTCCGGGACAGCGCCCCCTGGTGGACCGGCCCCACCATCAGCGCGCTTGAGAGCCTTCCGGGTGGAGGTCTGCTGCATCGCTCGCGCTGATCATGGACTGAGCTTGGTTGCCAGGCGCCCCGGCTGCCCACTCGCCCTCCCTGCCGCCGCTCACGCTCCCGACCAAGCCGCGCATTCGCAGCGCCGCGGACGGTGTCCCGGCCGCCCCTACCACCGTCACGACCAGTGGTAGGACAGCCCGGCATCGCGGCCCCGAATACCGTCAGGACCCACCACTGCCACGGACGGTGGTAGGGCACGGCGTCGCCCGACCGGACACCGTCAGGACCTACCACCGCTGCGGGCAGCCAGGGTGAGGGGCGGCAGCGAGGGTGAGTCGGCAGCCCGGGCGCCTGGCTACCCCCGGCCGCTCGACCAGCCAGCTGCCCAGCCCTCGGTTTCCCTGCGCCAGACGGTCCTGCCGCTCAGACGACATCGTCCGCCCAGCCGCGGTCAATGTGGCACCCAACGCCGACGGACTGATTTCGATCTTGACGAGCGCGAGCGCACCGCCACCTCCCCCACCCCGGCACTGGGTGGGCCAAACGTTAGGCGGCGGCTACGACAATTTCAGACCGACATCCACAGGCGCGGCGCGGCTCTTCGCGATGAGAGCAAGGCGCGGCTCTAGGCGGAGAACGCAAGGCGCGGCACGAGGTGGAGAGCGCCAGGAACGGCACGAGGCGGTGAGGAGAAAGCGCGGCGCTAGGCGGAGGGAGAGCAAGGCGCGGCAAGGTCATGGGGGTAAGAGCAAGCGGTCGGGGCCCGGGAAGGCGAGAACAAGCGCGGCGCAGCCCGGAAGGCGAGAACAAGCGCGGCGCGGCTTTTGGTGGTGGGAGCTTGGATCACGCACCCGGCAGGGTGTGGTCATCCGCTCATGAGCCGCCAGGCGAATGGATGGCCGCGCCCGGTGCCCGCGGAAGCATACGTCTCGGATCCACAACGAACGCGGGAAATAGATCTTCAGGAACTTGATCTTCAAGAGACGAGAAACAAGAGACAAGAAACAAGAAACGGCAGCGCCTTGAACGAAGCAGCCCCGGCCGACAATCGACCGGGGCTGCATCAGCGAATCATCTGACGAATTGGGCGGCGTCCGTGGTGAGGTCCAGCAGGGGTGCCGGAGCGATGCCCAGTGCCAGCGTCGCCAGGAAGCCGATGGCCAGGGCGGCTGAGGTCATGGCGCCGGGCACGGAGACTGTGGGGGTCGACTCGCCGGGCTCGCTGAGCCACATCATGACGACCACCCGCAGGTACGGGAAGGCCAGCAGCATGCTGGTGATCACGCCGAAGATGACCAGCCAGGTCTGTCCGCCCTCGATGGCCGCGCCGAAGACCGCGAACTTGCTGGTGAAGCCGCTGGTCAGTGGGATGCCGGCGAAGGCCAGCAGGATGAACGTGAACAGGCCGGCGAACAGGGGACTCTTACGGCCCAGGCCGGCCCACCGGGAGAGGTGGGTGGCCTCGCCGTCGGCGTCGCGGACCAGGGTGACGACGGCGAAGGCGGCCAGCACCGAGAAGCCGTAGGCGACCAGGTAGAACATGGTGCTGGACAGGCCGCTCTTGTTCAGGGCCAGGGCGCCGACCAGCAGGTAGCCGGCGTTGGCGACCGACGAGTACGCCAGCAGCCGCTTCATGTCGGTCTGGGTGACCGCCAGGACGGCGCCGACCAGCATGGTGAGGACGGCGATGGCGCCGAGGACGGGCTGGAAGTCCCAGCGGACGCCGTCGAAGGCGACGTAGAGGATGCGCAGCAGCGCGCCGAACGCCGCGACCTTGGTGCACGCCGCCATCAGGGCGGTGACCGGAGTCGGCGCGCCCTGGTAGACGTCGGGGGTCCAGACGTGGAAGGGGGCCAGCGCGCCCTTGAACAGCAGGCCGATGGCGACCAGGGCCAGGCCGGCGAAGAGCAGCACCTCGCTGCGCTGGGGGGTGGCCACCGCGTCGTGGATCTGGCTGAACTGCACGCCACCGGAGAAGCCGTAGATCATGGCCACGCCGAACAGGAAGAAGGCCGAGGCGTACGAGCCGAGCAGGAAGTACTTGAGCGCGGCCTCCTGGCTGAGCAGGCGCCGGCGGCGGGCCAGCGCGCACAGCAGGTAGAGCGGCAGCGAGAAGACCTCGAGCGCGACGAACATGGTCAGCAGGTCGTTCGCGCCGACGAAGAGCAGCATGCCGCCCAGCGCGAACATGGTCAGCGGGTAGACCTCGGTGGCGCCGGGCTCGCTGCCGGCCTGCTTGAGGTCTTTCTGCGAGCCGACCGTGATCGCCGCCTGGGAGACGAACGCGCCGCCCTTCTCGATCGACCGCTCGCCGATCAGCAGCAGCGACACCAGGCCGAGCAGCAGGATCGCGCCCTGCAGGAACAGCGTGGGACCGTCCACCGCGACCGCGCCGCCGATGGTGACCGTGCGCTTGCCGTGGAAGACGATCACCGTGACGAACGCGGCGACCGTGGCCAGCATGGCCAGGGTGAGCTGGACCGGGTGGCGGGACCGCTTCGGCGCGAGCGCCTCGATCAGCACCCCGATGCAGGCGGCCCCGAAGAGGATCAGCATCGGCGCCAGGGCGCCGTAGTCGATCGCGGGTAGTTTGAGGTCTCCCATGGCTACGGAGCCGTCCTTCCGTTTGCGACCGCCGTCGGGCCCGGATCCTGCGTGCCGACGTCCTGCATGGTCGCCTGTACCGCCGGGTTGATCACGTCGGTGATCGGCTTCGGGTAGAAGCCGAAGATGATGAGCAGCGCCACCAGCGGCGCGACGACCACCTTCTCGCGCAGCGTGATGTCCTTCGTCATGGCCGGCACCTCGGCGAGCGCGGGGTTCAGGGTGCCCTGCGTGGTGCGCTGGATCATCCAGAGCACGTACGCGGCGGCCAGGATGATGCCCGCGGTGGCGACCACGGCCCAGGCCGGGTGCACGGTGAACGTGCCGACCAGGACCAGGAACTCGCTGACGAACGGGGCGGTGCCGGGCAGCGCCAGCGACGCCAGACCGGCGAAGAACATCACGCCGGCCAGCACCGGGACCAGCTTGCCGGCCCCGCCGAAGTCGCTGACCAGGGCCGAGCCGCGCCGGGACACGAACATGCCGACGACCAGGAACAGCAGGCCGGTGGCGAGGCCGTGGTTGACCATGTAGAGCACCGAGCCGGTGCCGCCCTGCGTGGTGAAGGCGAAGATGCCGATGCCGATGAACCCGAAGTGCGCGATCGAGGTGTACGACACCAGCCGCTTGAGGTCGTTCTGGCCGACCGCGAGCAGCGCCGCGTAGATGATGCCGATCACCGCGAGGGCGATCGCGACCGGCGCGAACCAGCGTGACGCCTCGGGGAACATCGGCAGGCAGTAGCGCAGGATGCCGAAGGTGCCGACCTTGTCCAGCACGCCGACCAGCAGCGCCGCGGCGCCGGCCGGGGCGGCGCCACCGGCGTCGGGCAGCCAGGTGTGGAACGGGAAGAACGGCGCCTTGATCGCGAAGGCGATGAAGAAGCCGAGGAACAACCAGCGGCCCGCCTCGGTGCCGATGTCGGCGTTGACCAGCGTCTGCCAGTCGAAGGTGTTCTCACCGGCGACCACCCACACGCCGATTACCGCGGCCAGCATGAAGAGGCCGCCGACCAGCGAGTAGAGGAAGAACTTGACCGCGGCGTACTGCCGGCGCTGGCCGCCGTAGCTGCCGATGATGAAGTACATCGGCACGAGCATGACCTCGAAGAACACGTAGAACAGGAAGATGTCGGAGGCCGCGAAGACGCCGATCATCGTGCATTCGAGGGCGAGGAGCAGGGCGAAGTAGGTGGGCACGCTCCGGTTGGTCTGTTCCGCGTCGTGCCACGACGCGAGGATGACCAGGGGTACGAGCACCGCGATCAGCATCAGCAGGACCAGGGCGATGCCGTCCACCTCGAAGGTGAAGCGCACGCCCCAGTTGGGGATCCACGGGTACGACTCGCGGAACTGGAAGCGTTCGCCGCCCACCTCGTAGGCGATCCACATCAGGACGCTGAGCACCAGCACGACCAGCGACCAGACCAGCGCAACAGTCTTGGCCAACTGTCCCTTGGCCTTCGGGATGAACGCGACCACCAGCGCGCCCACCAGCGGGAGCAGCGTGAGAATCGACAGGAACGGGAAGTTCTTCACGCCAGCCATCCCAACTGAACGGCGAGGAAGGCACCGACGACCAGGACCGCGCCGGTGAGCATCGAAAGGGCGTAGGAGCGCACGAACCCGGTCTGGAGCCGCCGCAGCCGGCCGGAACTGCCGCCGACCCCGGCCGCGATCCCGTTGACCACGCCGTCGATGCCCCTGTTGTCGAGGTAGACCAGCGCCCGCGTCAGGTAGACGCCGGGCTTCTCGAACACCGCCTCGTTGATCGAGTCGGTGTAGAGGTTCTTGCGGGCGGCGGTGACCACCACGCCGGCCGGCTGCTCGGCCAGGGCGGTGCCGCGGCGGAACATCGCGAAGGCGGTGCCCGCGCCGAGCAGCGAGACCGCGACCACCAGAAGGCTGATCACGATGGCCGGCATGACCGGCTCGTGTTCGCCCTCGCCGGTCACCGGCTCGAGCCAGGCCGGGATGGCCGAGTGCCGGCTGAGCAGGAAGCCCGCCACCATCGAGCCGAACGCCAGCAGCATGAGCGGCACGGTCATGATGGCCGGCGACTCGTGCGGGTGCTTGTTGTCCTCGGTGTACCGCTCCGGGCCGTGGAAGGTCAGCACGAACAACCGCGTCATGTAGAAGGCGGTCAGGCCCGCGCCGACCAGGGCCGCGGTGCCGAACAGCCAGGACGTCCAGTCGCCGCGGGCGTACGCCGCCTCGATGATCGGGTCCTTGGAGAAGAAGCCGGACAGCGGCGGGATGCCGATGATCGCCAGCCAGCCCGCCATGAAGGTCAGCCAGGTCCACTTCATGTGCTTGCGCAGGCCACCGAACCGCCGGATGTCGACCTGGTCGTGCATGCCGTGCATGACCGACCCGGCGCCGAGGAACATGTTGGCCTTGAAGAAGCCGTGCGCCAGCAGGTGGATGATGGCCAGCGCGTACGCCCCGCCACCGAGCCCGACGCCCAGGAACATGTAGCCGATCTGGGAGACCGTCGACCAGGCCAGGACCCGCTTGATGTCGTCCTTGGCCGCGCCGATGATGCAGCCCATCAGCAGGGTGAGCGCGCCGACGCTGACCACGATGGTCTGCAGCGTGTGGTTGGCCGAGAAGATGATGTTCGAGCGGGCGATCAGGTAGACGCCCGCGGTCACCATCGTCGCGGCGTGGATCAGGGCCGAGACCGGGGTCGGGCCCTCCATCGCGTCCGGGAGCCAGGCGTGCAGCGGGAACTGACCGGACTTGCCGGCCGCGCCGAGCAGCAGCAGGAGGCCCAGGATCAGGACCGTGGTCGCGGACAGCGAGCCGACGCCGTTGAAGACGTCGGAGTACTGCGTGCTGCCCAGCGTCGCGAACATCAGGAAGATGCCGATGGCCAGGCCGGCGTCGCCGACCCGGTTCATCAGGAACGCCTTCTTGCCCGCGGTGGCCGCCGACGGCCGGGTGTACCAGAACGAGATCAGCAGGTACGACGCCAGACCGACGCCCTCCCAGCCGAAGTACAGCATCACGTAGTTGTTGCCGAGCACCAGCAGCAGCATGGCCGCGACGAACAGGTTGAAGTATCCGAAGAACTTCCGCCTGCCCTCGTCGTGCTCCATGTAGCCCACCGCGTACAGGTGGATCAGCGAACCGACACCGGTGATCAGCAGGACGAACACGCCGGACAGCGGGTCGAACAGCAACCCGAAGTCGACGTGCAGGCCGCCCACCACGATGAAGTCCCACATGCTCAGCTCGGCCGAGCGGCCTTCGGCGTCCAGCCCGCTCAGGCTGAGGAACATGGTCAGGCCGAGGACGAACGTGACGGCGACGGCCAGCACGCCCAGCCAATGGCCCCACCGGTTGGCCCGCTTGCCGAGCAGCAGCAGGACGGCCGCGCTGGCCAGCGGAATGGCCACCAACAGCCAGATACCGCTCAGCAACCCCGTGGCCGGGGCATACTCCACTGTCGCTTCCACTCCAAATGCCCCTTTAGTACTTCAGCAGGTTCGCGTCGTCGACGCTCGCGGAACGACGCGTCCGGAAGATCGACATGATGATCGCGAGGCCCACCACGACCTCGGCCGCGGCGACCACCATCACGAAGAACGAGATGATCTGGCCGTCCAGGCTGCCGTTGATCCGGCTGAAGGTGACCAGCGCGAGGTTCGCCGCGTTGAGCATCAACTCGATGCACATGAACAGCACGATCGCGTTGCGGCGGATCAGCACGCCGGCCGCGCCGATCGTGAACAGGATCGCCGCGAGGATGAGGTAGTAGTCGGGTGTCACTTCTCGGTCCTCTTCGGCTCGGCCTCGCGCGTCGTCAACTCACGCACGGGGAGAATCGGCGAGATGCTGCGCTCGGACCCGTTGCCGTCGGGCAGGCGGGCGGGCACAGCAACCGACATGGTGTTGGCGTAGACGCCGGGACCGGCCTTCGGGCCCGGGTAGCTGCCCGGCCGGAACCGGGCGGTCATCCGGGTGACCTGGTCGGCCAGGTCGGCCTTGGTGCGTTCCACGTGAGCCATCACCATCGCGCCGACCGCCGCGGTGATCAGCAGGGCCGAGGTGACCTCGAACGCGAACACGTACCGGGTGAACAGCAGCGAGGCCAGCCCCTGGACGTTGCCGTTGGCGTTGGCCGCGGTCAGACCGGCCGACGCGGTGCCGCTCAGCGCGCGGGCCAGGCCGGCCGCGACCAGGGCGGCGAAGCCGATGCCGAGCACGATCGCGGCGACCCGCTGGCCGCGCAGCGTCTCGATCAGCGAGTCGGACGCGTCCCGGCCGACCAGCATCAGCACGAACAGGAACAGCATCATGATCGCGCCGGTGTAGACGATGATCTGCACCGCGCCGAGGAACGGCGCCGAGTTCATCACGTAGATGAAGCCCAGGCAGAGCATGGTGACGACCAGCCAGAGCGCGGAGTGCACCGCGTTGCGGGCGATGACCATGCCCAGCGCGCCGATCACCGCGAGCGTGCCGAGGATCCAGAAGCCCACGGCCTCACCGTTGGAGACGTGGTCGGCGGCGGCGGCGAGCACGACGTCCGGGCTCATCGTGCGCCCTCCTTCGCCGCTTCCCCGGTTCCGTCGACGGCCTCGTTGGTCGACCACGGCGCCCGCTCGGCGCCGGCCGAGGTGCCCGGGTTGGTCAGCGCCCCGAGGTAGTAGTCCTTGTCGGTCTCGCCGAGGCGCATCGGGTGAGGTGGCTGCTCCATGCCCGGCAGCAGCGGCGCCAGCAGTTCCTTCTTGGTGAAGATCAGGTCCTGCCGGTTGTCCCGGGCCAGCTCGTACTCGTTGCTCATGGTCAGCGAACGGGTCGGGCAGGCCTCGATGCACAGGCCGCAGAAGATGCACCGGGCGTAGTTGATCTGGTAGATGCCGGCGTACCGCTCACCCGGCGAGAAGCGCATCTCGTCGGTGTTGTCGGCGCCCTCGACGTAGATCGCGTCGGCCGGGCAGGCCCAGGCGCACAGTTCGCAGCCGATGCACTTCTCCAGGCCGTCCGGGTGCCGGTTGAGGATGTGCCGGCCGTGGTAGCGCGGCGCCGGCGTGGGCGGCGTGAACGGGTAGTCGGTCGTGATGACCTTGCGGAACATGTGCGCGAAGGTCACCCCGAAGCCCTTGAAGGAGCCGGTGAACGTGCCCACGTCACACCTCCTTCTCTGGCGAGGTTTCGCCGACCGTTGCGGGTTCCCGCTCGGCGACGGCCCGCCGCGCCCGTGGGCTCGGCGGCACTTGCAGGTCCATGGGTGGCACCGGGAAGCTGCCCGGTGGCCGGGCGGCCAGCTGCTCCTCGATGGAGAGCTGCCTGACCTTCTTGGCCGACGGCCAGAACAGCGCGACCAGCAGCACCAGGATCACCACGCTGCCGATCACCAGCCAGCGGGTGGTGCTGGAGAACTCGTTGCTGGCGACCTTCACCCCGGCCAGGAACAGGATCCAGACCAGGTTGACCGGGATCAGGACCTTCCAGCCGAAGCGCATGAACTGGTCGTAGCGCATCCGGGGCAGCGTGGCCCGCAGCCAGATGAAGCCGAACAGCAGGATCAGGACCTTGCCCAGCCACCACAGCAGCGGCCACCAGCCCTGGTTGAACATGCCGTCGTTGATCGAGCTGATCGGCCACGGCGCCCGCCAGCCGCCCAGGAAGAGCGTGGTGGCGAAGGCCGAGACGGTGATCATGTTGATGTACTCGGCCAGGAAGAACAGCGCGAACTTGAACGAGGAGTACTCCGTGTGGAAGCCGCCGACCAGCTCGGACTCGGCCTCGGGGAGGTCGAACGGCGCCCGGTTGGTCTCGCCGACCGCGGAGATGCAGTAGATGACGAAGCTCGGCAGCAGCAGGACCGCGTACCAGCTCGGCGCGGTCGGGTGCCAGCCGAAGATGTCGACCGAGCCGTTGCCGGCCTGGGCCTTGACGATCTGCGAGGTGCTCATCGTGCCGGCGGTCATGAAGACCGCGACGATCGACAGGCCCATCGCGACCTCGTACGAGATCATCTGCGCGCTCGACCGGAGACCACCGAGCAGCGGGTACGTCGACCCGGACGCCCAGCCGGCCAGCACCACGCCGTAGACCGCCATCGACGAGCAGGCCAGCAGCACCAGCACGGACACCGGAACGTCGGTGAGCTGCAGCGCCGTCTTGTGGCCGAACATCGAGACGACCGGTCCGAACGGGATCACCGCGAAGGCGGTGAAGGCCACGGTCGCGGAGATCACCGGCGCGATGAAGTAGACCACCTTGTCGGCGGTCTTCGGGATGATCTCTTCCTTGAACGGCAGCTTCACGCCGTCGGTGAGGCTCTGCAGCCAGCCCTTCGGGCCCACCTGGTTGGGGCCCGGCCGGACCGCCATCCGGGCCACGACCTTGCGCTCGTAGTTGATCGTGAAGAGCGTCAGCAGCAGCAGGACGACGAAGACGCCGAGCAGCTTGATCAGCACGATCCACCAGACGTCCTGTTCGAACGTCTGCAGCGTCGGGTCCTGCGCGAGGACCTCGAGTCCGTTGCTCATCAGGAGAGAGCCCCCTCAGCGAGGATCGGGCCCGGCACCCCGGCGGACAGCCGGACCACCGCTCCCGCGTTGACCCCGAGGCTGCGACGGACCGTCGAGCCGGGTGAGTTGGTGGGCAGCCACACCACCTGCGCGGGCAGGTCGGTGATCTCGGCCGGCAGCGTGACGCGGCCACGGCCGGTGCTGACCGTGATCAGGTCACCGTCCGCGACACCGAGCGTGTCGGCCAGGTCCTTGCCGATCCGGGCCACCGGCGGGCGGGCCGTGCCGGCCAGGGCCTCGTCGCCGTCCTGGAGGGAACCGAGGTCGAGGTTCTGGTTCCAGGTGGCCAGGATCGCCTCGCCCGGGCCCGGGGCGGGCCGCGCGGTCGCCGCGGCCACCGCGGGCCGGGACGGACGCTCCGAGCGGCTGGCCGGCATCGCGCCCAGCTCGCGGCGGATCGCCATCACGTCGCCGGTGTTCAGCGTGACGTCCATCAGCGCGGCGATCGCCTCGAGCACCCGCCCGTCGGTCATCGCCGTGGTCGGCAGCACCGTGTCGAAGGACCGCAGGCGGCCCTCCCAGTTGAGGAACGTGCCGGACTTCTCGGCGGCCGGGGCGATCGGCAGCACCACGTCGGCCCGCCGGGTCACCGCGCTCTGCCGCAGCTCCAGGCTGACCAGGAACGGCACCGTGTCGAGGGCTTCCTCGGCCAGCCGCGGGTCGGCCAGGTCGGCCGGGTCGACGCCGGCCACCAGCAGGCCGCCGAGCACGCCGTCCTTGGCCGCCCGCACGATCGCGTCGGTGTCCCGCCCGACCGAGGCCGGCAGCAGGCCATCGGCCAGGTCCCAGGCGGCCGAGATCTCGGTGCGGGCCGCCGGGTCGGTGACCGGGCGGCCGCCGGGCAGCAGGTTGGGCAGGCAGCCGGCGTCGACCGCGCCGCGGTCACCGGCCCGCCGGGGCACCCAGACCAGCCGGGCGCCGGTCCGCGAGGCCAGCGCGGCCGCGGCCGAGAGCCCACCGGGCACGGCGCCGAGCCGCTCGCCGACGATCAGGATCGAGCCGGGCGCGGCCAGCGCCGCGGCCACCGCCGGGTCGGTCTCGAGCAGCCGGGCCTCGTCGCCGGGAACCGCCTTGACCAGCGCGGCGCTGAGCTTGTCGAGACCCCGGGTGAGGTAGGGCGCGACCGCCGTGACCTTGAGCTTCCGCTTCCGTACGCCCTTGCGCAGACGCAGGAAGAGGATGCCCACCTCTTCCTCGGGCTCGAGCCCGACGAGGACCGCCGACGGCGCTTCCTCGACGTCGGTGTAGGTCACGTCGGTCAGCCCGGCCACCGTGGACGCCAGGAAGTCGGCCTCCTCGGTGCTGACCGGGCGGGACCGGAAGTCGATGTCGTTGGTGCCGAGCGCGACCCGGGCGAACTTGGCGTACGCGTACGCGTCCTCGACCGTGAGCCGGCCGCCGGTCAGCACGCCGACGCCACCGTTGCGCCGCGCCGCGGTCAGGCCCTCGGCCGCGGCGAGCAGCGCCTCGCTCCACGACGCGGTGCGGTATTCACCGGTCTCCCGGTCGCGGATCAGCGGCTCCATGATGCGGTCGGCCGCGGTCGCGTAGCGGAACGCCCAGCGTCCCTTGTCGCAGTTCCACTCCTCGTTCACCGCCGGGTCGTCGCCGGCCATCCGCCGCAGGACCTTGCCGCGGCGGTGGTCGACGCGGCTGGCGCAGCCGCCGGAGCAGTGCTCGCACACGCTCGGCGTGGAGACCAGGTCGAACGGGCGGGCCCGGAACCGGTACTGCTCGCCGGTCAGCGCGCCCACCGGGCAGATCTGGATCGTGTTGCCGGAGAAGTACGAGTTGAACGGGACGTCGCCCTCGCCGTCGCCGGCCTGGCCGTCACCGGTGAGCTCGCCGCCGAAGAAGTCGTCGCGGTAGACGTTGATCTGCTCGCCGGAGGAGCGGTCCATCAGGTCGATGAACTTGTCGCCGGCGATCTCCTCGGAGAACCGGGTGCAGCGCTGGCACAGGATGCACCGCTCGCGGTCCAGCAGCACCTGGCTGGAGATGTGGATCGGCTTCTCGTACTCACGCTTGTGCTCGTGGAACCGGGAGTCGGTGCGGCCGTTGGACATCGCCTGGTTCTGCAGCGGGCACTCGCCGCCCTTGTCGCAGGTCGGGCAGTCCAGCGGGTGGTTGGCCAGGAGCAGCTCCATCACGCCGTGTTGGGCCTTGTCGGCCACCTCGGAGGTGAGCTGGGTCTTGACCACCATGCCCTCGGCCACCGCCTGGGTGCAGGAGGCGACCGGCTTGCGCTGGCCCTCGACCTCGACCAGGCACTGGCGGCAGGCGCCGGCCGGGGCCAGCAGTGGGTGGTCGCAGAACCGCGGGATCGCCGTGCCCATCCGCTCGGCGACGCGGATGACCAGCTCGCCCTTCTCGGCCTGGACCTCGACGCCGTCGATGGTCAGGGTGACGAGATCGGTCTTCTTTGCGACGTCGGTCATCAGTGCGCTCCTACCAGGGCCTTCTCGGACAGCCGCGGAGCGGTCCGGCCCTCGATGTAGTCCAGGTAGTCCTGGCGGAAGAACTTGAGCGTGGACACCACCGGGGTCGCCGCGCCGTCGCCCAGGCCGCAGAACGACCGGCCGAAGATGTTGTCCGCGGTGTCCTGCAGGGTGTCCAGGTCGGCGTGGGTGCCGTGACCGGAGAGGATCCGGCGGTACGTGCGGACCATCCAGTAGTTGCCCTCGCGGCACGGGGTGCACTTGCCACAGGACTCGTGGTGGTAGAACTCGAGCCAGCGCCAGGTCGCGTAGACCGGGCAGTCCTGGTCGGAGAAGATCTGCATGGCCGTGGTGCCGAGGATCGAACCGGCCGCCGCCACACCCTCGAAGTCCATCGGGGTGTCGATGTGTTCCGCGGTGAGCAGCGGGGTGGACGATCCGCCCGGCGTCCAGAACTTCAGGTTGTGGCCGGGCTGCATGCCGCCGGCCAGCTCGATCAGCTCGCGCAGGGTGATGCCGAGGCCGCATTCGTACTGACCCGGGTTGGCGATCCGGCCGGACAGCGAGTAGATCATCGGGCCGGACGACTTCTCGGTGCCCATGCTCTTCCACCAGTCGGCGCCGCCCAGCACGATGTACGGCACGCTGGCGATGGTGCCGACGTTGTTCACCACGGTCGGGCTGGCGTAGAGGCCGGCCACCGCGGGGAACGGCGGGCGCAGGCGCGGCTGGCCGCGGAAGCCCTCGAGCGAGTCGAGCAGCGCCGTCTCCTCGCCGCAGATGTACGCGCCCGCCCCGCTGTGCACCACCAGGTCGAGGTCGAAGCCGGAGCCCAGGATGTTCTCGCCGAGGAAGCCCTTGGCGTACGCCTCCTTGACCGCGTTGCGCAGCCGGCGGGCGGCGTGCACCGCCTCGCCGCGGATGTAGATGTAGGCCCGGCTGGCCCGGATCGCGTACGACGCGATGATCGCGCCCTCGACCAGCGAGTGCGGGTCGTACGTCATCAGCGGCAGGTCCTTGCAGGTGCCCGGCTCGCCCTCGTCGGCGTTGATCACCAGGTAGTGCGGCTTGCCGTCGCCCTGCGGGATGAAGCCCCACTTGAGACCGGTCGGGAAGCCCGCGCCGCCGCGGCCGCGCAGACCGGAGTCCTTGATCAGCTGGATCAGGTCGTCCGGGTGCACGTCCAGCGCCTTCTTGACCGCCGCGTAGCCGTCCAGCCGCTGGTAGACGTCGATCTTCCAGGCGTCCGGCGACAGCCAGCGCTTGGTCAGCACCGGGGTCAGCTTTTCGAGCACCTCACGCCGTGGCTGCGTCACTTCTTCTCCTCGGAACCGTCGGCAGCGGCGGGACGGGCGTCACCGGCCGGTGAGCCGTCGCCGGACGGGGTGGTCTGTGCTACCCCGGACGCCTCGGCCGCGTTGCTCGGCGCCGGCGTGCGGGCCTGGGAGTCGCCGGTGCGGTCGGGCTCACCCATGGTCGGGTTGCGCTTCTCGGCCGTCCGGGTCTCGGGGTCCTTCACGTCCTCGCCGCCGGTCTCCTCACCGGCGTGCCGGTTGGTGACCGCGCCGGCCGCGGCCTTCACCGCTCCGGCCGCCTTCTTGGCCGCCCGGGTCACCCGGCCCTCGGCCGGCGGCGTCGTCGCCGCGGTCCGGGACGCGGGCAGCCGGCCCGGCAGCAGCGGCGAGGTGGCCGGCTCGGCGTCCTTGACGGCCTTGGCCGACTCGTCGCGGGCCGGCTTGGTGGTGGTGATCGGGGTGTCCAGGTTGAAGTCGGGCACCGAGACCCCGTGTTCCTGGGCCAGGGTCACGCCGCGCAGGGTCGGCGCGCCGGCCGGACCGTCGGCGACCGCCTCGATCCGGTCGTCGGCGAACCCGGCCAGCTGGACCTGCATCTCCTTGAGGGTGCAGATCCGGCCGCCGCGGCTGGGCTGCGGGCGCTCGCCCTTGCGCAGCTGCTCGACCAGCCCGATGGTGCTTTCCGGGGTGGCCTGGTCGATCGCGAAGTCGTAGTTGACCGTGACCACCGGCGCGTAGTCGCAGGCGGCCAGGCACTCGGCGTGCTCCAGCGTGATCGTGCCGTCGGTGGTGGTCTCGTCGTGCCCGACACCGAGGTGCTCGGACAGCTCGTCGTAGACCTGCTGGCCGCCCAGCACGTTGCACAGGGTGTTGGTGCAGACGCTGACCAGGTATTCACCGGTCGGCCGGCGCTTGTACATGGTGTAGAACGTGGCCACCGCGCCGACCTGGGCCTTGTTGATGCCCAGGATCTCGGCGCAGAACGCGACGCCGGCCGGGCTGACGTGCCCCTCGGTCGTCTGCACCAGATGGAGCAGCGGGAGCAGCGCGGACCGGCCACGGCCCGCGGGGTAGCGGGCGATGATCTCGAGCGCGGGGTCCAGGAGCTTCTCGGCCAGCGGCGTGGCGGCCGGGGAGAACTCCACCGTGGTTTCGGACATCTATCGGTCACACCCACCCATCACGGGGTCCAACGAGGCGCCGCCGGCGATCACGTCGGCGAGCAGAGCACCCTCGGCCATCGCGGGGATGGCCTGCAGGTTGACGAAGCTGGGATCACGCATGTGCACCCGGTACGGATGTGTGCCACCGTCCGAGACGACGTGCACGCCGAGCTCACCGCGGGGGTGCTCGATGGACACGTAGACCTGACCGGCCGGCACCCGGAAGCCCTCGGTGACCAGCTTGAAGTGGTGGATCAGCGACTCCATCGACTGACCCATGATCTTGGCGACGTGTTCGAGCGAGTTGCCCATGCCGTCGATGCCCACGGCCAGCTGGGCCGGCCAGGCGATCTTCTTGTCGGCGATCATGACCGGGCCCGGCTTGAGCCGGTCGAGCGCCTGCTCGACGATCTTGAGCGACTCGCGGATCTCGGCCATCCGGACCAGGTAGCGGCCCCACACGTCGCTGGTCTGCGCGGTCGGCACGTCGAACTCGTAGGTCTCGTACCCGCAGTACGGCATGGTCTTGCGCAGGTCCCAGGGCAGGCCCGCGGCCCGCAGCACCGGCCCGGTCACGCCCAGGGCCAGGCAGCCGGTCACGTCCAGGACGCCGATCCCCTGCGTGCGCTCCTGCCAGATGATCTGGCCGGAGAGCAGGCTCTCGTACTCCTTGAGCTTCTTCGGCATGTACTTGAGGAAGTCGCGGATCTTGCGGATCGCCGAGTCGGGGACGTCCTGCGCGACGCCGCCGGGGCGGAAGTACGCGTGGTTCATCCGCAGGCCAGTGGTCTCCTCGAAGATGTCCAGGATGTACTCACGCTCGCGGAAGCCGTACAGCATCATCGAGATCGCGCCCAGCTCCATGCCGGTGGTGGCGATCCAGACCAGGTGCGACGAGATCCGGTTGAGCTCCATGAAGAGCAGCCGGATGGTGTTCGCCCGCTCGGTGATGTCGTCGGTGATGCCGAGCAGCTTCTCCACCCCGAGGACGTAACCGGCCTCGTTGAACAGCGGGGCCAGGTAGTCGGCGCGGGTGACGAAGGTGGTGCCCTGGGTCCAGTTGCGGTACTCGAGGTTCTTCTCGATGCCGGTGTGCAGGTAGCCGATCACCGGGCGGGCGGCGGTCACCGTCTCGCCCTCGAGCTCCAGGACCAGGCGCAGCACGCCGTGTGTGGACGGGTGCTGCGGACCCATGTTGACGACGATCTTCTCGTTGCTCAACGGGTCGATGGAGCCGGTGACCGTGTCCCAGTCGCCGCCGGTGACCGTGAAGACACGGCCCTCGGTGGTCTCGCGCTCGGTTGCGTATTGAGAGGAAGTCACTGGTAAACCCTCCGCTGGTCCGGTGGCGGAATCTCGGCGCCCTTGTATTCCACGGGCACTCCGCCGAGCGGGTAGTCCTTGCGCTGCGGGTGGCCCTCCCAGTCGTCCGGCATCAGGATCCGGGTCAGGTTGGGGTGGCCGGTGAAGACCACGCCGAACATGTCGTACGTCTCCCGCTCCTGCCAGTCGGCGGTCGGGTAGACGCTGGTCACGCTGGGCAGGCTGCCGCCGGCCGGCACGGCCGCCTCGAGGCGTACGCGCCGGCGGTAGGTCATCGAGGTCAGGTGGTACGCCACGTGCAGCCGCCGCGCGTCGGTGTTCAGGTAGTCCACCCCGGACACCGAGGAGCACAGCTCGAAGCGCAGCGCCTCGTCGTCCCGCATGATCTGGACGACCTCGAGGATCCGTTCCGGCGCGATGTGCAGGGTCAGCTCGCCGCGGTCGACGACGACCTTCTCGATCGCGTCGGCGAAGCCGGGGTAGGCCTCCTCGAGCGCGTCGGTCACCTCGTCGAAGTAGCCGCCGTACGGCTTGGGGGTGCCGGGCGCCTCGGCGTGCTTGCGGACCAGGCCGCCGAAGCCGGACACGTCACCGCTGCCGGTGATGCCGAACATGCCCTTCTGGGGGCTGGCCGGCGTCTGCGCGGGTGCGCCCAGCTCGGCGCCGGTGGGTTCGATGCTCATCTACTTGCCGTCCTCCCGCAGATGCGGTTGCAGCTTCATCCAGTTCTCGATGCGCAGCTGCTCCTCGCGGCCTTCCTTGACCGCTTGCGTCCACTCCGCGCGGCGGACCTTGTCCACCCGGTACGAGGAGGGCATCGCGCCCGGCGCCACGATCGGCATCTTGCCCGCGGCCTTGCGGGCCTCGAGCATCTTGCGGCCGTTCGGGCCCAGCGGCTGGGCCATCACCTTCTCGCGCATCTTGAGGATCGCGTCGATCAGCATCTCGGGCCGCGGCGGGCAGCCCGGCAGGTAGATGTCGACCGGCACGATGTGGTCGACGCCCTGCACGATCGCGTAGTTGTTGAACATGCCGCCGGACGAGGCGCAGACCCCCATCGAGATGACCGAGCGCGGCTCGGGCATCTGGTCGTAGATCTGCCGGACCACCGGGGCCATCTTCTGGCTCACCCGGCCGGCCACGATCATCAGGTCGGCCTGGCGGGGCGAAGCGCGGAACACCTCCATGCCCCAGCGACCGAGGTCGTAGTGGGGCCCGCCGGCCGCCATCATCTCGATGGCGCAGCAGGCCAGCCCGAACGTGGCGCCCCAGAACGACGACTTCCGGGCCCAGTTCGAGAGCTTCTCGACCGAGGTCAGCAGAATGCCGCTCGGCAGCTTCTCTTCGATTCCCATGGTGATCAGTCCCAGTTGAGGCCGCCACGCCGCCACACATACGTGTAGGCGATGAAGACGGTGATGATGAAAAGAACCATCTCGATGAATCCGAACAGGCCCAGCGCCCCGAAGGAGACGGCCCACGGGTACAGGAAGATGGTCTCGATGTCGAAGATGATGAAGAGCATCGCGGTCAGGTAGAACTTGACCGGGAAGCGGCCGCCGCCGATCGGCTGCGGCGCGGGCTCGATGCCGCACTCGTAGGCGTCCAGCTTGGCGCGGTTGTAGCGCTTCGGTCCGACGATCGGGGCGATGGACACGGAGAACAACGCGAACAACGCGCCCAGGGTCAGCAGCCCGACGATCGGGACGTACGGGTTGACCGTCATGCTCTCTCCTGCTCGGGTGTCGTCCAGCTCACACTATTGATCCGGGATCCTCCGGCCTCGACCGGGGTGTCCTGCGTCTTCATACCGCCGGAGCCACCTTGGTCAGACCGTTGATGACCCGGTCCATGGCGTCCCCGCCCCGCGGATCCGTCAGGTTCGCCAGCAGTTTCAGAACGAATCGCATGAGCGTCGGATGTGGCATGCCGTGCTTGGTCGCGACCCGCATGATCTGTGGATTGCCGATCAGCTTCACGAAGACCCCGCCCAGGCGGTAGTACCCGCCGAAGCGGATCTTCAACTCCGCCGGGTACGCCCGCAGCGCGCGCTCGCGGTCCGGACCGGCCGGTCGGGCCAGCGCCTGCACCGCGACCTCGGCCGCCAGCTCGCCGGACTCCATCGCGTAGGCGATGCCCTCGCCGTTCATCGGGTTGACCATGCCGCCCGAGTCGCCGACCAGCATCATGCCGCGGGTGTAATGCGGAACCCGGTTGAAGCCCATCGGCAGCGCCGCGCCGAGGATCTGACCGTCCGCGTTCGCCTCGTCGGTCAGGCCCCACTCCGGCGGCGTGGTGGCCAGCCAGTCGGTCAGCATCGCCCGGTAGTTGGTGCGGCCGAAGGCGCTGGACGAGTTGAGGATGCCCAGGCCGGCGTTGACCCGGCCGTCGCCGAGGCCGAAGATCCAGCCGTACCCGGGCAGCAGCCGGTCGCGGTCCTGCGCGCTGCGCAGTTCCAACCAGGACTCCAGGTAGTCGTCGTCGGCCCGGACCGGCGACTGGTAGTAGCGGCGGACCGCCACCCCGATCGGCCGGTCGTCCCGCTTGGCCAGGCCCATCGCCAGCGGCAGCTTGCCGGACACACCGTCCGCCGCGACGATCAACGGCGCGCGAAACTGAACCGGTTCCTTCTCGGCGCCACGCTTGGCCAGGACGCCGATGGCGTGGCCGTCGTCGTCGAGCACCGGCCCGGTCACGTTGACCCGGGTGTGCAGCACGGCGCCGGCCTCGACCGCGCGCTTGGCCAGCATGTCGTCGAAGTCGAGCCGGGTGCGGACCAGGCCGTAGCTGGGGAAGCTGGCCAGCTCGGGCCAGTCGAGCTCGAGCCGGACGCCGCCGCCGATCACCCGCAGGCCCCGGTTCTGCAGCCAGCCGGCCTTCTCCGAGGTGTCGACGCCCATCCGGATCAGCTGCCGGGTGGCGCGCGGGGTCAGGCCGTCGCCGCAGACCTTCTCGCGCGGGAACTCGGTCTTCTCCAGCAGGAGGACACGTAGTCCGTGTCGTGCCATGTGATAGGCGGCCGCGGAACCGCCCGGCCCGGCGCCGACGATGATCACATCGGCCTCGTCGACGATCGCTGTCAGCTGCTCGTGCACGGCCTCACCTCCGTTTCGCGCTTGCTCGTGAAACAGTTCACAAGCCAGCCCACCCGGAGTCTAAGACGGCCATCGAGGCGCTTCGGGGTTAGGGAACCCTAACCCCCAGTCACGCCGGTGAGCCGCGGTCGAGTGCCCGGTCTGCGACCAGCCGGGCGGCTCCGTCCAGGTGTTTCCGAAACGTACCGCCCATCGCCCGATCGAGCGCGACGATCAGCTGATCCACCAGATCCTGGGCCAGCCCCGGATCGTCGGCCGCGACCAGCCGGATGCGGTTGGCCAGTTCCAGCGCGCGCCGTTCGCCCTCTTCCTGATCATCGATGGCCACATCGATGTCGGTGTCCTCAAGTTCCCCGAGTGTGCGCATACTTTCGTACGTTAAGCACGGTTTTACGATTTGTTGGGGGTTTGGCGGGTTTTCACTAGTCTCTCGTGGCCCGGTGCAGCGCCACCACGCCGCCGGTCAGGTTGCGCCAGCCGACCCGGGTCCAGGGGCCGGCCTGCGCGATGCGTTCGGCCAGACCCGTCTGGTCCGGCCAGGCGCGGATCGACTCGGCCAGATAGACGTACGCCTCCGGGTTGCTGCTCACCTGACGCGCGACCCGCGGCAACGACCGCATCACGTAGTTGAAGTAGACCGTGTGGAACGGCCGGTTGACCGGGTGGCTGAACTCGCAGACCACCAGGCGGCCGCCCTTGCGCGTGACCCGGCCCAGCTCACGCAGCGCGGCGCCGGTGTCGACCACGTTGCGCAGGGCGAACGAGATGGTCACCGCGTCGAAGACGCCGTCCGGGAAGGGCAGGCGCAGCGCGTCGCCGGCCACCAGCGGAACGGTGCGCCCGCTGTGCCGGCCCGCCGCCAGCATGCCGGTGGAGAGGTCGGCGCCCACCGCGTACGCCCCCGAGCGGGTCAGCTCCTCGGTGGAGATCCCGGTGCCCGCGCCAACGTCGAGCACCCGTTCGCCCGGCCGCAACGCCAGCGCGGCCCGGGTCGACCGTCGCCAGCCGCGGTCCTGACCGAACGACAGGACCGTGTTGGTCAGGTCGTACCGCCGGGCCACGCCGTCGAACATCTCGGCGACCTCATGCGGCTGCTTGTCCAGATCTGCACGCGTCACGCGTCCACTCTGCCAGGCCCCGGACAGGGAAACGGGCGGGATGGTCACCCATCCCGCCCGTCACTGTGTTGCGTTATATATACGACCGCCATCGGTCGGGTCCAGAGGCGCCGCCATCGTTGATGGCAACCGGCGGCGTCGGTGCATTGCTCAGTGTTACGAGAAGCACGATATCCAGCGGAAACACCCCGGTACAGGAAGACACGGCGAGCGTTACGAAGGAGCAATCAGCCCCTCACCGACCCGCCTAACCGCACCTGTCTGAACGGATGATCGGATCCGCTGTACGGCCTACCCGACCCCCTCACGGCGGCGCCCCAGCAAGATCAAGAATGCTCCGAGGGCCAGCAGCAGCGCCCCGGCGCCCACGGCCGGCCCCGGTCCGGTGATCGGCAGGACCGGGTCGTCGTCACCGTCACCGCCGCCGGCGCCGCCGCCCGGGCTCTCGTCGTCACCCGGCACGACCACGATCACGAAGGTGTCGTCGTTGTCGGCCAGGTCGATGTCGGCCAGCGGCGTGGGGAAGGACCTCGGCGCGGCCTTGACCTCGGCCGGGGTCGCCGCCCGGCCGGTGATCGTCACCTTGCCGCCCTTGAGGTTCACGCCCCGCTTGGCGTTGTCGTCGAGCCGCACCGGGAAGGAGAGCGGGATCAGGTCGCTCTTCGCCGGCAGCACCGCGTCGCCGAAGTCGCAGGTGACCGTCCGGGCGGTCGTCTCACAGCCTTCGACGGGCGGCTTCCCGGGCCGGAAGCGAGCGCCGGCCGGCAGGGTCGCGGTCACCTTGACGTCGGTGGCCGGCACGTTGCCCCGGTTGGCGAAGGCGGCCTCCAGCGGGGCCGTCTGCCCCGGCTCGAGCGCGCCGTCGGCCGGCACGTCCGCGGCCTGGGCGTACAGGTCCGGGCCGGGCCCGCTCTCGACGGAGAGCGGGAACGTGGCGAAGTCCTGCGGGTCCCAGCCCACCCGGTAGACGAACAGGACGCGGAGGTTGCCGGCCGGTCCGGGCACGGCCCCGCCCGTGATGGTGGTCGTGAATGTCGCGCTCCGGCCCGGCAGCAACGGGTTCGGCGTGAGCGCGCACCCGTCACCGATCCACCCGCCGGCGTCACAGACCTCGCGGTCGATGGCGATGGTGATCCGGTCGTGGTCCCAGGAGTTCTCCTCGAACTCCAGGACCGGGTTCCAGAGATCGTCGTCGCTGATGTTGGTGATCGTGAACGTCACCTGCTTGGTGCCCCCGGCCACGACCTTGCCGCTGGAGAGTTCGATGGCCACCCTGAGCTCGTCCTCCGGGCCCGCGCTGGCCGGCGACGCGGTCAGGGTGACCGCGCTCGCCGCGAGGAACAGCGCGACGGCGCCGGTGAGCAGACGACGCATGATCAAGATTCCCCCCCATAGCCAACGGCCCGACACCCCCTTGGTGGGGTGCCGGGCCGGTCGGCGATCTTCAGTTCTGCGGTGGTGGTGGCGCCTTACTTGTTGTCGGTCGGCGCGGCGAAGGTGATCCGGCGACGACGGGCCGAGATGAAGAGGAACGCGCCCACACCCAGGGCCAGGGCACCGGCGCCGGCGGCACCCGCGGCGACCGGACCGGTCAGCGGCAGCGACGGGTCGTCGGACTCGCCGCCACCCTCGCCACCCGCGACACCGCCGAGGATGGCCACGAAGCCGTCGCTGTTGTCCGTGGCGTCCACGTCGAACTTGGCGATCTCGGCCTTGGTGACGGCCTTGGCGAACTTGGGCAGGGCCGGCGCCGCGGCGCGACGCTTGGCGACCGAGGCCGGCAGGGTCTCGGCCACGACGGTCCAGGTGCCGCCGGTCAGCTTGGCCGGGCCCTTGGCCTTCGACGAGACGACAACCTCGAAGTAGGAGCTGAACGCCGAGATCGCCGTGTCGTTCTCCTGACCGAACGGCACGAGGACCAGGCCCTTGCCGACGCAGGTCGCGGCGGTCATCGCCGCGTTGTACTCGCAGTCCTCTTCCTTGGCCGCGAAGGTGAGATCCTTCGGCAGCTTGACGGAGACCTTGAGGTTGGTGGCGGCCGCGTCACCGTGGTTGGCGATGTAGCCCCAGGCGAAGCTGTGCTCGCCCGGCGCCAGCGCCTTGCCGGTCGGCACGCCGTTGCTGTCGGCGGACGTCACGTCCGAGGCGACGACGCGCAGGTCGACACCGGCCTTCTCGGACAGCACGACCTCGACGGTCTTGCTGTCGTTGGCCTTGACCGTGTCACCCTCGACGACGACCGTGACCTTCAGCTTGCCGGCGCTGCCGCGGGCGGCCGGGTCGGCCACCTTCAGCGGAACGTCCAGGTCGGCGGTCTCGCCGGGCCCCGGGATGAACTCCTCGCCGATCTCACAGTCGGCGATGCCGTTCTCCACCGTGCACGAGCCCAGGTCGAGAGCGACCTTGTCGTTCAGCTGGCGGGCGTCGAAGAGCACGCCGACCTGCTTGGGCTTGCTGGTGCCGTTGTTCGAGAAGCTGATCGTGGCCGGCTTCTCGGTGGCGCCCAGGGCGATGGTGGTGCCCTTGAGGTTGATACCGAAGTCGACGTCAGCGGCCAACGCCGGAGTGGCGGCCAGGGCGAGAGCGCCGGCCGCGAGCATTCCGGTGGCGGAGACGCGCGCCAGGTGGCGGATCGTCATGAGAGGGGGCTCCCCGTGAGACCTAGGAATAAGAGGCCCGAAGGTTATCGACGGATCTTCACCTTCCGCTATCCCGTCCACAGGGGACACACAGGTCATGCGCGGCCCTGATCCGCAAATGCCCGTTTCTCGGAACGGTTAAGGGACCTTTAAGCCAGGGGCGTCACTCGGCCGAAAGGATGAGCGGATCTCGACGGAGCGTGATACCGCCATTACAAGCGTCGCGACGGTCGCGTATCGTCCATACGCAACCGGCTCACGCTCGGTCAGGAGGCCTCGACCAGCGGTAGCTGGGTGCGGCCGGCGCCGCCACCGGGGATCGCGATCGACGAGAAGTGGGAGACCACCCGGTCGTCGGTCGGGTCGTCGGCCTCGGTGTGGTGCACGGCCAGGTGGTTGTAGAGGGTGTCGCGCCAGGCCGGGATGCGGCCCGCCGTGCGGATCATCCAGATCAGCTCGTGCAGGTTCGAGCGGTGCCGGGCGCCGGCCGAGGAGATCACGTTCTCCTCCAGCATGATCGAGCCCAGGTCGTCGACGCCCATGTGCAGCGACAGCTGGCCGACGTCCTTGCCGGTGGTCAGCCAGGACGCCTGCAGGTGGGCCACGTTGTCGAAGAACAGCCGGGACACCGCGATGAACCGCAGGTATTCCAGCGTCGTGGCCTGGGTGCGGCCCTTGAGGTGGTTGTTCTCGGGCTGGTAGGTCCACGGGATGAACGCCCGGAAGCCGCCGGGACCGTCCGCCGCCTCGACCGGGGTGTCGGCGTAGCCGTTGGCCACGGCGAGGTCCTGGACCTCACGGATCATCCGGATGTGCTCGATGCGCTCGGCGTTCGTCTCGCCCGTGCCCATCATCATCGTGGCCGTCGAGCTCAGGCCGTTGCGGTGGGCGACCGCCATCACCTCGAGCCAGCGGGCGCCGCTCTCCTTGAGCGGGGCGATGGCCTTGCGCGGCCGGTCCGGCAACATCTCGGCGCCCGCGCCGGCGATCGAGTCGAGCCCGGCGGCCTTGATGCGGACCACCGCCTCCTCGATCGAGACGTCGCTCACCTTGGCCATGTGCAGGATCTCGCTGGGCCCGATCGAGTGGATCACGAGCTGCGGGTACGCCTGCTTGACGGTGGAGAAGAGCTGCTCGTAGTAGTCCACCCCGTAGTCGGGGTGGTGACCGCCCTGGAGCATCACCTGGGTGGCGCCGAGGTCGGCCGCCTCGCCGCACCGGCGCAGGATCTCCGCCATCGGGTGGGACCAGCCCTCACCGTGTTTCGGCGCGCGGTAGAAGGCGCAGAACTTGCAGGCGGTGACGCACACGTTGGTGTAGTTGATGTTGCGGTCGATCAGATAGGTGACGATGCCGTCGGGGTATCGACGCCGCCGGACCGCGTCGGCCGCCTCGCCGAGCGCGTGCAACGGCGCATCCGTGTAGAGCAGCAGCGCCTCCTCGGCGCTGATCCGGCCGCCGTCGGCGCCACGCTGCAGGATGCTGTCGATCTCGGTCAAGGCAGTCACGACGCCAAGCGTACGTGCCGTTTCGGGGGGTCGTCAGCGGCGCGTGTCACGGCGGCGCGGTTTTGTCGGTGCCCTTGGTTAGGGTCGTCGGCGTGCTTGTCGTTCACGGTTCGTGGCTGCCCGTTCCGGGCGGCATGGGTCAGCTCGCGCTCTGGGCCGAAGACCCCGAGCTCCCGCTGACCGCGGCGTCGCGCGCGAAAAGGCCGGCCCACCCGTTCGCGGTGCCGGCCGGCCGGCTGCTGGCCGCGCTCGACGACCTCGGCGACGAGCTGGCCACAGCGGTCGAGAGCACGCTCACGCTGCGGCTTCCCGGCACGACCAAGGGTCCGCTGCCGTCGCCCGAGGCGGGCAGCGAGACGCCCGGCCGCGGGCTGCGGCTGACCGAGTGGGAGACGCCGGCGCTGCTGCTGCCCGGCGAGGCGGCGATGGCCGCCCTCGGCGCGCTGGCCTCGCCCGACCCGAGCGGCCCGTGGAGCTCGGCGGCCTCGCTGCGCTACCTCTGCGTGCTGGCCGGGCACGCCTGCGACCTGGCCCGCCGGGGCCGCATGCTGCCCCAACTGGTCACCGAGGCGGGTGAATCGGCCGCGCGCTGGCGTCCGGTGCTGACCGGGGCCGACGCCGCCGCCTACCGCGACTTCGCGGCCGCGATGCCGCCGGTCTGCCGGGCCGCCCACGACGCCGGCGAGGGCGCGACCCTGCGGGACGCGCTGGCCGCCCTGGTCGACGCGGCGGCCCGGGCGCTGCTGCCCGAGCGGCTGCTGCTCGGCCACCGGCCGGGACCCAAGGCGCCGCTGCCCGACCGCTGGGTGCTCGCGCTGACCGCCGACGACCCGGCCCTGCCCGGCGCACCCCCGGCCGAGGTGGCCGACCTGCGCCGGGCCCTGGACGGCTGGCTGGCCGCCGCCCACGAGGCCAACGGGCCGATCCGGGTCAGCTTCCGGCTGAGCGAGCCGCCGCCCGGCGAGGACGACTGGGGCCTGGAGTTCGCGCTCCAGTCGGCCGACGACCCCAGCCTCTACCTGCCCGCGGCAGCGCTGTGGGACGGCGCCCGGATGCCGGGGCTGCCCGCCCGGCCGGACGAGACGCTGCTGGCCGGTCTCGGCCGGGCGGTGCGGCTCTTCCCCCTGCTCCACGTCGCGCTCCGCGATCCGGAACCGGCGGCGATGACGCTGGCGACCGGCGAGGCCCACGAGTTCCTGCGCCAGGCGGCGCCGTTGTTGCAGGCGGCCGGCTTCGGGGTGCAGCTGCCCAAGTGGGCGGGGCGCAAGGCGGTCGGGCTCAAGCTGACCACGCGTACGCGGAAGAAGGAATCGTCCCGGGCGGTCGCCGACTCCGGGTTCGGGCTGGACGAGCTGGTCGGGTTCCGGATCGACCTGGTGATCGGCGACGGCACGGTGACCGCCGAGGAACTGGCCGAGCTGGCCCGGCTCAAGGTGCCGCTGGTCCGCATCCGCGGTCAGTGGGTCGAGCTGGACGACCGGCAGCTCAAGGCGGCGCTGCGGGCGGTCGACAAGCGGCGCGAAGGCGAGCTCACCGCGGCCGAGGTGCTGCAGACCGTGGTCGACGGCGGCGACGAAGACCTGCCGCTGGTCGAGGTCGACGCCGACGGGATGCTCGGCGACCTGCTCGGTGGCGCGGCCGAACGCCTGGCGCCGGTGGCCACCCCGGCGGCGTTCCAGGGCGTGCTCCGGCCGTACCAGGAAAGGGGTTTGTCGTGGTTGCACTTCTTGTCCAGGCTGGGTCTGGGCGGGGTGCTGGCCGACGACATGGGCCTGGGCAAGACCGCACAGACGCTGTCGCTGCTGCTGGCCGAGCGGGCGGGCGACACGAAGGCCGCGCCGACCCTGCTGATCTGCCCGATGTCGCTGGTCAGCAACTGGCAGAAAGAGGCGGCGCGGTTCGCCCCGAGCCTGCGCGTGTACGTGCATCACGGCGGCGCCCGGCAGCGGGACTCCTCGTTCCTGGACGCGGTCGCGTCGGCCGACCTCGTGATCACCACGTACGGGACCGCGCTACGTGACCTGACGGCCCTGTGCGAGGTGACGTGGGGGCGGGTGGCCTGCGACGAGGCTCAGGCGATCAAGAACGCCGGGACCCGGCAGGCGCAGGCCGTCCGTGCGATTCCGGCCCGTACCCGGCTGGCCCTGACCGGCACGCCGGTCGAGAACCACCTGGCCGAGCTCTGGTCGATCATGGAGTTCGTCAACCCGGGGCTGCTCGGGCCGGCCAAGCGGTTCCGCCGCCGCTTCCAGGAGCCGATCGAGATCCGGCAGGACGCCGACGCCACCGCCGCGCTCAAGCGGGCGACCGGCCCGTTCGTGCTGCGCCGCCTCAAGACCGACAAGTCGATCATCTCGGACCTGCCGGAGAAGGACGAGATGAAGACCTGGTGCACGCTCACCGCCGAGCAGGCGACGCTCTACCAGGCCGTGGTGGAAGACATGATGGACGCCATCGAGGGCTCCGAGGGCATCCAGCGCCGGGGCAATGTGATCGCCGCGATGACCAAGCTCAAGCAGGTCTGCAACCACCCGGCCCACCTGCTCAAGGACGGCTCCCGGCTGCCCGGGCGGTCGGGCAAGCTGGCCCGGCTCGAGGAGCTGACCGAAGAGATCATCTCCGACGGCGACAAGGCGCTGATCTTCACGCAGTACTCCGAGTTCGGGTCGATGCTCCAGCCCTACCTGGCCGCCCACCTCGACCGGCCGGTGCTCTGGCTGCACGGCGGCCTGACCAAGGCCCGGCGCGACGACCTGGTCGAGCGCTTCCAGACCGACGACGAGCCGATGCTGTTCCTGCTGTCGCTCAAGGCGGCCGGCACCGGCCTCAACCTGACCGCGGCCAACCACGTGATCCACTACGACCGCTGGTGGAACCCGGCCGTCGAGAACCAGGCCACCGACCGGGCGTTCCGCATCGGCCAGCGGCGCAACGTACAGGTCCGCAAGTTCATCTGCACCGGAACGCTCGAGGAGAAGATCGACGCGATGATCGAGCGGAAGAAGGCGCTCGCCGCGTCGGTGGTCGGCACCGGCGAAGACTGGATCTCCGAGCTGAACACCGACCAGCTGCGCGACCTGTTCGCGCTCGACCCGGTGGCGGTGAGCTGACATGCCGGTCGACCCCGACGGACGGTTCTTCGAGGGCGGGCCGCCGATCAAGGTCGACGGCGGCATCGCGGTGCGGGCCCAGCGCGGCAACATCGGCTCGCAGTGGTGGTCACGGCGGTTCGTCGACATCCTCGAGGAGATCTGCCCGCCCGGCCGGCTGGCCCGCGGCCGCAGCTACGCCCGCAAGGGCCAGGTCATCGACTTCTCGCTCACGCCGGGCCGGGTGGTCGGCCGGGTGCAGGGCTCACGACCAGAGCCCTATCTCGTCACGCTGACCATCGACGCCTTCGACCCGCCACAGTGGACGAGACTGACCTCCGACCTCGCCGGCCAGGCCCTGTTCCGGGCCGCGCTGCTGGCCGGCACGATGCCGCACGAGATCGTGGAGGTCTTCGACGCGGCCGAGCTGCCGCTGTTCCCCGCCCAGGTCGGCATGGTGTGCAGCTGCCCGGACTGGAGCGTCCCCTGCAAACACGCCTCGGCCGTGCTATACGTGCTGGCCGAGGCGTTCGACGACGACCCGTTCCTGGTGCTGGCCTGGCGCGGCCGCAGCCGCGACGAGCTGCTGGACGCCCTGCGCGCGACACCCGAACCGGCCGAGGTGATCGACCCCCTGGCCGTCGACGAGACGGCGCTCGGCGACCGGCTGGGCGACTACTACTCCCCCGGAATCTCGCTGAGCCGCCTGCGCGAGCGGCCGGCCCGGGTGACCGCGCCGCCCGAGTTGCTGCTGCGGGCCCTGGACGCGCCGAAGGTCAAGGTGCGTCACATCCCGCTGACCGACCTGCTGCGTCCCGCCTACCGAGACCTTGAACGCCCCGACTAGCGTGCGCGGCGTGGACACGCCTGTGGATGAACATCCCTGGAACGCGGCTCAGGCCGAGCACGGTCACGCCGGCGACGTCCGGGCGATCGCCGCCGGCGCCTGCGCCGGCCGGCCGGTCTTCGCCTCCGGCGGGGAGGACGGCACGATCCGGCTGTGGGAGGCCGGCACGTCCGATTTCCTGCGGTCCATCGAGGCACACCCCAAGCCGGTCCGCGCCCTCGTGTTCGCCGGCGACATCCTGGTCAGCGCCGGGGAGGACGGCCTCGTCGAGCGCTGGGACCCGGCCACCGGCGAACGGATCGGGGCGCCGCGGCCCGAGCCGGTCGTCGCGCTCGCCGCCGCCGGGAACCTCGTCGCCGCCGCGGGCGCCGACCAGCGACTCCGGGTCTGGGACGCGTCGACCGGCGCCCCGCGGGCCGACTTCGACGTGCGGCGCGAGGTGACGAGCATCTCGTTGTCCTCCCCCGGCGACCGCCTGATCGCCCTGGTCATCGGCGAGCTCCGGGACGACGAGAAGCACTGGGACGACCTCGCGGTCGGGACCCTCTGGGACGCCACGACCGGCGCCGAACTGCGCGAGCCGATGCTGATCCCGGACGGCGGCGGCGTCGGCACCGCCGGAACCGTGAACGGCCGCCCGGTCGTGGTGCACGGCATCGACGCCCGGAAGAACCAGCCCGACGAATGGTGCCGGCCCGAGGAACGGGCCGACCTGAACGTCCGCGACCTGACCACCGGCGACCTGCTGGCCACGCTGACGCACCCCGGGTACGGCTGGAACCACGCGGTGGTGCTGGTCACCGCCCGGTCCGGCCGCACCCTGGCGTTCTCGGCCGGCGACTCGAAGGTGATCGCCTGGGACCCGGCCACCGGCCACGAGATCACCGACCCTCACCTGCGCGAGTTCTACACCGGCGAGGTGTCCGGCCTGGCCGTGACCGAGGTGGACGGCCGGTTCGCGGTCGCCGCCTGCGTCGACGACCAGGTCTGCATCTGGTCGGCCGACGTGCCGGGCTGATCTCACATGCTCCGGGGCGACGGGAGATACGCGAGCGGTCGGCCCGCGCATCTCCACACGGGGTCACCTGATCGGCACCCTCAGGAGGTCCACTGCCGAAGAGCGCCCCAATTGGTTCTGTTCTGGGAAGAGCCTTCAAACAAGCTGTGCTTGATCTGAACGTCGCCGATGCGGTCATCATCGTCGTCCATGCCGATTCCGAGTTTGTACTCACCGAAGGCCAACTCGAAGTCGAAACTGCTGCCGTCGTCCTCCCACCAGGAGAAGACCACGTCACACTTGGAACTGCCCAGGTTCTCCACTCCGGTCCATTCGTCGCCGGCGTTGTTCAACCCCTCCCAGTTGTATTCCACGAACCCCGTACCGCTGCAGCCCCTGCTCTTGACCCGCACAGCGATCTCCGCGTCTCCCTTGGCCCACGGCTCCTTGTCGTCGAGCAGAACGACCTCATTCATGGTGACCTTGTAACTGGCCGCTGCGGCGGAAACCGACTCGTCGGCCGACGTCACGTCTGATTGCCGGGTCTGGAGCACATTGCCGGCATCGTCGGTTCGTTCGTTGACCCCCAGGACGATGACGGGCTGCTTCGGCGCCACCTGAGCATCCAGCTGGTGGGCCTTGCCCGCGGCGTCGTAGGCGGTGACGGTCGCGAGTGTCGTGTCGTCGACGCCCTCGGGCATCCAGGCGACCAGCGGGGTGTAGTCCGCGGCATTCCAGGTGTCGAAATTCGCGGGCACGGCGACCTGGAAGCGCGGAATCCCGTTGGCGAGAGCCGCGACGGTGTTCTGGGCCGACAGAGTCGAGATGCCCTTCGCCTGAGAAGCGACCTTCGTGATTGCGCCCTGCGCACCCGGTTTCGCCTTGAGACTCTTCCACAGGACATCGTTGTCGCCGTCGAACCGCTCGGCGACGGAATCCTGGATCGTCTGACGGAAGCCCTTGTCCGTGACGGCGCCGGCGAACAACTTCGCCAGAGCGTCCAACGAGCTGTTCGTGCCGGCGTCGGAGATCCTGGCCGTGGCGGTCGAAGGTTCCGCGTACGCCGGGCCCCCGATGATGGCACTGCTCGCGGCGACCGTCCCGAGAATGGTCAGGGAAGCGCCGACGATCCGCCCTGCCCTTTTCCGCGCACTCCGAGATCCCATGTTCCCTGGGTTCACAATTCCTCCTCTTGCCGCACCGTCTGTCGAGAAGGGACGCTACGGACGCGCGAACCGGTTCGTGAGGGTCGAACAACCCTCATTCCGCACCGACGAGTGAGTGGGCCGGCGAGCGTCGCCAGGGCTGGAAGCGTCTAATCAGAGAGGCGGCGGCAGGGGCTGGCTGTGCAGGACCGAGAGGCGGGAGACGGCGCGGGTCAGGACGACGTAGAGGCGGTGCAGGCCGCGCGGTTCGGCGGCCACGATGTCGGCGGGCTCGAGGACGATGACGTGGTCGTACTCGAGGCCCTTGACCATCGTCGCGGGCACCACCGTGACGCGCGCCTCGGAGTCGACGTCCTCGGGGGTCGCGGCCTCGACGCCCGCCGCGGCCAGGTGTTTGCGCAGGCGGTCGATGGCGCTGTCGGCCGCGATCACCGCGACCGACCCCTCGTGCTCGAGCGCGGCCGTGATCTCGACCAGCATGGCCGCCTCGACATCGCCGGTGGGCACGATGGACAGGTCGCCGTCGCTACGCAGCGACTCGGCCTCGGGCACGTCCACGCCCAGGGCCGGCAGCAGGCGGTTGGCCAATTCGATGATCATTTCGGGTACGCGGAACCCGACGGTCAACGGGACCACCGCGGCGTCCGGCTTGCCGAGGTGGCCGAGGGTGTCCCGCCAGTTCACCGCCGCCCACGGCGCCGTGCCCTGGGCCAGGTCGCCGAGCAGCGTGATCGACCCGTGCTCGCTGCGCCGCGCGATCGCCCGCGCCTGCATCGGCGACAGGTCCTGCGCCTCGTCGACGACCACGTGCCCGAAGCTGGACTCCCGTTCCAGCAGCCCGGCCGCCTCGTCGAGCAATACCAGGTCGGCGGCGCTGAACCGGGCGGCCTTGACCGTCCGTGGCGGCTTGACCCAGCGGATCGCCTCCTGCTCGGCGGGGGTCAGGATGCCGTCCGCGATCGACGGGTCGACAAGCACGGAGACGACCAGTTCGGCCGGCGTGATCGACGGCCAGGCGGCGTCGATGAACGTGCGGACCGGCGCCACCCGGGCCATCTTGCGCATCCAGCCCTCGCCGGGCGAGTTGCCGGTCCGGTACTCGGACTGGCGTTGCAGCAGCCCGACCACCCGGGCCAGCACCCGCTCCCGGCCCACCGCGTACGGCAGTCCTTCGCGCCGGGCCTCGTCCACGATCCGGCGCAGCGGCTCCGCGTCGATCCGCCACCGGTACGACCCGTCCGACACCATGATCGGCTCGGTCGGCTTCACCAGCCGGCCACGAAGCGCCTCGGCCAGCACCCGGGCCATCCGCGGGTCGTGCTTGATCAGCGTGGCCGCGTCGGTGTCGACGGCCCGGACCGGCGCCCGCCCGATCAACTCGTCGACGGTGGCCTGCTGCACCTCGACCTCGCCGAGGGCCGGCAGGACCGCCGAGATGTACGACAGGAACGCGGTGTTCGGCCCCACGATCAGCACCCCGGACCGGCGCAGCCGCTCGCGGTGCAGATAGAGCAGGTACGCCGCCCGGTGCAGCCCGACCGCCGTCTTGCCGGTGCCGGGCGCGCCCTGCACGCAGATCGAGTGCTCCAGGTCGGCGCGGACCAGCTCGTCCTGTTCCGGCTGGATGGTGGCGACGATGTCGCGCATCGGGCCGACGCGCGGCCGTTCGATCTCGGCGGTCAGGATGCGGCTCTTGGTGCCGAGTTCCTCGCCGCGGTCGAGGTGTTCGTCCTCGAAGCTGGTCAGTTCGCCGCGGACGAAACCGAATCGGCGGCGCACGGCCACGCCCTGTGGGTCGCGGACGCTGGCCCGGTAGAACGAGCGGGACAGCGGCGCCCGCCAGTCCAGGACCATCGGCTCGCCGGCGTCGTCGGTGACGTGCCGCCGGCCGACGTGGAACTCGGCGTCGCCGATGTCGAGGCGGCCGAAGAACAGCGGGGTGTCCGGTACGTCGGCCAGCTCGGCCACCCGCCGGGAGAGGGTCCGGCCGAGGGCTTCGGCGCCGTACGCGTCGCCGGCGACGTCGCTGCCGGTCGAGAAGAGGGCTTCGGCCCGGCCGCGCATCCGGCGCAGGGCGGCCCGGGACTCGGACAGATGGTTTCGTTCGGCTTGCAGTTCGCTGTCGAGGTCAGGTGCGGGCACGCTGATCTTCCCTATCGCTCGCATGCTTCGCTTCCGCGTATCCGGGGGCGGATGGCCGCCTGGACCCGGCGCGGCGACGTCCGCTTCGGTGCTTTCACCTCGTCCGTCGAGCGGCCAACCACCTTACGCTCCGACGTGGGATACGCCACCGAATTACCGGCGGGGCGAAATGCCGGGATACGTTCGGTGGCATGAGTGATCGCGTCCAGCGCCCCCGGGTCGGGCACATCCAGTTCCTGAACTGCCTGCCGATCTACTGGGGCCTGATGCGTTCGGGCGCGCTGCTGGACGTCGATCTGCGCAAGGACACGCCCGACCGGCTGAACGCGGCGCTGGTCGCCGGCGACCTCGACATCGGCCCGATCTCGCTGGTCGAATACCTGCGCCACCACGAAGATCTGCTGCTCCTGCCCAACCTGGCGGTCGGCAGTGACGGGCCGGTGCTGTCGGTGAACCTGGTGACCACCCGGCCGCTGGGCGAGCTGGACGGCCGCCCGGTGGCGCTGGGCTCGACCTCACGAACCGGCGTGCTGCTGGCGCAGATGCTGCTGGCCGACCGTTACCAGGCCGAACCGGAGTACTTCCGCTGCCCGCCCGACCTGACCCAGATGTTGATGGAGGCGGACGCGGGCGTGCTGATCGGCGACCCGGCGCTGCGGGTCATGCACGAGCCGCCCAGCGGTCTGACCGTGGTCGACCTGGGTGAGGCGTGGCGCGAGTGGACCGGGCTGCCGATGGTCTTCGCGGTCTGGGCGGTGCGCAAGGATTTCGCGTCGGCCCACCCGGGCGTGGTCAAGGAGGTGCACGAGGCCTTCCTGCGCTCCCGTGACCTGTGCCTGGACGAGCTCGACACGGTGGCCGAGGCGGCCGCCCGGTGGGAACCGTTCGACGCCGCGACGCTCGCCAACTATTTCCGCGCGCTCGACTTCTCGCTGGGCGAGCGCCAGGTGGCCGGGCTGCGCGAGTTCGCCCGCCGGGCGGCAGCGCGGGGCGAGGCGCCGGCACTGCCGCCGGACGGACCGGTCTTCGCGGCGCTCTGAGGCGGAGCGGCCTCAGCTCAAGATCTCGTCGAGCGCCGCCACGTCGGCGGCGGTGAGCTCCCAGCCACCGGCGGCGACGTTCTGCCGGATCTGGTCCGGGGTCGTCGCGCCGGCGATCACGCTGGTCACGGCCGGGCGGGCGGCCAAGCCGGCGATCGCCACGTCGAGCAGGCTGTGGCCGCGGTCGGCACCGAACGCGGTCAGTGCCTCGATGGTGTCCCAGTCGGCGCCGTCGAGCCAGCGCTGATAGCGGGGAAGCGAGAGCCGCGACCCTGAGGCCGGCTTCTCGTCCCGCGAGTACTTGCCGCTGAGCAGGCCGCTGTTGAGCGGGAAGAACGGCAGCAGCCCGAGCCCGAAGTGCTCGCAGGCCGGCACGACCTCCTGCTCGGCCTCGCGGGCCAGCAGGCTGTACTGGTTCTGCGCGCTGATGAACGGGGTCAGCCCGGCGGCCCGCGCGGTCCAGTCGGCGTCCGCGATCTGCCAGCCGGCGAAGTTGGAGTTGCCCAGGTAGCGCACCTTGCCGCTGCGCACCAGGTGGTCGAGCGCGGCGAGGGTCTCGTCGATCGGGGTGCCCGGGTCTGGCTCGTGCATCTGGTAGAGGTCGAGGTGGTCGGTGTCGAGCCGGCGCAGGGACGCCTCGACGGCCCGGATGATGTAGGACCGCGATCCGCGTACGCCGCGGTCGTTGCCGTTGAGGCCTTCCATGTCCATCCCGAACTTGGTGGCCAGCACCACCTCGTCGCGCCGACCCTTGAGCGCGGCGCCGAGGAACTCCTCGGAGGCGCCGTGCGGGGTGCCGTAGATGTCGGCGGTGTCGAACAGGGTGATCCCGGCGTCGAGGGCGGCGTCGACGACGGCGCGGGTGCCGTCGGCGTCGAGCTTGCGGCCGAAGTTGTTGCAGCCGAGCCCGACCACGGAGACCAGCAGGCCGGAGGGGCCGAGGCGGCGGTAGGTCATGTCGCTCATGAGTTCGAGCTTAGGTCGGGTCATAGATCGGCAATCATCTATTGACATTCTTTACTAAAAACATTCACGCTGTGAGAGCGCTCTCTCGTCCTCATCCCCGGAGGCTCTCGTGCGATTGCGACTGAGATCCCTACTCCTGTCCCTGTCCCTCGTGATTCCGGTCACCGCCGTGGTCGCCACCCCCGCACAGGCGATCGGCCCGGCCGTCCTCCCCGTCTCGGTGACCAACAACACCGGACGCGGCGAGGCCGTCTACCTCTACACGATCGGCGTCCAGCTCTCCAGCGGCCGACTCGGCTACGTGAACCAGGCCGGCACGTTCACCGCCTGGAGCGGTGGCCAGCTCCCGCCCTCGCCCGCACCGGACGTCGCCATCGGCGGACCCGGCAACGGCGGCACCACCACGATCAACTTCCCGCGCGGGTTCTCCGGCCGGGTCTACTTCTCCCTCGGCGAGAAGCTGAAGTTCTTCCTCACCCCGGACGGCCTGGTGCAGCCCGCGCCGTGGGCCGGCGGCGACCCCAACCGCAACATTCTGTTCGACTGGTCCGAGTTCACCTACAACGACGCCGGCCTGTGGCTGAACAGCTCGCAGGTGGACATGTTCGCGATCCCGCACGCGGTCACCGTGACCGGGGCGAGCGGCGCGACCAGGCGGACCGGCGACGTGGTCAACAACGGCCGCAACGCGATCATCGACGGCATCCGCGGCCAGTCCGGCTGGGCCAACACCGTGGTCAGCCGCTCGGACGGGACCGTGCTGCGGGTGCTCGCGCCGGGCAAGGCGGCCGAGGCGGGGCTGCTGGCCGCCAACTACTACGACTCGTACATCGCGTCGGCGTGGAACGCGTACACCGGCAAGGTGTTGACCGTCGTGCCGTTCGGGGACCAGCCCAACACCAAGTACTTCGGGCGTACGTCGGGCAACGTCATGAACTTCACGAACAGCGCGGGCCAGCAGGTGGCGTCGTTCAACCGCCCGTCCTCGGGCAGCGTCTGGGGCTGCGCCGGTGACCTGCCGGCACCCAACGACCAGGTGGTCGGCCCGATCTCGCGTACCCTCTGCGCCGCTCTCAACCGCGGCACCCTGGGCACCTTGGACACTCAGCCGACCCTCAACGCGGGCGAGTTCTACCGCAACAACCCGGCCAACCAGTACGCCCGGGTCATCCACGCGAACATGGTCGACGGCAAGGCCTACGCGTTCCCGTTCGACGACGTCGGCGCGTTCGAGTCGCTGGTGCACGACGGCGACCCGCGCTCGGCCGGCCTGATCCTCAGCCCGTTCGGCGCCGGTGGCTCGACCCCGCCGCCCACGCCGGCCGGGGTGCCGGTGATCAGCAACTGGAACAACCTCTGCGTCGACGTGCCCGGCGCCAACTTCGTCGACCGGGCGCCGCTCCAGACGTACACCTGCAACAACTCGGGCGCCCAGAAGTGGACGTTCGAGGGCGGCGCGCTGAAGACCGAGAACGGCAAGTGCGCCGACGTGGCCGACGGCTCCACCGCCAACGGCGCGGCGATCCAGCTCTACACGTGCAACGGCACCGGGGCCCAGCAGTTCACCCTCTCCGGCGCCGGTGACCTGGTGAACCCGCAGTCCAACCGGTGTGTCGACATCAAGGACTGGGTGAACGGGAACGGCGCCAAGCTCCAGCTCTGGGACTGCGCCGGAACCGCCAACCAGAAGTGGCGCAAGGGCTAGGCGTCACGCCACCAGGGCGCGTGCTTCCGGTAGTGGGAGCGCGCGCCCTTCGGCGTACAGGGCGTCGAACCGATCGCCCAGCGCCGACGACAGCCGATCCTTCGTACGCCGGAAGTCGTCGCCCGTCACAGCCGGGCCGGGCACCCGATGACCGCCGTTCAGCCGGTGCGGCCGGGAACGACCGCGCGGATCTGGGCGGCCAAGGTGGACTGGTCGGCGTCGTCGACCGGCAGAACGCCGTTCTCGGCCATCAGCGCGTGGTACTGCTGCTGGTCGTAGGGCACGCCGGGCGGCAGGGGCGCCAGGTGCCAGTGCAGGTGGGCGTTGCCCTGGTGGCTGCCCAGGGACAGGGAGTACATGCGCTCGGTCGGCACGACCTCGGCGATCGCCACGGCGACGCGGTGGACGACCGACTGGACGGCCAGGTAGTCGGCCGGGGGCAGGCGCAGCCAGTCCTCGAGGTGGCGCTTCGGGCACACCAGCGTGTAGCCCCGCAGCGTCGGCCAGCGGTTCAGGAAGGCAATCGTCGCGTTGTCCTCGTACACCACGTGGTGGTTGTAGTCGGGGTGGCCCGCGAGGAACGCGCAGATGAAGCAGGGGCCGGACCGGGCGCGGCGCTGGTAGGCCTCGATGTCGAACATCCCAGCAGGCTGTCAACTTTATGGCACAAACCTCTTTGACTTTGTGCGGTAAAGTTCTTTGCATGACGAGCGAGCACGATGACGACCTGCCGATGGACCCGGCCGAATCGCTCCGCCTGATCGAGCGCGAGCGGGCCGAGGCGGAACGCAAGCTGACCCCCGACCCGCGCGTCTTCCTGTGGCCCTGGGGCTTCGCCTGGCTGATCAGCTTCACCCTGTTGTTCCTGCGCTTCGGGCCGGGCGGGCGGGTCTTCGTCGACATGCCCGACTGGGTGCCCCTGGCCGTGCTGGCGGCGACGATGATCACGGCCGGCGCGTTCACCGGGGTGGTCGGCGCCCGCAGCGGGCGGTGGATCTCCGGGCCGTCCAGCCGGCAGGGTGCGTTCTACGGCATCACCTGGTCGGTCGCCTTCTTCGGGCTGTCCACGGTGCTCGGCCGGGTCAGCCAGTTCGTGCCCGACGGCGAGGTCAACCTGCTCTGGGCCGGCGCGATGGTGGCGCTGACCGGTGCGCTGCACATGGCCGGTGGCGCCATCTACAACGACAAGAACGTCTTCCTGCTGGGCGTCTTCATCAGCGCGATCAACGTGATCGGCGTCTTCGCCGGGCCGGGGTGGCACGCGCTGCTGCTGGCCGTGCTCGGTGGCGGCGGCATGCTGGCGGCCGGCGCCTACGCCAAGTCCCGCCTGCCGAAAGCCCAAAAAGCCGAGGCCCAGAACGCCGAGGCCGAAACCGCCGAGGCCCGAAACGCCGGGGCCGGGAACGCCGAGGCTGGGAACCAGTGAGCCAGACCGAGCTGCCGGAACTCGACCCGGTGATCCACGCCCAGGCCCGGCTCCGGGTGGTCTCGTCGCTGTCGATGCTCCGTGAGGGCGACCGGATCGCGTTCCCCCGGCTCCAGGAGATCCTGCGGATGACCGCCGGAAACCTGTCGGTGCATCTCCGCAAGCTCGAGGACGCCGGCTACGTCGAGGTGACCAAGACCCATCAGGGCCGGACGCCGGCCACCCTCGTCCAGTTGACCCGCCGCGGCCGGCTGGCCTTCGAGGACTACACCGCGGCCCTGAAAGCCCTGCTCAACCCCTCGGAGGAGCCATGACCCTGGCCCGCGCGATCAACGTCAGCCGCCGGTACGGCGACGTGCTCGCCCTCGACCGGCTGTCCCTCGACGTCCCGGCCGGCCAGCTGGTCGGGCTGCTCGGCCCGAACGGCGCCGGCAAGAGCACCCTGGTCAACCTCTTCACCGGGCTCCGCCGGCCGAGCGAGGGCACGGTCGAGCTGTGCGGCCGCGACCCGCGCCACGCGGCCGCCCGCGCCTCGCTGGGCGTGACGCCGCAGGAGACCGGGCTGCCGTCGTCGCTGCGGGTCGTCGAGGTCGTCGACTACACCCGCGCCCATTTTCCCAGGCCGCTCGGGCGGGACGAGGTGCTCGCCCGGTTCGGCCTGACCGATCTGGCGCGGCGGCAGACCGGCGGGTTGTCCGGCGGGCAGAAGCGCCGGCTGGCGGTGGCGCTGGCCTTCGTCGGCCGGCCCCGCATCGTGTTCCTCGACGAGCCGACGACCGGGCTCGACGTGGAGGCCCGGCGGTCGCTGTGGGACGCGGTCCGCGAGTTCCACGCCGACGGTGGCACGGTCGTGCTGACCAGCCACTACCTGGAGGAGGTCGAGGCGCTGGCCCAGCGGGTCGTGGTGATCGGGGGAGGTCGCGTGCTCGCCGACGACACGGTCGACGCCGTCCGCGGCCTGGTCGCCATCCGCCGGGTCAGCGTCTCGACGGCGTCGCCCGTACCGGATCTGCCCGGTGTGGTCGGCCGAGAGCGGGAGGGCGAGCGTACCCATCTGCTCACGCCGGACGCGGATCGCCTGGTCCGCGACCTGGTGGCCAAGGAAGTGCCGTTCGCCGACCTGGAAGTGCGTCCCACCTCGCTCGAGGAAGCGTTCCTGACTCTCACGGGGAGTGCCCGATGACCACGCTCGCTCTGACCCACGCCAAGTTCCAGTTGCTCGAGACCGTACGCATCCCGATGGCCCTGATCGGCAGCGCGTTCTTCCCGGCCGCGTCGATGCTGTTCTTCGTGGTGCCGTTCGTCGGCGACGACCCGGTCTACTCCACCTTCGCCACCGCCTCCATGGTCACGTTCGCGGTGATGACGACCAACCTCTTCCAGTACGGCGCCGGCATCGCCGAAGACCGCGCCCAGCCGTGGGACCCGTTCACCCGCACGCTGCCGGCCGGACCGGGACCGCGGTTCCTCGGCCGCATCCTGGCCGGGCTGGCCCTGATGACGATCTCGCTGATCCCGGTCGTGCTGATCGCCTGGCTGTTCACCGCGGCCACGATCACCTGGGGCGGTGCGCTGGCCGCGCTCGGGGCGCTGGCCGTGTCCGCGCTGCCGTTCACGCTGCTCGGGCTGGCCATCGGCTACTCGCTGCCGGCCAAGGCGGCGATCGTGACCGCCCAGCTGCTGTTCTTCCCGCTGGCCTTCGGCGGCGGGCTGATGACCGCACCGGGCGCGGCGCCGGGATTCGTCGAGAACATCGCGCCCTACCTGCCCACCGGCGGCGCGGCCCGGCTGATGTGGGCGGCGGTCGGCGACTTCCGGTTCGACCTGACCGCGACGGTGAGCCTGGTGGCCTGGACGATCGTCTTCGCTGGGCTGGCCGCATGGGCCTATCGCCGCGACGAGGGTCGGCGGTTCAGCTAGAAGTTCGACACTTAAGAGAGTCGAAAGGGGGGTCGGTGCCACCATGCGGAGATGACCGCACCGACCCCTGGCCAGCCTCTTTGGGTAGATCTCGGCACCTCGGACGTGAACGACGCGAAGCGCTTCTACACCGAGTTGTTCGGCTGGACGGCCCACGTGTCGGGCGACGACTACGGCGGCTACACGATCTTCAACCTGGACGGGCGGCCGGCGGCCGGTGCCGGACCGCTGTTCGGCGAGGGCCAGCCGACGGCGTGGAGCACGTACATCGCGACGGATGACGCCGACGACACCGCCATCCTGGTCGAGGACGCCGGCGGGAAGGTGCTCGTACCCCCTTTTGACGTGGGCGTCCAGGGCCGGATGGCGGCCTGCCTCGACCCGGCCGGCGCGCCCTTCACGGTGTGGCAGGCCGGCACGATGGCCGGCGCCGAGGTGGTCGACGTGCCGGGCGCGCTGACCTGGAGCGAGCTGACCACCCGGGACGTCGAGCGGTCGGTCGACTTCTACGGCCGGGTGTTCGGCTGGGCGGCGCGGGAGAGCCAGTTCGTGGGCCAGCCGTACGTGGTCTGGGAGCTGGACGGCCAGATGATCGGCGGCATGCAGCCGATGGTCGGCCCCGGCTGGCCGGACGACCTGGCGGCACACTGGATGCTCTACTTCGCGGTGCGGCACTGCGACGAGACCTCCGCGCTGGCCCACGAGCTGGGCGGGCACGTCGTCCGGCCGCCGATCAACTTCCCGATGGGCCGCTACGCGGTCATCGAGGATCCGCAGGGCGGGACGTTCTCGATCCTGGAGAGCGCTTAGGTATCACCACGGGTCCGCTCTCGCCCTCCAGCACGGTGACCCGGGCCCGGTAGTGCTCAGCCAGCAGGGTTTCGGTGAGCACCTCGCGCGGCGGGCCGGCGGCGACCACCCGGCCCTCGGCCAGCAGCACCATCCGGTCGGCGTACTCCCCCGCGATCGACAGGTCGTGCATCGTCGACAGGACGGTCAGCTCCCGCTCGCCGCGCAGCCGATCCACCAGGTCGAGCACCTCCTGCTGGTGACCGATGTCCAGCGCCGAGGTCGGCTCGTCGAGCAGCAGGATCGGCGCGCCCTGGGCCAGCGCCCGAGCCAGGAAGACCCGCTGCCGTTCGCCACCGGACAAGGTCTCGAGCCGCCGCCCCGCGAAGGCCTCCAGGTCGAGCGCGCCCAGCGCTTCGTCCACGGCCGACAGATCGGATGCCGATTCCCGGCCCAGCGGCGCGAGGTAGGGCGTCCGCCCGAGCAGCACGTAGTCGATCACGCGCATCCCCGGCGGCACCACCGGAGTCTGCGCGACCATCGCGACCGCGCGCGCCCGCTCCCGCCGCCTGAGCGTCTCGGCGCGCCTCTTTCCAAGATCAATTTCGCCGGTGTACGCGACCAGCCCGCCGATCGCCCGCAACAGGGTCGACTTCCCGGCGCCGTTCGGCCCGATGACCGTGACCCACTCGCCCGCGCCGACCCCGAGGTCAACCTCGTCGACGACGGTCGCCCCGCCCAGCCGCACACTCACCCGCCGCACACCGATCACCGTCACACCGCCCGGCTCCGGCGGAGCACCAGGATGAAGAACGGGGCGCCGAAGAACGCGGTCACCACGCCGATCGGGATCTCCGCCTCGCCGGCCGCGGTCCGCGCGACCACGTCGGTCAGCGCCAGGAACGCCGCCCCGAACAGCACCGACAACGGCAGGAGCGACCGATAGCTGGCCCCCGACAGCAGCCTCAGCGTGTGCGGGACGACGATGCCGACGAAGCCGATCAGCCCGGACACCGACACGGCCGCCGCGGTGCCCAGCGAGGCCGCGATCAGCAGCAGGTAGCGACTGCGCTGCGGGTGCAGCCCCAGCGACGCGGCCTCCTCGTCGCCGACCGTGAGGACATCCAGTTCCCGGCGCTGGGAGAGGACGATCAAACCCGTCACCACGAAGTACGGAAGGATCAGCAGCACGTCGTGCCAGCCGGCGGTGGCCAGCCGCCCGAGCAGCCAGCTGTAGACCTGGCGGAGCGTTTCCACGTGCTGCTGCATCAGATAGGTCTGGGCCGCGGCCAGGAACGCCGACACCGCCACCCCGGCCAGGATCAGCGTGGCGGGGGTGCGTTCGCGGCCCCCGGCCGCCCCCAGGATCCAGGTCAGGGCCACGGCGAGCAGCGCGCCCAGGAAGGCCGCCGGTGGCACGCCGATCGGCAGGTTGGCCGTGGCGTCGCCGCCGTCGGTGGTACGGGTGGCGATCACCGCGGTCACGCCGAGCCCGGCGCCGGCCGCGACGCCGAGCAGGTGCGGGTCGGCCAGCGGGTTGCGGAAGACGCCCTGGTAGGCGGCGCCGGCCAGGGCCAGCATCGCGCCGACCAGCAGCCCGAGCACCACGCGCGGGAGGCGCAGCTCGGTGAGGATCGCGATCTCTCGTTCGCTGAGCCCGCTGTGCAGGCGTACCCCGGGAACGAGGTTGAGAAGCTCGGCCGAGACGCTGCCCGGCGGGAGCCCGACGGGCCCGAGCGACACCCCGGCGACCAGCGCGATCGCCACCGCGGCCAGGCCCGCCGCCACCCAGCGGAGCCGCAGGCCGGCCGGCCGCGGCCGATCGGTCACGACATCCCGTCCGCGACCGACCGGAGGAGGTCGACGACACGCGGTCCCCAGCGGGAAGCGATGTCGTCGTCCAGGGCGATCACCTTCCCGGAGGTGACCGCGGTGATCGACGACCAGCCGGTGCGCGCCTTCACGGTGGCCGGGGACTGCTTGCAGCACTTGGTGTCGGCCAGCAGGATCAGCTCGGGGTTGGCCTTGACCAGCGCTTCCGGCGAGAGCTGCGGGTAGCCGCCCTTGCTGCCGTCGGGGTCGGCGGCGTCGGCGACGCTCTTCAGCCCCAGCCGCCCGAGCAGCGAGCCGACGAACGTCTTCGAGGTGACCGTGTAGAGGGTCGGGTCCAGCTCGTAGTAGTAGGTCATCGGCTTGGTGCGCTTCGGCACGGAGGCGGCGATCCGGTCGATGTCGGCGCGCATCCGGCCGGTCAGCGCGGTGGCCTCGGCGGGGTGCCCGGTCAGCGTGCCGAGCTGCTCGATCTCACCGTAGGTCTGGTCGAGGTCCCGGGCCGACGGGGTCAGGAAGACCGGGATCTTGAGCGTACGCAGCTGGTCGACGATCTTGTTGAGGTCGTCGGAGAGCACCACGAGGTCGGGGTTCTTCCGGGCGATCGCCTCGGCGTTGGGCTTGAAGCCGGACAGGTCGGTCCGGGGCGCCCCGGCCGGGAACGTCGACTGGTCGTCGACCGCGGTGACCTGCGGTCCCGCGCCGATCGCGAAGAGCATCTCGGTCGCCGTCGGTGAGAGCGAGACGATCCGCTCGGGCCGTTGGGCCAGGGTCAGATCGCCGACCGAGACCGGGTACGCCGGGCCGGCGCTCGCCGAGGGCGGCGACCCGGCGGGGGTGTTGTCGCCCCCGGCACAGCCCGCCAGCAGCAGCGCGGCCGAGGTCAGCAGCGCGGTCAGCACACGTCGTCGTTGCATGGTTCCTCCTGTCGACGGCTCGCCGACAGGAGTGGCCCGCCCGCGAGGCGCCCCTTCCCCGGGGGCGCTGGTTCGCGACCGGCGTCCAGGCGACCTGGCTCGTCCCCCGGGCCCGGGGGCATCACAGTTGCGGGACAGCGCCGGGATCACACCGGCTTCGCTGGAACGCGGTCTCGGGTAGAACCTAACGCAGGCTGCGGACGCACATGTCGATGAGTTGGTCGTACGACTCGTCGACGTCGAGGTCGAGGCCGAAACCACCGCCGGCCTCCAGGGTGGCGAAACCGTGGGCGGCGGCCCGGAGCCGGCGGATCGCGTGGGTCGCGGTGGCTTCGTCCATGGCGTACGCCCGCATCACCGCGACGAACACCGCCAGGATCTCCGCCCCCGCTCGGGCCAGCGGAGTGTCCCGATGCAGCGGGTCGAGCGGCACCAGCGTGTAGCGGGCGTTGTGGCCGACGACGTACGCCCGGTAGGCCCGCAGCAGCGCGATCACCGCCTCGTCGCCGGACCGGCCCATCACCTCGGTCGCGAAGATCGCGGTGATCTGCCGGGTGATCCGCTCGGCCATCAGTTCGCGCAGGTCGGCCAGGCTGCCGACGTGTTTGTAGAGCGAGGGCGCGGCGACCCCGGCCCGGTCGGCGACGGCGGCCAGGCTGAGCGCGTCGAGGCCCTTCTCGTCGATCAGCGCGAGCGCGACGTCGACCACCGCGGCTTGCGACAACCCGGCCCTAGGCACGGAAACTACCTGTCATAGCCACCAAGCTAGGACAGGTAGTTTCCCCGGGCAAGCCGGTCAGCAGTACGTGGACTGCTTGTTGATCACCTTGTACGGGCAGTCCGCCACCTCGGCCAGTTGCAGCGCCGCCGTCCGGTTCCGGCTCGTCTCGCGCGTGATCACGCTGGCCGGCGGGTAGAAGCCGCCGCCCGACGAGGAGGTCGGGTACATCTCGAAGGTGTACGCGAAGATCTTGTGCGTGCCCCACAGCCAGTCGAGCAGGTCACCGTCGGTGATGTAGAGCGCACTGGACTGCTCGGGCGTGTAGTTGTTCGTCGCGGCCATCTGGCGGCCCAGCGTCGAGAACGTGTTGTTCTGGTCGGTGTTCATGCCCTCGCCGGTGCGCGCGTTGGTGTAGCCGAAGGGCCAGAGAACCAGCTCCGAGTACGTGTGGAAGTCCATCGCGGCCTTGATCTGCTGGACCCCGCCGACCACCCGGCTGTTCACGAAGTCGCGGATCACCCGGGTCTCCGGCGCCGAGAACGCCTGCGTCCCCCGGTAGGTCTCGGACCCGGTGCTGCCGGACGAGCCGCCGCAGCAGCCCCACTTGTAGCCGTAGTTCCGGTTCAGGTCGGTGCCGACGTTGCTCGAGCCGCTGTTCGGCTGGCGGTTCTTGCGCCACGAGCGGTAGCTGCCGGTCGCCACGTCGTACTCGGAACCGTCCGGGTTCACGGTCGGGATGATCCACAGCTCGCGGCTGTCCACGACCGACCGGACCCGGCTGTCCGAGGCGTACCCGCTGGTGAACTGGTTGAGCAGGTAGAGGGCCATCTCCACGGTCAGGTGCTCGCGGGCGTGATGGTTGGCGTCGTAAAGGACCTCGGGCTCGTTCTCGTCCGTGCCGACGTTGTCGGAGATCTTCACGGCCACGATCTGCCGGCCCTCGTACGAGGTGCCGAGCACCCGCTTGCTGGCGATCGACGGGTACGCCGCGACCACGCGGTTCACCTCGGCGATCGTCTCGGCGTAGTTGTGGTAGGCGGCGTCCCGGGGCGGGAAGTCCATGGTGGAGGCCTTCTCCAGGGCCTGGTCGGGCAGCTTCTCGACCTTGAAGCCCTGGGACCGCAGGGTCGCGACCTCCGCGGCGGTGGCGGTGATCTCGACCACCGCGTGCTGCACGCCGTCGATCGCGGCGCCGCTGCGGGCGATCTGGTTACGCGACGCGGCGGTACGCACGTCGAACACTTCGTACTGGGCGGACTGCTCGGCACCGGGCCCGGCTTCGGCCGGTCCGGCCGCGACCAGGGTGAATCCGGCCAGAGCGGCGACCACGGCCGCCGTGACACGTCGTCTCATGAACGACCTCCGAGGGAATGGGGGTTTCCGACACCCCATCACCACGGATAGACGACTGGCAATATCCCGGCTGGCACCTACCCCGGCAGGATGCCCTATTTCTCGACGGACCGGGGCTCGGCGGCCCGATCACCCTCGGCCGCGGCCGACTCGTCGCCGGCCAGCGCGGCCCGCAGCCGGTCCTTCTCGGCCTTGCGCCGGTCGGCCACCGTGCCCAGCCGCTCGGCCATCTGGTCGCGCCACTTCGCCAGCAGGAAGTACGACGCGATCGCCGACAGCACCAGCGCGATCATGGCCTTGATCAGGATGTTCAGCGGCACCGGCAGGAGCAGCACGAGGAACAGGAAGAACAGCCCGAACCGGCCGAGCGTGTACTTGAGAGCGGGATTCACAGCAATCTCCCTCAGCCGGCCCGATGGCGCAGCCACCGCAGACCGTAGAACCAGACGGCGCTGTAGACCACGGTCAGCGCGAACGCGCCGATCGCACCGCTGACCAGCGCCGGGAACAGGCCCGCGGCCAGGCCGGCCAGCGTCATCCCGGCCGCGACGCCGAACCCGAGGCCGAGCAGGCCGACCACGACGCGGCCGCCGCCCCACCCGGCCGCGCGGAACTCCTCGGTGAACAGCCACACCGGCAGGACCAGCGCGATCCAGCCGCTCGCGTCGCCGAAGTCGGAGAGCCGCACCAGCGACAACAGGCCCTCGATGACGAGCAGCACGACGAACCCGGCGAGCAGCCCGGCCAGCGCCGTCCCGACCAGGTCGGGGAAGGTGGCCAGGCGGCCGTCGGCATCGCGGCGGAGGCGCCGCTCGCTCGGCTCGGCGCCTTCGGTCTTCTTCGCGGCTTCGGTCATGACAAACCGAGGGTACGCGGCCGGCCCGGGAGCCCTACGCCCAGACCTGCTGCGGCTCGCTGCGCCGGTCGGCCAGCGTCGGCGGCCGGTCGTACTCGCGCACCACCTCGTACCTGGTGTTCCGCTCGACCGGCTGGAAGCCGGCGTCCCAGATCAGGTTGAGCAGGTCTTCCCGGTGCATGGTGGTCGGCGTGCCGTACGAGTCGGCATCATGGGTGATCTTGTATTCGACCACCGAGCCGTCCAGATCGTCGACGCCGAAGTTCAGCGACAACTGGGCCACCGACAGGCCGTGCATGACCCAGAAGCACTTGACGTGGGGCACGTTGTCGAAGAGCAACCGGGACACCGCGAACGTCTTCAGCGACTCGGCCGGCGCGGCCATCGTGGTCTGCGCCTGGATCCGGTTGCGGACGATGCCGTCCTGCGCGTCGACGAAGTCGTGCTGGTAGCGCAGCGGGATGAAGACCGCGAAACCGCCGGTCTCGTCCTGGAGCTCACGCAGCCGCAGCACGTGGTCGACCCGGTGCCGGTGCTCCTCGATGTGGCCGTACAGCATGGTGGCCGGGGTCTTCATGCCCTTGCTGTGGGCCAGCCGGTGGATCCGCGACCAGTCTTCCCAGTGACAGTTGTGGTCGACGATGTGCTGCCGGACCTCCCAGTCGAAGATCTCGGCGCCGCCGCCGGTCAGCGATTCCAGGCCGGCGTCCATCAGCTCGTCGAGGATCGCGTCGGCGGGCAGCCCGCTGATCTTCTCGAACCACTGCACCTCGGTCGCGGTGAAGCACTTGAGCTTGACGTTGGGCAGCGCCGCCTTCAGCTCGCGCAGCACCTTGGGGTAGTACCGCCAGGGCAGGGTGGGGTGCAGCCCGTTGACGATGTGCAACTCGGTGAGCTGCTCATCCTCCATCTCCTTGGCCTTGCGGACGGCCTCGTCGATCCGCATCGTGTAGGCCGCCTTCTCCCCCGGCTTGCGCTGGAAGGAGCAGTAGGCACAACTGGCCGAGCAGACATTGGTGAGGTTGAGGTGCCGGTTGACGTTGAACATCACCCGGTCGCCGTTGGTCTCGGTGCGCTTGTGGTGGGCCAGGCGGCCGAGCCAGGCAAGATCGTCCGTGGCGTACAGCGCCTCGCCGTCGGCCCTGGTCAGGCGTTCACCCGAGTAGACCTTGGCCTCCAGCTCACGCTTCAGACCGGCGTCCATTGGTACCTCCCTCTCTGCCCCTTCGTGCGAGCGTACGTCCCTGGCTCGCCGGCACCACGTGGCGCATGATGGACGCGGCGTAGGTCACCCCGGCGGAGCACCGATTCTCAGGTTCCTTTCATCTTCGATCGATCGACAGCGGTACGCCTGGTGGGGTATGACCTATATGGGGGAACGGACAGCCTCGGAAAGCGCCCTACCGGGTGGCGCCGAGCGGACGGGGAGCTGATGGCGACATACCGAGGGGCAGATCGACTTCGACGTGCGCGGCCTTGGTGGCGTCCGTTGGTGTTGACCGCTGCCGCGGCCACCGCTATCGCCGCTCTCTTCCATCCCCTCGCGGCCCAGGCCGCCCCGAACGTCCCGGCGCCCCCGGTGGCCCCGGCCATCCCCGACGCCGGCTCCCGCCCCACGCCCATCGGCACCCTTCTGATGCCCGGGCAGACCTCGAGCACCCCCACCACCACGACCCCGGTGACGCTGCCCGGCGTCGCGGTGGCCCCGATCCTGCAAGAGCAGGAAAGGAAACAGAACGAGATCAACACCCTCGGCGACCAGCTGATCAAGCTGGGCGAGGACCGCGATCTCGCCAAGACGCAGGCCGACACCGCGGGCGCCAAGCTCACCGCCGCCCAGGCCGCGCTGACCCAGGCCCAGCACGACGCCGCCGCGGCCGCCGCCGCCGCGGTGCGCGACCAGGCCGCGTTGCCGCCCGGCCTGCCCGGGTCCGGCCTGGCCGACCTCGACGCGCTCTCCCGAATGCAGCGTGGCGAGACCTCCTCCGACGAGGCGGCCAACCGCCAGCTCGCGCTGATCCAAGACGCACAGACCATCGCCTGGGCCGAGCAGACCACCGCGTCGGCCACCTACACCGACCTGCAACAGAAGTGGACGACCCTCAAGGCGACGATCGGCACGAAGCAGAAGGCGCTCGACAAGTGGCGGGCCGACCACGCCGAGGAGCTGACCGCGGCCGAGGCCACGGCAACCGCCGAAGACGCGCGTCTCGGCGCCAACTACATGGACGGCACGTCCTCGGGGCGCGGCGCCGACCCGAAGGCGATCAGGGCGCTGACCATCGCGCTCAAGCAGATCGGCGATCCCTACGTCTGGTCCGAAGAGGGCCCAGACCAGTTCGACTGCTCCGGTCTGATGTATTACTCCTACAAGACCGCGGCCAAGCAGGACGACAAGTTCAATCTCGCCCGGGTGTCCCGCGATCAGTACTGGCAGCTGCGCAACCGGGTGGTCGACCGCTACTCGCTGCTCCCCGGCGACCTGCTCTTCTTCAGCTCGAGCAACAGCTGGACGGGCATCCACCACGTGGCCATGTACGCCGGCGAGGGCAAGATGGTGGAGGCGCCGCGGACCGGCCTTGACGTGCGGCTCACCCCGGTCCGGTGGAGCCGGCTGTTCGGCGCGACGCGGGTGTTCGGCTCGGTCGACCACCCGACGCAGGGTCCCGACCTGAACAACCTGCCGGCGCCCGACAACGGGAACGGCGGCACCGGTAACGGCGGCAACGGCACGACGCAGCCGCCGGCCACCACCAACCCGCCGACCACGACCAACCCGCCGAGCGGTGGAGGCACCACGCCACCGGGCAACGGCGGCTCGACCCCGCCGGGTAACGGCGGCTCCACGCCACCGGGCAACGGCGGTTCCACCCCGCCGGGTAACGGCGGAGGCTCGACCCCGCCAGGCAATGGCGGAGGCTCGACCCCGCCGGGTAACGGTGGTGGCTCCACCCCGCCGAACAACGGTGGCGGCGGCACCACCCCGCCGGCGAACGAGCCCGACCCAGACCCGCCGAAGGAGACGCCGCCGGCCGAGGAGACGGAAGAGCCGCCTCGCGAGACGACGCCGCCGGCCGAACCTGAGCCGACCGAGACGTCCAAGGCGGCCGATCCGACGGAGTCGGCGGGCTCGGACGGAAACTGATTCGCGAACCGGCAGAAGCGCCCCGGACGACGGGGCGCTTCGTCGTTTCCCCTGGGTGAGCGCTTTCGGCGGAAACCCGGACACTTGATCCACTTCGCTAGCCTTGCCGACGCCGGGTGCGGGCACCCGCGCCGATGTGGCACGGTTAGGAAACAGCGCCCGACGCTTCCACCAGGTGTCGGCACGCGGCGGTCGGGAGGACCCATGGACGAGCAGCAGGCGCCGGCAGACAGCCAGGGCAACGCGCCTCGAGCTGGGCGGACACCGACCGGGGACAGCGACAAAGGGTACGAATTGCCGCCTCCGCCCGGGCCCGGCGCCCTCTGGGGCGCGTCCGGCAGCGACCAGTCCGCGTCCGATCCGTCCGATGGGTCGTATTCCTCCCGGCCGGCCTCGGTTCCGCCCGCGAACACGCCGGCCAGCGGCAGGTCGGGCCGCGCGTCCGTGCCCGGCCGGGTCGACGCGCCGGGCGGCACCAGCCGGCCGATGTCGGCCACCCCCGGCGCCGGTGCGGCCCGCGCCTCGGTTCCCGGCGGTGCGTGGGATGCCGACCCGGCCGACGCGCCTGCCCGCTCGTCCGGCAGCGCCAAGGTGTACGGCGGACGCCCGAGCGCGACGTCCCCCGAGCCGGGCGATCCCGACCAGCCCGAGCCCAACCGGCCTGACCCCGAGCCCAGCCGGCCCGATCCCGAGCCCAACCGGCCCGACGAGCCGGCGCCCGGCGACCCCGAGCCTGACCGCCGGCCGGCGCCCGCGCCGCGACCCGGCGAGCCGAGCCGGCCGCCCGAGCCGTTCAAGCCGTTCGACCCGCCGGAGCCGGTCTCGCCGGCGCCGAACCCGTTCCCGAACCCGTTCCCGTCGCCGCAGCCGCCCGGCCCGTCGCCGATGCCCCCGCGCCCCGACCCGTACCCGACGCCGCAGCCGGGCCCCTCGCCCGTGCCGCCGGGCCCGGGTCCGTCGCCGATGCCGCCGGGTCCCGGCCCGTCGCCGATCCCGCCCGGCCCCGGTCCGAGCCCGGTTCCGCCCGGCCCCGGCCCGTCACCGGTGCCCGGGCCACCCCAGCCGGTCTTCCCGCCGCCGCCGACGATCTCCAGCCCGGCGGCCGGCGGGCCGCTGCCGTCCTACTCGATGCCGCCCGGCGTCCCGCCGGCGCAGTGGTCCGCGCCGCCGCCGGTGAGCTACGGGCAGCCGACCAGCGGCGCACCGGCCAGCAGCCCGCCGGCCGACTGGGCCCGCCCGTCGAGTGGCGCTCCCGCGAGCACGCCGCCCTACAACTCCAGCGCGCCGCCCTACAGTGCGAGCACGCCGCCCTACAGCTCCAGCGCGCCGCCATACAGCACGAGCACGCCGCCCCATAACTCCAGCGCGCCGCCGTACAGCACGAGCACGCCGCCCTACAGCTCCAGCGCGCCGCCGTACAGCTCCAGCACGCCACCGGCCGAGGCGACCATGCCGTTCCGCCCGGGCGCCGGCCAGCCCAACGAGGCCACCGCGCCGTTCCGCCCGGGCCAGGGCAACCCGTCCGCCGACGCCACCGCGCCGTTCCGCCCCGGGGCGGGCACGCCGTCGGCCGACGCGACCATGCCGTTCCGGGCTGGAACCGGGACGCCGGGTGGGCCGGCCGCGGACGAGACGATGCCGTTCCGCGCCGGGACCGGAGTGCCCGGAATGGGCGGTGCGGCGCCGGCCGCCAACCCGCCGTGGAACGTCGCGCCGCCGCCCAGCCAGGCGCCGGCGTGGAACGGCCCCTCCTCCGGGGTCGGCGCGTCAGACGCTTCCGGTCGCCCGTTCGGTGGAGTCCCCGCCCAGGTGTCCAGCCCATTCCACGGGCCAGGATCGGGCGTGCCCGGTCAGCGGATGGACGGCACCGTCTACGGCAACGACTCGCCGATCGACATGACCATGCCGGTCAACACCAACTCGCTGGAGAACTCCGGGTCGCTGACCGGGCACATCCTCGCCCAGGGCTGGGACAAGGGTGTCGACACCAACCGGCGCAGCAACGTCAAGGTGGGCATCGCGATGCTCGTGGTGCTGCTGGTGATTCTCGGCATCAGCCTGTTGTTCGTCTTCACCGTCGGCGACGCTTTCACCGACATGATGAACGGCGTGTTCGGCAAGGAGTGAATTTGCCGCTACGCAGCTATACGCCCTAAGCTGGCGCGGTTGCGCCGAAGGTGAGTCTGCCCACTACCGGCGCGGATTATTCGCGGGTGCGCAAACGTTGACCCGTACACTGATGGCAGTAATTTGACGCGGCGTGTCCCCCGGTTCACGCCATGGGCGTTCTTGCAGGCATGACGGCGGTCGGTCGATCGAGTCCTCACGGACACGTACGAGACCCGCGGCGGGCCATTCGCGAGCATGCGCCCCCGTAGAGAGGTTCTCTTGACCACTTTCGCCGACCCGAACACTTTTCCTTCCGTCTTCGAATCCCCCACGGTGGACACCGCGGTGAATTCCGAGCTCGCGGTCAACTCCGAGCCCGCGGTCAGCACCGAGCAAGCGAAGAACGCTGAGCCCGCGATCGACATCGAGCCCGCGGCCGAGACTGAGCCCGCGGCCGACATCGAGACCGCGGCGGTCATCGAGGCAGCAGCCATCGACGAGACTCCGGTCATCGAGGCGACTCCGGTTACCGAGGAGACCGCGATCGCCGACGAGACCCCGGTCATCCCGGTTGCCACCTTCGGCGACCTCGGCCTCCCCGCCGAGCTCGTCCGCGTCCTGACCCGCGAGGGCATCAGCTCGCCGTTCGAGATCCAGACCGCCACCATCCCCGACGCGCTGGCCGGCCGTGACGTTCTCGGCCGCGGCCAGACCGGCTCCGGCAAGACCCTCGCCTTCGGTCTTCCGCTGCTGGCCCGGGTGGCCAAGGGCGGCCGCGCCGTCCCGCACCACCCCAAGGCCCTGATCCTGGTGCCGACCCGCGAGCTGGCCATGCAGGTGGCCGACGCGCTGATGCCGCTCGGCCGCGCCGTCGGCGTCTTCATCAAGACCGCGGTCGGCGGGGTGCCCTACGACCGCCAGATGGACGCGCTGCGCCGCGGCGTCGAGGTCATGGTCGCCACGCCGGGCCGCCTCGGCGACCTCATCGAGCGCGGCGCCTGCAGCCTCGACCAGATCGAGGTGTCGGTGCTCGACGAGGCCGACCAGATGGCCGACATGGGCTTCCTGCCCGAGGTCACCGAGCTGCTGGCCAAGACCCCGGCCAACGCTCAGCGGCTGCTCTTCTCGGCCACCCTCGACGGTGACGTCGACATGCTGGTCAAGCGCTTCATGCACGACCCGGTCACGCACTCCACGGACCCGTCCGAGGCCAGCGTGTCCACGATGGATCACCACCTGCTGCTGATCCCGCCGCACGACAAGTTCCCGATCACGGCCTCGATCGCCAACCGGGCGGGCAAGACGATCGTCTTCGCCCGTACCCAGATGGGGGTCGACCGTCTGCAGGAGCAGCTGCGCGCGGTGGGTGTGCGCGCGGGCGCGCTGCACGGCGGCAAGACCCAGCGGGTCCGCACGAAGACGCTGGCCGAGTTCAAGGAAGGCCGCACCAACGTGCTGGTCGCCACCGACGTGGCCGCCCGTGGCATCCACGTCGACGGCATCTCCCTGGTCGTCCACGTCGACCCGCCGAAGGACCCGAAGGACTACCTGCACCGCGCGGGCCGCACGGCTCGGGCCGGCGAGTCCGGCGCCGTGGTGACGCTGGTTCTGCCCAAGCAGCGCCGCAGCACCAGCTCGATGATGGCCAAGGCGGGCGTGGCACCCGACGAGGTGCGGGTGCGCCTGGGCGACGAGCGTCTGATGGAGATCACCGGCGCCCGCGAGCCCAGCGGCATCCCGGTGGTGGAAGAGCCCGAGCAGCGGCGCGACCGCACCGAGCGGCCCAAGCGGTTCGGTGACCGGCCCCAGCGTGGCGGCTACCGCGGCGAGCGTCCCTTCGCCCGCGGCAGCGACCGTGGCGGCGAGCGCACCGCCGGCGAGCGTACGTTCACCGGCGGCAGCGGCACCGGCGGTGGCGAGCGGCGGGTCGGTGGCGAGCGCACCGCCGGCGAGCGCACCGCCGGCGAGCGCAACTTCGGCGACCGGGCGGCCCGCGGCGGCAACTTCCGGCGCAACGACCGGCGTGAGCCGACCAACGGCGACCGCCGGTTCAGCAGCCCGCGCCCAGCGCGGAGCAGCAACTACTAGGCGACACAGCACCACGTAGCACCAGGTGGTTTCCGGCCGGGCCCGATGCGGGCCCGGCCGGAACCCGTTACCGTCGGTTCCTATGCCGACTCTGCCCGCCGCACGGTTCTGGGAGCGCCGGGATGTGCCCGGCGTCGAACACACGCTGGTCGACGCCCGTGACGGTCTGTATGCCCGAGGCACCCAGCAGGCCATCGATCCGATCCCCTACACGGCGCGCTACGAGATCCAGACCGACCCGGCGTGGGCCACGGTCCGGGTGGACGTGTCGGCCGAGGGCGCGGGCTGGGCCCGTACCCTGCGCCTGGAGCTTGCGGCCGGCCGCTGGCGGGTGACCACCGGCGAGCAGGGCAATCTCGACGCGGTCCTGACCTCGGCCGGGCATGCGGCCGCCGGCCTGCCCGGCACCGAGGACCCCGACCTGCTCTACGGCGCGTTCGACGTCGATCTGACCGGCTCGCCGCTGACCAACACGCTGCCGATCCGCCGGCTGGGCCTGCTGACCGCCGAAGCCGGGGTGGCCCACCGGATCAGCGTGGCGTGGGTGCGGCTGCCGAGCCTCGAGGTGGTGCAGGCCGACCAGATCTACACGCCGTTTGGCGACGGGGTGATCCGGTTCGCGTCGGACACGTTCAGCGCCGACCTGATCGTGGACGACGAGGGGTTCATCACCGATTACCCGACGCTGGCCCGGTGGGTCACGCCGTCTTCTTGATCCAGGTCAGGCAGCCCTTGTCGACGGTGGCGAACGGCAGGCCGTACGCCTCCCGGGACGCCATGTCGTAGGTGTTGTCCTCGCGCAGCGTCAGCTTGACGAACTCGAACAGCTTGCGTTCGCCGTACGTCTGGGCCATGCAGTCGATCGCGAAGTGGGCGAGCCCGTAGAACTGGTCGCCGGCCTTGTCACTGGCGTCGTCGGCCAGCGCGCTGGCGGCGATCGTCTTCGGCTTCCTGGCCTTGCGGAAGGCGTTGCGCACGCCTTGCCGCCGCCAGCTGTCCTTGGCGTGCCTGGGCGCCCAGCCGATGTATTCGGCCACGCCCTCGCTGAGCCACTGGTCCTGGCCGAAGTCGCGGGTGGACACTCCGCCGACCGTCACCACGTGACCGAGTTCGTGCTGCACCGTGGTCTCGAGCAGGCGTTTGTCGCTCAGTTCGCTCATCCGCAGGACGACGTCGGTGCCGGCGTTGTTGAGCGGGACCGCGTACGCCACCGTCCACTTGTCCTCGATGCCGCCGTACCAGGACTTCCAGACCTTGTCGTCGGCCAGGTAGACGCGGTAGCGCTGCTGCGGGTTGCCGACGAAGGCGGCGTACCGGTCGTTGATCACGGCCGCCTTCTCGGCCACGGCGAGCACCCGCTTCAGGTTCTTGGCCTGCTTGGGGGTGGCCGCCACGGTCACCCGACGACCACGCTCGAAGACCAGGTCGCCGCTCTCCCACGGCATCGGCTGGAGGTAGTTGGGCTCCTTGATGTTCGACAGCGAGGTGATCACGTATCGACCGCCGACCGGCTTGAGCGTGAGGGCCTGCTCGGCGCGCGGCGGCCCGGTGTCGGAGCTGGAGTTGAACTCGGGGCAGGTCGGCCGGCTCAGGCAGAACGCGGCGGACACGCCCATCAGCACGGTGGTGCCCTTGCCGCCGTCGCGCTGGTAGGCGTGGTACTCGAACTGGCTGACGCCGAGGCCCCGCAACGAGGTGAACATCGTGCGGTAGCGGCTCTGGAGCATGCGTGACTTCGGGTCGACGGCCGCGAGCCAGCCTTTCTGGTCGCCCTTGAGCAGCGCGGCCGTCTGTTGCTGGAGCGACGCCTCGGCCTGCTCGAAGGGTGTGGCCGGCGGCTTCGCGCCGGCCTCGGCTGCGGGGACCGGCGCGGTGGAGGGCTCCGAGCGCCCGGGCGCGAACGCGATGATCCCGGTGGAGACGGCCACCGCGAGCGCCAGCACGCCGGCCGAGACCCCGACCGCCTTGCGCGAGACTCCCCGCGCGGGCGGCGGGGCGAAACTGGCCGGCGGGTTCACCACCTCGAAGGGCGGCGCCGGGGTGAAGGCCCCCGGCGGCGCGGGCCACGCCGGCTCGGGCCAGACCGCCCGCGGCTCGGGCCGCGCCTCCGGCCGGAGGGGTGGCTCCGGCCGGGCGAGCGCCGGAGAAGGTGAATCGTCTTCCACGTCTGGAATCCAACCAAATCTCGGGCGCGCGCGCCGCCCTTCGCTCGGTCAGTTTTCAGCGGGAGTCAGGGAACCGAGGGCCACTCGCCGCCGGCCAGGAAACGGTCGATGACCCGCCGGTGCGGCGTCAGGTCGAGGCCCTGCGCGGCGACCCAGGCGTCCGAGTAGTAGGTGTCGGCGTACCGTTCGCCGCCGTCGCAGATGAGCGTCACCACCGACCCCTGGCGGCCGGTCGCCCGCATCGCCGCGATCAGCCCGAACGCGCCCCACAGATTCGTTCCGGTCGATCCGCCCAGGCGCCGGCCGAGCACCTCCGACCCGGCCCGCATGGCCGCCAGCGACGCCGCGTCGGGCACGTGCACCATCCGGTCCACCACGGCCGGCTGGAACGACGCCTCGACCCGGGGCCGCCCGATCCCCTCGATGCGTGAGCTGCGGCCGGTGCAATGATCAAAATCGCCGCTGAGGTACGCCGGCCAGAACGCCGAACCCTCCGGATCGACCACGCACAGCCTGGTCGGGAAGCGGCGGTAGCGCGCGTAGCGGCCGATGGTCGCGCTGGTCCCGCCGGTGCCCGCGCCGACCACGATCCAGGCCGGCACCGGGTGCCGTTCCAGGGTCAGCTGGGCGTAGATCGACTCGGCGATGTTGTTGTTGCCGCGCCAGTCGGTGGCCCGCTCGGCGTGGGTGAACTGGTCCATGAAGTGCCCGCCCAGGTCGGCGGCGAGCCGGGTCGCGGTCGGCACCACCGTGGCCGGGTCGTCGGCCAGATGGCACTTGCCGCCCTGGAACTCGATCAGCGCGACCTTCTCGGGCGAGGTCGACGCCGGCATCACCGCGATGAAGGGCAGGCCGAGCATCCGGGCGAAGTACGCCTCGCTGACCGCGGTCGAGCCGCTGGAGGCCTCGACCACGGTGGTGTCCGGCCCGATCCAGCCGTTGCACAGGGCGTACAGGAAAAGGGATCTGGCCAGTCGATGCTTGAGCGAGCCGGTGGGGTGCGAGGACTCGTCCTTCAGGTAGAGGTCGACGCCCCACTCGGCCGGCAGCGGGAAGGGCAGCAGGTGGGTGTCGGCGGAGCGGTTGGCGTCCGCCTCGACGTGGGCGATGGCATCACGGGCCCAGACCCGCGCGGCTTCGTCACCGCGGTCGAGCTGATCCATTTCTACCCCAATCCGGGCTGCGGCCGGTTCTCCCACTTGGTGCTGAGCGCGATCGCGGTGCGGGTGGAGGCGACGCCGGGCGTCCGGTTGACCCGCACGATCAGCTGCTCGAGCTCGGCGATCGTGCCGACCCGCACGGTCAGCTGGTACGACTCGACGCCGGCCATGAAGTAGCAGGACTCGACCTCGGGCATCCCCCGCACCGCGGTCAGCACGTCGTCGGTGTCGGCGCCGGAGTCTTCGACGATGCCGATCAGCGCGGTGACGCCCAGACCGATCTGTTCGTGGTCGACCTCGGCGCGGTAGCCGCGGATCGTCCCGGCGGCCTCCAGCTTGCCGACCCGCTCGTGCACGGCCGGGGCGGAGAGCCCGACCTTGCGGGCCAGCTCGGCGTACGACGAGCGAGCATTCTCTCGCAGCAGGTCGATGAGCCGGCGGTCGATGGCGTCCATGGTTTCAGACCCTAAACTGCCGGTGCGCGTGGTTGTCTTGCGGAGGGGCAGCCTCACACCGCGTAGCAGGGTTAGGGTGCCAGGATAATGATCACTGTCGCAATCGGCTCTTTTTCCGCATTTCACGGACTTGCTGATAGGGCGATGCTCTAATTGCTGTACGTCCCGATCGAGCTCGCCGCCACTCACCGTGACCACGGCCGCTCCAACACACCGACGCGAGGAGGAGGCTGTGGACACGGGAGATCGTCTGCTGACGCCGGGCGAGGTGGCCGCGCTGTTCCGCGTCGACCCGAAAACGGTCACACGCTGGGCCGCTGCCGGCCGTATCGGCAGCATCCGCACACCCGGCGGTCACCGCCGCTTCCGCGAATCCGAGGTTCGCGCGCTGCTCGAGGGCGACGGCGTGGTCGAGGAGATGCGGGAGGACGATGCGGCCAACCGGCCACGCAACGGCGGCCCCTCGAACCCGGGGTCGAGTTACGGGCCACCCAACGGGCTGCGCTGAGCATTCAGCTCACCTGTCCAACGGGCGAAGAGGGTGTGCGTGACGCCGAGCGCGTCCAGCACCTTGCCCGCCACGAAGTCGACCAGCTGTTGAGCTGTCGCCGTCGCACCCGCGCCGTAGAAGCCAGGGCTGGCCGGTAGCACCACCGCGCCTGCATCATGCAGCGCGATGAGGTGCTCCAGGTGGGAGCGGGTGACCGGCGTCTCACGGGGCACCACGACCGTGCGCCGGCGCTCCTTCAGGTTGACCTCGGCGGCCCGCTGGAGCAGGTCCTTGGACAGGCCGATGGCGATGCCCGCGCAGGCGGCCGTGCTGGCCGGCACGACCACCATGCCGGCGGCCGGGTACGAGCCGCTGCTCGGGCCGGCCGCCAGGTCGGAGGCCGGCCAGTAGGTCAGGTCGTCGCCGAGGTCGCGGCCCAGCCAGGCCGCCACGTCGTCCTTCCAGTGCGCGTCCCGGACGGTCGCGCCGGTCTCGTCCAGCAGGGTCAGCCGGGCCGCCTTGGAGATCACCAGGTCGACCGGGTGGCCGGCGTCGAGGAGCCCGAGCAGGACCGTTTTCGCGTACGGGGTGCCGGACGCCCCGGAGACCCCGACGATCCAGGGCGTCCGCGGCGTCACAGCAGCACCAGGTCGAGCAGGGCGAACACGAAGAGTGCGATCCCGACGAAGCCGTTGGCCGTGAAGAACGCTCTGTTCACCTTGCTGAGATCACGAGGCGTGACGATCACGTGCTGGTAGGCGAACGCGGCCGCGGTCAGGGCCAGACCGACCCACCACAGCCAGCCCAGGCCGACCAGCGCGCCGAACCAGACGAACAGGGCGAAGGTCACCACATGGGTGACGGTCGAGATGTGCAGGGCGGTGCGCACCCCGAACCGGGCCGGCGTGGAGTGCACGCCGATCTGCCGGTCGATCTCCACGTCCTGACAGGCATAGATGATGTCGAAGCCGCCGATCCACAGACCGACCGCGACGCCGAGCACCCAGGCCGGTCCGGAGCCGGCGAACGTACCCGTGATCGCGATCCAGGCCCCGACCGGCGCGACCGCCTGGGCCAGGGCGAGCACGTAGTGCGGGAAGTTCGTGAAGCGCTTGGCGTACGGGTAGATCACCAGCGGGATCACCGCCAGCGGCGAGAGCACCAGGCACAGCCAGTTGAGCAGGCCGGCCGCCACGAAGAGGAAGACCAGGGAGATCAGCGCGCCGGTCCAGGCCGTGCGGACGCTCACGGCGCCGGTGACCAGTTCGCGGTTCTGCGTACGCGGATTGAGCGCGTCGATCTTGCGGTCGAGAATGCGGTTGGCCGCCATCGCGAAGGTCCGCCCCGCCACCATCGCGACGGTGATCAGCAGAAGGTCTTTGATTCGCACGGACGGCCACATGGCCACGAACGCCGAGAGGTAGGCGAACGGCAAGGCGAAGATCGAGTGCTCGACCTTGACCAGGCTGAGGAACGCTCTGGCCTTGCCCGGTTTCTCCGACAAGTCGGTCATATGCCGTACTCCTTCCACCGCTTGTCCACCAGGCCGACGACCTCGGGCGCCATCGTCATCTCCTCCGGCCAGCCGCGCGTGTAGCCCTCGGCCGGGAGCTTACGGGTCGCGTCGAGACCCGCCTTGCCGCCCCAGAACTGCTGGTAGGAGGCGTGATCGAGGTGATCGACCGGCCCCTGGGTGACCAGTAGGTCGCGGTCGTAGTCGACGTTGCCGAACGCCCGGAACGCCACCTCGCGGTAGTCGTGCACGTCGCAGTCCTCATCCACCACGACGATCAGCTTGGACAGCGACATCAGGTGGGCGCCCCAGATCGCGTTCATGATCTTCTGGGCGTGCTTGGGGTAGCGCTTCCGGATCGAGACGATCACGCAGTTGTGGAAGACGCCCGCCGCCGGCATGTCGTAGTCGACGATGTCCGGGATCAGCATCTTCAGCAGCGGCAGGAAGATCCGCTCGGTGGCCTTGCCCAGCCCGTGGTCCTCCTGCGGCGGCTTGGACGTGATGATCGAGTGGTAGACCGGCTGCTTCCGCATGGTCATCACCTCGACGTGCAGCACCGGGAACGGCTCGACCGGCGTGTAGAAGCCGGTGTGGTCGCCGAACGGCCCCTCGTCCTGCCGCTCCCCCGGCTCGAGATAGCCCTCGAGGACGATCTGCGCCTGCGCCGGGACCTGCAACGGCACGCTGACGCAGTCGACCATCTCGACCCGCTCGCCGCGCAGGAACCCGGCGAAGAGGTATTCGTCGATGTCACCCGGCAGCGGCGCCGACGCGGCGTAGCTGACCACCGGATCACACCCGATGGCGATGGCGACCGGGAGCCGCTGGTTTTTTCTTTCCGCGACGGCATGATGCGCGGTCGAGTCCTTGTGGATCTGCCAGTGCATGCCCAGCGTGTTCCGCGAGTGCTGCTGGAGCCGGTAGAGCCCGAGGTTCCGCTTGCCCGTCTCGGGGTGCTTGGTGTGGGTCAGCCCGAAGTTGTGGAAGATGCCGCCGTCGCCCGGCCAGACCTGCAGCCCCGGCAACTTGTCCAGATCGACCTCGTCGCCCTTCAGCACCACCTCTTGGCAGGGCGCCGACTTGACCTTCTTCGGCGGCAGCGAGGTGAGCTGCATGACCTTGCCCAGCCCCTCACGAATGCCGGAGAACCCGACCGGCAGCTCGGGCTTGATCATCGCCCCGATCCGGTCACCCACCTCGTCAAGGTGGTCGACCCCGAGCGCCATGGCCATCCGCTTCTCGGTGCCGAAGAGGTTGACCACGATCGGCATCTCGCCGCGGGTGGGCCGTTCGAAGAGCAGCGCGGGCCCGCCGGCGCGAACGGTGCGGGTAACCACCTCGCTGATCTCCAGCGTCGGGTCAACCGGAACGGTCACCCGCCGCAGCTCACCGGCCTTCTCCAGCGCCGAGATGAAAGACTGCAGGTCAGAGTACGGAAACCCACGAGCGGCCATGCCCCAAGTCTGGCACCGGCACCCGCCGGAAACGGATCAGGGTGCCAATCGTCACGATCCCTCCGCACCCGGTGGCGAGTTCGCCACATCGACGGCGAGTTTGATCTGCTGCCAGTCGCTCAGTGGCTGGCCGGGACCAAGCGGTTCGACGTAATCCCACAAGATGCCCGCTTGCGGCCCGCTGATCTGTGGAAGAACAAGGTGCGGCTGAACCGGGCTCGCCGTACTCACGATCTCATCGGCATTGAGCCAGACCGAGTCACATTCCCCGCACACCATCAGCGGCTGGCCCGTCGCCACCACGACGCACGACAGGAGCCACCCCGCTCGCACCACCCGCACAGGTATTTGTCGATCGAATCCAGCCGCTGCTCGAGAACCTGCTGCCAATACCTCATCAGCACGAGCGAAAGGGCAGGAAGCCGTGACCCGCGATCCGATGTGGTCGCGCTTCATCGTTGGACGTCATCACGTTCCCTCGCATTGACCATTTTCAGTGGCCAGGAGCCTATGTGCTGAAGTGACTGACGTAAGTGAGATTCACGTCTGCCTGACGAGGGGCCGTCACCAGTGATCGTCGTCGGGCGTTGATCGTGCGTGAAGGTGCGCACTGTGGGACGGATTCTTGGGCTGGCCGGGCTGGTGTGCGCACTGGCCGCGACCGCGCCCGCGCAGGCTCGTGAGCTGCCCGCCTGCGGCGCGGGGGCGGCCTCGACCACGGCGCCGACGATGCCGGCGGGGAAGCGGACGCCGGGGGCGTGCCGGGCCGTGGGGCGGGTGCTGGAGTCGGCGATCCAGGTGCAACGGCTGCGGGTCGAGGCGACCGCCAGCGGGTATCACCATCTGGGGGCGGGCACCGCGGGTGAGTGGGGTGGGGTCTCGGGGCGGATCTCGGTGGTGGACGGGGCGATCCGGCCCAACACCTATGACTTCGTGGCCGGGCGGTTCATGGTCAAGCGGGACCTGGGCGGCGGGAACATCTCGTGGCTGGAGGCGGGCTGGGCCGAGACCGGGTGGGCGGGGGCCGGGCGGCAGCACGTCTACACCTACAACACCAACACCAAGAGCTGGCAGTTCTACGACCAGTACGCGCTGAAGCCGGGCGACCGGGCCTGGCTCGACCTGCACACCGACGGGCAGGGCGTGTGGCAGGCGTGGTTGTGGTGGAACAACCGGTGGAACCTGCTCACCGCGCAGCGGCTGCCGGTCGGCGGTAGCGCGTACGTCGAGCAGTACGTCGAGGTCTACGCCGACCCGCGCCGGGCCACCCGGATCGACGTGCCCGCCGTGACCGTGGACAACGTGCAGTTGCGCCCGGCCGGTGGCGGCGACCCGCGGTTCTGGCGGGCCGACGTGAACACGTTGACGGCGGACTCAGCCGCGCAGCGTACCGGCGGATTCTGTCTTGATTGGAAGACCCGTTACGACACCTGGACGGCCGGGGACTGCCCGGGGCTGGGGCTGCTGGGCGAGAAGCGCGCGGTCGAGTAGCGGACGACCAGCTCGGGCTCGAAGAACAGCTCTTCGCCGCCGGCCGGGCGCCCGTCGATCTGCTGGAGGAGCAGTGACACGGCGGCGTGGCCCATCGCGTCGACCGGCTGGCGGACCGTGGTGAGCGGCGGGTCGGTGAACGCCATCACCGGTGAGTCGTCGTACCCGACCACCGAGACGTCCCGGGGCACGGCCAGGCCCAGGCGGCCGGCCGCGCGCACCGCCCCGATCGCGGTCACGTCGCTCGCGCAGATCAGCGCGGTCGCCCCCTGTTTGAGCAGGTGGCCGGCGGCGACCTGGGCCTCGGCCATGGCGAACGGCGCCCGGCCGACCAACTCGCCGTTGAGCGCTTGGAAAGCCGCCAGTTTGCGCGCCGACGGCACGTGGTCCGGCGGGCCGAGCAGCAGGCCGACCCGCTCGTGACCGAGGGCCGCCAGGTGGTGGTAGGCCATCTCCACGCCGTGCCCGTCGTCGGTGCACACCTGCGGGAACCCAAGCCCCTGGACGGCCGCGTTGACCAGCACGGTCGGCAGCGCCCGCTCGCGCAGCGCCGCGTAGTGCGTGTGGTCGGCCGCCATCTCCTGGTAGCGCCCGCCCGCGAAGATCACCCCGGAGACCTGCTGGTCGAGCAGCAGCCGGACGTAGTCGGCCTCGGTCACGCCGTCGACCGTGCGCGTGCACAGCACCACGCTGAACGCGCGCTTCGCCAGCGCGCCGGCCATGGCCTCGGCCAGCGCGGGGAAAACCGGGTTGGTCATCTCGGGCAGAACCAGACCGACCAGCCGGGTACGTTCGCCGCGCAGCTTGTTCGGCCGCTCGTACCCGAGCACGTCGAGCGCGGTCAGCACCGCGTCGCGGGTGGCCTGGGAGATGCCGGGCTTGTCGTTGAGCACCCGGGACACGGTCGCCTGGCTCACGCCGACGTGCTGCGCGATGTCGGCCAGGCGGCGGCGGCTGCTCATGCCTCGGAGTCTAGGAGCCAGACGGCCGTGTCCGGTGGCAGCGCCTTCCCCGGCGCCGAACTCAGGCCAGGCCGGCCCGCCCTGTAGATCGCGGCCGACCGCCACCACTCCATCGCCGGACTCCCTACCAGCCGCTGTTTCCGGGGCCACGGGTGATCTGGAAGCCGCTGTTGTTGGCCAGGGCCGGGCCGCCGGTGCCGGCGACGGTCACATAGCCGAACGTGCCGGAGCCGGGCGTGTTGAACTCCATGCCGATGGTCCCGGCGCCGCGGAACGCGACCCGCTCGAGCGTCAGCCCGTTGATCGGCACCTGCCAGCTCAGCAGCATTCCCTGGTACGAGCTGTCGACGACCTCGAGGTCACGCAGCACCACCGGCGCGGCGATCGGGTTGGCCGGCGCGTAGAGCCACACCGCCCCGATCGCGCTGCCCCAGTCGAGGCTGTACGAGCCGGCCCGGGTCAGCGTGTTCCGTTGCACCACCGTGGTCCCGCCGAACGGCACCGAGTCGTGCCAGGTCGACACCGTGACGCCGGCGCCCTGGAACACGATGTCGGTGATCAGGTTGTCCTCGATCCGGTTCGCGGCGCCGCCGTAGATCGCGGCGCCGTTCGCCAGCAGCGGCAGGGTCAGCGTGTTGAAGGCGAACACCGAGTCGCGTACGGTCCCGGCGTTCACCCACGACCACATGGCCAGGCCGTCGTCGCCGGTGTTGCGGGTGGTGCTCTGCTCGACGCGTACGTTGGACGTGTTGCCGTTGATGTTGGCCCCGTCGGCCATGGTGTTGCGGATCCGCAGCCCGACCGCGTAGAGCCCGGCCGCGCTCTTCACCCAGAGGCCGACCTTGGCGTGGTTGGTGGCCACGTTGCGGATCAGCGAGCCGGCGCCGAAGTCGCCCTCGATCGCCGCGTCCGAGTTGGGGCAGCAGTCCGGGTCGCGGGTGGTGACGTCGCCGTCGAAGGTGAAGTCGCCGAGCTGCGTGTTGCCGCCGGTGACATAGAGGCCGCCGCGGCGGTTCTGTCCAAGCAGGACGGTGTGCCACAGGCCGGCGCCGCGGACATCGATGCCGGCCACGTCGACCAGCGAGCCGATCACGAAGCGGCCGGCCGGGATCCACAGGCCCCGGGCCGGGTTCGACCGGGCCGCGGACACGGCCGAGCGGAAGGCCATGGTGTCGTCCCCGGCATCGTTGGCGACCGCGCCGTACGACGTGACGCTGACATAGCCGGCCGGTGCGGGCTGCGGCGCCTCGGCCACCTCGGCGTCGACCAGGTCCACCGTCACGTACGCGGTCGCGGTCGTCTCCTTGACCAGCCGCAGCACGGTCCCGGCCGGGTAGGTCTGCGGCAGCAGCGTACGCACGTCGTCGAAGTAGCGGTGCGGCCGTTCGCCACCGGGCGCCCCGTCGAACGGGTACGGCCCGTACATCCAGCTGTACTTCGACGTCAGCGGCAGGTCGGCGACCTTCGTCCCACCGATGTGGACCGCGAGCGGCGCGGAACTGTTGTCCGGCAGGCCCGCGCGAACCGTGATCGCGTTGGCCGGCCTGGTCAGCGTCACCTCGACGTACTGGCCGGCGCCGGTCAGTCGCACCGCCCGCCGCCCGGACGCCTCGGCCTGCTCGGTGGTGTAGATCCGGCCCGCCGCGAGCACCGATCCGTTGGTACGCCCGGCTTCCGCCTCGTACGTGGTGTACGGCAGCGTCGCACCGCGCGCGGCCAGCGCCGTGCTCCCGGCGACCGCCAGGTTGTCCAGTTGCACGCCGCCGGAGTCGCCGCCGTCGACCTGGAAGCCCACGATGTTCACCCCCGCCCGCAGCGGCAGATCGCGTTGCGTGGTCTGCCATCCGGCGCCACTGGGCAGGCTGAGCTGCCCCTGCTTCAGGCCGTTGGCGTAGACCGACAGCGTGCGGTTCGAGCCCGAGGTGTTGCGGAAGCGCAGGGTGGTCGCGGCGGTCCCGGCCGTTTCCTTCCTGACGGTACGGAGGATCCGGGCGCCCGCCCCGAGCCCGGTGACGAACCCGTTCCCGGTGTACCCGGCGACATCCGTGGCGACGGTGGCCCCGGCCACGAAGCCGTCCTCCAGCTCGAGGCCGCTGCTCGGCGCCGACGGCGTGGTGACGGTCAGGTTGTCGAGGTTGAAGTTCCCGTTGTCGGCGGTGCCGTACTTCACCGCGACCGCGTTGGCGCCCACGGTCAGGCTGAGCCCGGCGTCGACCGTGCCCCAGGCGTCCCAGTTGGCCAGGGCCGGCAGGGTGACCTGCTGGGTCACGCCGTTGACGATCAGCGAGGCCGTGCGGGGCGAGCCGGTGCCGTTCGCGTACCGCAGCGTGGCCGTGCCCGACCCGGCCAAGCCTGAGCTGACCGTGAAGGCGGCGGTGGCGTTGCCCCGGTTCCCGTCGACGAAGCCGCCGACATAGCCCGAGCCGGTGTAGCCGGGGTGTTCGGTTTCCACCCGGGCACCGCCGCTGAGCTGGGCCGCCTCGGCCTCCAGACCCACCGCCGCGGCCCCTTTGCTCTGAGCGCGTATAGGCAACACCCCGCGACCGCTCTGAGCAGGCGCGACGGCTCTCTCGCCACCGCTCTGAGCGCGTATAGGCAACACCCCGCGACCACTCTGAGCAGGCGCGACGGCTCTCTCGCCACCGCTCTGAGCGCCTATAGGCAACACCCCGCGACCACTCTGAGCAGGCGCAACG
>NZ_JBFBAA010000005.1:210174-406061 GCF_040682035.1 Actinoplanes sp. NPDC051470
CAACGGCTCTCTCGCCACCGCTCTGAGCGCCTATAGGCAACACCCCGCGACCACTCTGAGCAGGCGCAACGGCTCTCTCGCCACCGCTCTGAGCGCCTATAGGCAACACCCCGCGACCACTCTGAGCAGGCGCAACGGCTCTCTCGCCACCGCTCTGAGCGCGTATAGGCAACACCCCCGACGGCGCGGCGATCACGACCGCCGCCGCCACGGTGGCGGCGAGGAGGCTCGTCATCACGCCGCCCCCAGGATCTCGTTGACCTGCTTCTCGGCCGCGGCCAGCAACTGGTCGACGTCGGCGTTCCGGTCGGTCAGCACCTTCTGCATGGGCACGTCGAGGACGGCGTAGATCTGCTGCGCGAGCGGCGGTTCGAGCTTGAGCGGAATCTTCTCGACCGTGGCCGCGAACGGCGCGAAGTTCTCGGCCGGCACGTTGCCGAACCGCTTGCGGGCGGCCGTCAGCGCCTTGTCGGGTGCAGAGCCGGCCACCCAGAGGTTGGGCTGCGGCAGGCCGACCGGCTCCTTGTTGGCCGAGGCGCGCCGGGCAGTCTCGGTGATCCGGGCCGGGTCGAGGTTCTTGAAGTTGAGCCAGGCGAGCCCGGCCTTGATCTTGGCGGGGCTGAGCCCGGCCTTGAACAGGTAGCCGTCGCCGCCGCCCAGGGTGGCCCGGCCGTCCGGCATCGGGCCGAGCCCGAAGGTCGCGAAGTCGCCCTTGAACTGGTTGACGATGTTCACGATGTCGCTGCCGGTGCCCAGGTACATGCCGAGCTTGCCGCCGCCCATCAGGCGCAGCAGGTCGGAGTATTCGAGCAGTTGTTTCTCGCCCATCGACCGGTCGGTCCAGCGCAGGTCGCGGAGCTGCTGGAGGACCTGCCGGCCCTGGGGACCGTTGAAGGCGGCCGTCCAGGCGTCGCCCTGCTGGACCGCCACGTCGCCGCCGAGCGAGTACGTCTCCGCGGTGAAGTGCCAGCCCCCGGTGTTGGACTTGCTGTAGTCGCCGTACCCGGTCACGCCGTTGCCGAGGGCGGCCAACTTCTTGGCCGCCGCGCGTACCTCGGCCCAGGTCTTCGGGGGTTCGGCCGGGTCGAGGCCGGCCTTCTGGAACAGGACCCGGTTGTAGACCAGGCCCATCGAGTAGTTCTGCGACGGCAGGCCGTAGACCTTGCCCGCGTCGTCGGAGAAGACCCGCATCAGCTCGGGCCGGATGTTCTTCACCGCCGGCACGTCGCCGAGGTGCTCGCTGATGTCGGCGACCTGGCGCTTGCGGATCAGCGCCTGCGGGTCGGTGAAGTAGACGTAGAAGACGTCTTCCAGCTGGCCGCCGGCGAGCTTGGCCGAGAACGTCTGCGGGTCCATCATGCCCTCGCGGGCGTCGATCGTGATGGTCGGGAACTTCGCCTGGAACGCCTGCACGTCCTTCTGGAAGTTCGCCCGGTTGATCGGGTCGGTGTCCGGCGGCAGGCCGTTGACCACGATCGTCACCGGGGCGCCGGCTTCGGCCTGGTCGGCTGGGTCGTCGGTGGAGCACGCGCCGGCCAGGAGCACGGAGGCCGAGGCACTGAGGAATAGGCGTCGTCGCATGAGGGGGGTCCCTCCATCGGAGCGTTCGGTGGAAGCGCTGCGCACGCCGATGTTAGGACCGTCGATGTGATGTAGTCCATAGTTCTGTGCAAGAACTAGATACTTAGGGGCCTATTTGTTTGCACGAGACTGCAAGGGCGCGGTGCTGCCGCGGAGAACCAACTCCGGATCGAAGGTGATCTCATCGGTGACCAGCAGCCGCCCGTCCAGCTGGGCGACCAGCGACGACACCGCCGCGGTGGCCATCTCGCGGATCGGCTGGCGCAGCGTGGTCAGCGGCGGATCGGTCATGGCCATGAACGTCGAGTCGTCGAAGCCGACCACCGAGACGTCGGCCGGCACGTCCAGACCCTGGCGCCGGACCGCCCGGATCGCGCCCAGGGCGAGCGCGTCGCTGGCACAGACGATGCCGGTGACCTGCTGCTCCAGGAGCCGCCCGGCCGCCGCCCGGCCACCCTCGACGCTGAACACCGTGTGTTCCACCGGACCGGCGAACCCGGCCAGCTTGCGCATCGACGGCAGGTGACCCCACGGGCCGAGGACCAGCCCGATCCGCGAGTGGCCCAGGCCGGCCAGGTGGGCGACCGCCTGCCGGACCGCGGCCGCGTCGTCGATGCTGACCTGCGGCACGCCCAGGTTCTCGTCGGCCGCGTTGATCAGCACCATCGGCAGCTTGCGTTCGGTCAGCCGGCGCACCTGCTCCGGGCCGGCGTCGGCGAAGCTGCTGCCGACGAAGACGATGCCGCCGACCTGGGTCCTCAGCAGCATCTGGATGTAGTGCGCCTCGGACACCCCGTCGGAGGTGCGCGTGCACAGCACCGGGACCAGGCCGCGCCGCACCAGCGACACCCCGATCACGTCGGCGAACGCCGGGAAGACCGGGTTGGACAGGTCGGGCAGGACCAGGCCGACCAGCCGGGCCCGCTCGCCGCGCACCGGCCGGGGCCGGGGGAAACCGAAGACGTCCAGCGCGGTCAGCACGGTGTCGCGGGTGGCCTGGGCGACGCCCGGTTTGTCGTGCAGCACGCGGCTGACCGTCGCCTCGGACACCCCCGCGTACGCGGCAACGGCCGCGAGCCTGCTCGTCACGCGCTACAACTTACGCTTCATGCAAATCCTTGCAAGAAGTCATGCAAACAAGGGTCAGCCGGCGTTGGCGTACGAGTGCAGGCCCTCGAAGAACAGGTTGACGCCGAACAGGTTCATCAGCATCGTGGCGAAGCCGATCAGCGCGATCCAGGTGGCCGTGGTGCGCTTGACGCTCGGGGTCGCGCGGGCGTGCAGGTAACCGGCGTAGACGATCCAGGAGATGAACGCCCAGACCTCCTTCGGGTCCCAGCCCCAGTAGCGGCCCCAGGACGCCTCGGCCCACAGCGGACCGGCGATCAGGGCGCCGAACGTGAACAGCGGGAACGCGAACGCGTGCAGCCGGAAGGTGAGCCGCTCGAGCGTCTCGGCGGCCGGGACGCGCCGGCCCAGGGGGTACGGGAACCTCGTCCGGCCCTGGTCGTACCCCGACTTGATCAGGAACAGGGTGGCCGGCACCGCGCCGAACAGCAGGATGCCCGACGCCAGGATGATCGTCGAGACGTGGATGACGTACCAGTACGAGTTCAGGGCCGGGACCAGCGGGCCCACCGGGGTGTACGCGATCAGCCCGTTCGCGCCGAGCAGGACGACCATGGCCAGCGTCACGAACAGGCCCAGGTGCCGGATGGCCGGTCGCCGGCTGAGCACGCCCAGCCACACCACGGAGCCGACGAAGGACACCGACAGGATGAACTCGTACATGTTGCCCCAGGGCATCCGGTCGGCCGCGACCGAGCGGGTGACCAGGGTGCCGAGGTGGAGGGCCAGGGCCAGCGCGTTGACACCGACGCCGATCCGGCCGATCAGGGCGCCGCGGTCGGTGACCGCCTCGTCCTTCCACGCCTCGCGGGCGGTCACCGGCGGTCCGCCGGCGCCGACCAGTTCGCGGGCGGCCGCCCGGCCGATGTGGCTCCGGTTGCCGAAGGCGTACTCGGCGGCGAAGCAGACCATCGCGGCCAGGTAGGCCAGCACGGTGATCGCCATCAACTGGTTCGACAACTCCGCCATCACGCGGTCCCCTCGTCCCCTCGGGCGGCCTTCACGACACCCCGGAACTCGTCGGCGAAACCGGGATAGTCGGTACGTGGCAGGCCGCCGGCCTCCATCACGGTACGCCCGCCCGGGGCACCCTCGATGGCCAGGGGCGACATCCGGAAGAAGACCCGCCGGCGCCGCCCGTAGAGCGACGCCATCAGCCCGAGCAGGCCGAGGACCGCGCCGGCCAGCACGACCGGCAGGGTCGGATCGTCCCGGACGGCCAGCGTGGCGAACCGCTTGGTGCCGAGGAACTCCAGCTTCGTGCCGTCGTCCAGGGTCCAGGCCTGGCCCGGCTTCAGCTCGTGGGGCCGGCCGTCGCCGCTGACCCGCTTCAGCTTGCCGGTGGCGATCTGGCCGCGGTCCAGGGAGTACACCGATCCAGGCACGCCCGCGTCGACCCCGAGGTTCCCGCGGTACGCCGTGAGGAACAGCACCGGGTTGTTCTCGGCCGGGAACACCGACGTCGGCCGGTTGTCGTCACCCACCGTCGGCAGGTAGACGCCCTCGAAGCCGACCTGCAGGTTCTCGTCCCGCCGGTCGGTCTTCGGGTCGATGTTCACGTCCGGGAAGGTCGCGACGCCCTCGCTGGTGAACATGCCGTCGCGCGGCAGGAACGGCACCACCTTGGTCTGCTGCCGGCCGAACCGGTCGGTGTAGCGCAGCATCGGCGCGTACCCGTGGCCGATCAGGCTGACCGTGGCGCCCGAGAGCCGCAGCGGGTGGTTGACCCGGAAGTCGCGGGTGGTCTCCTTGCCGTCCTCGTCGACCAGCACGGTGGCGCCGAACGTCTTGGGCTGCCCGGTCGGCTGGAAGGTGACCGAGAACCTCTCCAGTTCCAGGCAGAACGTCGGAAGATCTTCCGGCCCGACGCGCGCCCCGAGCTTGGACTCGTCGTACTGCGTCACCGCGTTGCAGAAACCACGGTCCTTGCCCTCGACCAGGAGGCGGTTGCCGTGCCAGCCGTACCAGGCGCCGAACCCCACGCCGATCAGCACGGCCAGCAAAGCGACGTGGAACAGCAGGTTGCCGGTCTCCTTGAGGTAGCCCTTCTCGGCGCCGACCGTCCACACGCCGCCCTCATGCTCCCGGAGCCGGGCCCGCCAGAGCCGCTTGCGCAAGCTTTCCGCAACGGTTGCGGCGACGGCCGCGGGCTCACCGGCCTGGTCCGCCGCCGGGGCGTGTTGCGGCAGGCGGTCCAAACGCTTCGGAGCATCCGGGGGTACGGAGCGGAGCGCGCGAAAGTGTTCCAGCAGCCGCGGCGCCACGCAGCCGACCAGCGACGTGAACAGCAGAAGGTAGACCGCGGCGAACCAGACCGACGCGTACACGTCGAACATGCCCAGCCGGTCGAGGAACGGGGCGAGGTCGGGGTGGGCGCGGAAGTAGCCGGCCACCCGCTCGATGTTGACCGAGCGCTGCGGCAGCACCGAGCCCGGGATGGCCGCGATGGCGAGCAGGAAGAGCAGCACCAGCGCGGTACGCATGCTGGTCAGCTGGCGCCACGAGTTGCGCAGGAAGGCCCACACCGGGTTGGCCCGGCGCGGCGGCGGCGCGTCCTGGGCTGCCCGGTCCTGCACGGCGGTCCGTTGCTTGATGGTCACAGCAGCGTCCCGGCGTCGTAGTTGAACGTGGTCAGCAGCCAGATCAGGAAGCCGTTCCAGCCGCCGGTGACCAGCGCCAGCCCGACCAGGATGAGCAGGCCACCGCCGATCCGGGTGACCCAGCGGCTGTGGCGCCGCACCGCCTTGAACACCCCGATGAGCTTGCGGAAGAACAGCCCGAACAGCACGAACGGCACACCCAGGCCGAGGCTGTAGGCCAGCGCGAGCACCACCGCCCGGTCGGTCTGCCCGGTGGTGGTGGCCAGGCCCATCACCGCGCCCAGGGTCGGGCCGGTGCACGGCATCCAGGACAGCCCGAAGATCGCGCCGAACACCGGGGCGCCGGCCAGCCCGGCGTTCGGCAGCTTGTGGATCCGGAACTCGCGCTGCATTCCCGGGACCACGCCGAGGAAGGCCAGGCCGAGCACGATGATCAGCACACCGAGGACGATCTCGAGCTCGCGCTTGTGCTGGAGGGCCACACCGATGTTCGCGGCCAGGGTGGCCAGCAGCGTGAAGACGACCGAGAAGCCGAGCACGAAGAGGCTGGTCCCGGCGAGCACCCTGCCCTTCGTACGCACCGGGGTGGCCACCGCGACCGACCCGGAGTTCTGGGTGTCCGAGCGATCGTTGGTGTCCTCCAGATCAGAACCGGCCAGACCGGTCACATAGGACAGATAACCCGGCATCAGCGGCAGCACGCACGGCGACAGGAAGCTGACCAGGCCGGCGATGGCCGACACGGCGATCGCGAGGATCAGCGGGCCGCTGCCGGCGATGCCCGCGAAGGTCTCGCCCATCAGGGCGTCCTCTCGGCGGCCACCCGCTCGACCAGCGGCCGCAACTCGGTGACCACGGTGGCCCGGCGCAGCGCGACCGCGATCTTGCCCTCACGGTCGAGGATCAGCGTCTGCGGGGTGCTCACCTGGTTGACGTCGAACTTCAGCGCGACCTTGCCGTCCGGGTCGAAGACGCTGGGGTACGTGACCCGGCCCCGCTCGAAGTCCCGGGCCGCGTCACGGTCGTCGCGCGAGTTGACGCCGATGAACGAGACACCCTTGGCCTTGGTCGCCTGGAACGTCTGCTCCAGGTCGTCCGCCTCGGCGCGGCACGGGTTGCACCACGAGCCCCAGAAGTTGACCACCACGACTTTGCCGCGGTCGGCCGCCACGTCGTAGGTGCCGCCGTCCAGCAGCTCGCCGGTGACGTCCTCGACCTGGGGGCGCTGGCCGGCCGGGCACTCGATGACGCCCTGGGTGGTGACGCAGTCGTCGACCCAGCTGTCGCTGCCGCAGCCCGCCAGCGCGCCGCCGGCGAGGACGGCCGTGGTGAGCAGCGCAACGAGGCGGCGCATCGGTCAGGCCCCCTTGGCCGTCCGGGCGCCCGGGGACATGGCAACCAGATGGGCGGCGGGTTCGGAGTAGTCGATGCCGGCGATCTTGCTGCCCTCGAACCGGAACGTCGTCAGGCTGGCCAGGCCGCACTGGCGGCGGCGCGGGTCGTGCCAGAGGCGCTTGCGTTCCACGTACCGCCGGAGGGTCCAGATCGGCAGCTGATGTGAGACGCAGACCGCCTCGTGTCCCTCGGCCGCCACCCGCGCGGCCTGGACCGCCTCGAACATCCGCTTGGCGATGGCCAGGTAGGCCTCGCCCCAGGACGGGGTGATCGGGTCGCGCAGCACCCACCAGTTGCGCGGGTCGCGGAACGAACCGTCGCCCGGCGACACACCCTTGCCCTCGAAGTAGTTGGCGCTCTCGATCAGCCGCACATCGGTGGCGACGTCCAGCTTGTACTGAGCCGCGAAGGGTTCCGCGGTCTCCTGCGCGCGTTCCAGCGGGCTGGCCACGACATGGGTGACGTCGCGGTCCTTGAGCACCTCGGCGGCCGCCTTGGCCATCTGCACGCCCAGTTCCGACAGGTGGAAGCCGGGCAGCCGCCCGTACAGAATCTTGGTCGGGTTGTGCACCTCACCGTGGCGCAGCACATGGACGACGGTGGTGGACTCGCTCATCGACTCTCCCCCATGGCGGCCGCCGCGGCCCGGGCGGCGGGTGGCAACGCCTCCGCGATCGTCTCCAGCGCGGCCTCGTCCAGCGCCGCCGACACGAACCACGACTCGAAGGCGCTCGGCGGCAGGTAGACGCCCCGGGACAACATCTCGTGGAAGAACGCCTTGAACGCCCCGGCGTCCTGGGTCTTCGCCGTCTCGTAGTCGTGCACGTCGGCGCCGGTGAAGAAGATCGAGAACATGTTGCCCGCGTACGAGAGCCGGTGTGGCACCCCCGCGACGGTCAGCGCGTCGGACGCCAGCGCACCGACGGTCGCGGACAGCTCGTCGAGGCGCTTGTAGACGCCGTCGTCGGCCAGCCGCAGCGAGACCAGGCCGGCGGCGCAGGCCAGCGGGTTGCCCGAGAGCGTGCCGGCCTGGTAGACCGGGCCGGCCGGGGCCAGCCGGGACATGATCTCGGTGCGGCCGCCGAACGCCGCCGCCGGCAGACCGCCGCCCATCACCTTGCCGTACGTGTAGAGGTCGGCGTCCACCGGATCGAGGCCCTGCCAGCCGTTCCGGGTGACCCGGAAGCCGGTCATCACCTCGTCGACGATCAGCAGCGCGCCGTCGGCGTGGGCGATCTCGGCCAGCCGCTGGTTGAAGCCGTCACGCGGCGGCACCACGCCCATGTTGCCGGCCGCCGCCTCGGTGATCACCGCGGCGATCTGGCCCGGCCGCTCGGCGAACACCGCCTCGACCGCCGCGACGTCGTTGTACGGAACCACCACGGTGTCGGCCGCCGACGCACCGGTCACACCGGGCGAATCGGGCAGGCCCAGCGTGGCCACCCCGGACCCGGCCGCGACCAGCAGCGCGTCCACGTGACCGTGGTAGCAGCCGGCGAACTTCACGATCGTCGACCGGCCGGTGAAGCCGCGGGCCAGCCGGATCGCGGTCATCGTCGCCTCGGTGCCCGAGTTGACCAGCCGGACCTGGTCGATCGGCGTCCGGGCGACGATCTCGGCCGCCAGCTCGACCTCGCCCTCGGTGGGCGTACCGAAGCTGGTGCCCTTGGCCGCGGCGGCCTGGACCGCCGCGACCACCTCGGGATGGGCGTGGCCGTGGATCAGCGGCCCCCACGAGCAGACCAGGTCGACGTAGCGGCGGCCGTCGGCGTCGGTCAGCCACGAGCCCTTCCCCGATCGCATGAACCGGGGCGTGCCGCCGACCGCGCGGAACGCACGCACGGGTGAATTGACCCCGCCCGGCACGATGGCGCGGGCGCGGTCGAACAGGGCCTGGGAAACCGGGGCGTCCTCCGAGTAGGGGAACGGCTCGGCGCGGTATGAGGTGGTCACAGCGTCATCCATTCTGGCAGCGGCGTACGACGGAAGTGGCAAGAGGGTTGTTCATGTCACCTTGGGTGACCCGCGTGGGGCGCTCTCAACAGGAAGTCCGTGGCGGCTCGCGATAGGGTGAAGCGGTGGAGCGACCGGAGCTGTCCATCACGGTGCAGCGTGCCCCCGACGAGCTGACTTTCGTGCTCGCCGGTGAGATCGACGTGCTCACGGTGGCCAAGCTGAGCGCGCTGGTGAACGAGGAACTGGCCGACCCGCCCGCCCGGATGGTCCTCGACATGGCCGGTGTCACCTTCTGCGACAGCCAGGGCCTGGGCACCCTGGTGGTGCTCAGCCGCAAGGCCCAGCATGCACGCTCGGTGCTCAGCCTGGCCAACGTCGGCGACTTCCTGATGCGCGTGCTCGACATCACCGGCCTGCGTTCCGCCCTGATGATCAGCAGCGCTGTTCCGCCACTCCGGCCCTAATCGCGCGGGGAGATGTTCTGGGAGTGTCCGGGCGGTGGGTTGATGCGCTGAGTGCGCGGCCGCCCCGGTGGGGTCGCTTTGGGCCTTGCTTGGGCTCCCCTTTCTTTTCTTGGGGTTGTTATTGCCTTGACGTTGGTGTCACGGCATAACGTCGACGCATGCTGATCGGGGAGCTGGCCGCTCGGGCCGGGACGTCGGCCCGCACGCTGCGTTACTACGAGCAGCACGGGCTGGTGCGAGCGTCCCGGGACGCGCGCGGCTACCGCTGCTACGACGACGCCGAGTTGCGGGTGGTTGGCGAGATCCGGTCGTTGCTCGACTCCGGGTTCGCCCTGGACGACATCCGGCCCTTCGTCGCCTGCCTGCGCGCCGGCAACGAGGCCGGTCACGTCTGCCCCGACTCGGTGGCCGTGCTGCGCCGCAAACTGGCCGAGGTCGACGGGGTTCTCGATCAGCTCCACGTCGTCCGCGACCGGCTGCACACCCAGCTGGCCGAAGCAATCGAGGAGCGCACCATCCGATGCCAGATGACCTGCTGAAAGTCGTCACCGACGCCACCTTCGCGGACGAGGTGCTGCTCAGCACCACCCCGGTCCTGGTCGACTTCTGGGCCGAGTGGTGCCCGCCCTGCCGCCCCCTGGCCCGGACACTGGCCACCCTGGCCCCGTCGTTCGCGGGCCGCATCGTCTTCGCCAAGCTGAACTCCGACGAGAACCCGGAATCGACCCGCGCCTACCGCGTGATGTCCATGCCGACGCTCCTGCTCTTCCGGGCCGGCCGCCCGATCACCACGATCGTCGGCGCCCGTCCCGCGGCCTACCTGCGCGCCAAACTCACCGAGGCCGTCGAGCCCTACGCCAACCACTAACGTTGGCCGGGTGTATGCCCGCCGATCCGCTCGTGTGCTGCTCGTCGACGGCCACGACCGGTTGCTGCTGCTCGGCAACCGGTTCTCGCACGGCGAGGTGTGGCTGACGCCCGGCGGCGGCAAGGGCCGGTTCGAGCCGCTGGCCAAGGCGGCCGCGCGCGAGCTGTTCGAAGAGGTCGGCCTGACCGTCGACCGGCGCGACCTGGGTGCGCCGGTCGCGTTCACCTCCGGGTACGCCGACCTGAGCTTCGCCAAGGGCACGTTCCGCGACGACTTCTTCTTCCACCGCGTCGACCACCACGACATCGACACCAGCCGCATGGAGGACCTGGAGCGCGGCTTCCACACCGGCCACCGCTGGTGGAGCCTCCCCGAACTCCGCTCCGCGACCGAGACCATCTACCCGTTCGGCCTGCCACCCCTGCTGACCGACCTGCTGGCCGGCCGCCGCCCCACCACCCCGGTCCAACTCCCCTGGCACCACTAGCGAGCTTCCAGCGTGGAGGTCCCGCCGGCCGCCGTTCGTGGCAGTGGTAGGCCCTGACGGCATTCCGGGCCGCAACGCCGCGCTGCTCTACCACCGTTCGTGGCAGTGGTAGGCCCTGACGGCGCCGCCGGTCCCCACACCGCTCGCGTCCCTTACCGCACCACCCGTTAGCCAGAGGGAGCCGGCGACGGTGAGGACGAGCATCAGCGCAGACCGCCGCCCGGAAAGCTCTCTAGAACGCGCGGGTCAGGTCCTCGATGAGGGCGGCTCGGGTCTGTTGGACGGCCGGGTCGGAGGTGGGGTGCCAGGGGCAGGCGATGTCGAGGGCGACCACGCGGTTGGTGTCGACGATGCGGCGGACCGCGTGCAGGACGTCGGCGGCGGCCGGGCCGTCGGGGGCCTCGAAGAGCAGGCCGGGCAGTTCGCCGGGGTCGATCACGTCGAGGTCGACGTGGACGATCAGCGGGCCCTCGGGGAGTTTCGCCACGTCCAGGTCGGTCACGCCGGTGCGGAGGATCGCGCTGGTGCGGAGGAACTCGGCCTCGGCGGGATCGAGGTCGCGGGCGTCGACCAGGACGCTGCGGGCCTCGGCGACCGGGCGTACGCCCAGCGGGGTGGCCAGGCGGTCGGCGTGGGCGCCCTGGAGCAGGCGCAGGGACAGGCCGCCCAGGTAGCCGGAGGTGCTCGTCTCCAGGGTGTGGACGTCGCCGTGGGCGTCGAACCAGATCACCGCCGGGTCGTGGCCGGCCCGCTGGGCGCCGGCCAACGTGGCCATCGCGACCAGGCAGTCGCCGGAGAGCACGATGGTGTCGCCGTCGGCCTTGATCTCGGCGGCGATCGCGTCGGCGGCCGTGTCGTGCAGGGCGACCAGGCGGGACCAGAGGTCGCCCTGGGGCAGCTCGGGGGTGATCGCCGAGACGGCCGCGGTCACCGGCAGCAGGTCGTCGGCCAGGCGGTGGTCCTGGTGGTACGGAACGAGGATCATCAGTGGCCCCAGCGCGCCTTCTCCAGCAGTTCCAGGGCCTCGACGGCGGCGTTGTCGCCGTTCGCGCGCAGCACCCGGGCGGCCTCGTCGACCGTCTCGGTCAGTTTCTGCCACTGCGCGTCCCGCTCGCGGGTCGCCTCGCCCTGGGCCTTGAGCTGCTGGGTCTTGGTCCACAGCTCGACGAAGATGGACACCTTGGCCCGCAGCACCCACGGGTCGAACGGCTTGGTCAGGTAGTCGACCGCGCCCACCGCGTACCCGCGCAGGGCCAGCTGGGCGTCCCGGTCGGCCGCGGTCAGGAAGAGGATCGGCACGTGCCGGGTGCGTTCCCGCCGCTTGATGTGGCTGGCCGTCTCGAAACCGTCCATGTTGGGCATCTGGGCGTCCAGCAGGATCACCGCGAAGTCGTCGGTGAGCAGCTGTTTCAGTGCCGCCTCACCGCTCTCCACGGCCACCGCCGTCACCGGCAGGCCCTGCAGGATGGCCTCCAGGGCGAGCAGGTTGTCCCGCCGGTCGTCCACCAGCAGCGCTTTGGCCCGGTCAGCCACGCTCAGCCACGCTCCGTCTCGGTCTTGTCGGCGTTGACCCAGCGGGCCATCAGCTCGATCAGCTCATCCAGGTCGACCGGTTTGGTGATGTAGTCGCTGGCGCCGGCGGCCAGCGCCGACTCCCGGTCGCCGGGCATCGCCTTCGCGGTCAGGAAGACTACCGGCAGGTCGCGGAAGCGCTGGTTGCGCCGGATCCCGCGGGTCGTCTCGTAGCCGTCCTGGTCGGGCATCATCGCGTCCATCAGCACGATGTCCACCTCGGGGTGTTCGGCCAGCTTGCGGACGCCGTCCACGCCGTTGTCGGCGTAGAGCACGTTCAGCCCGTGCATCTCCAGCGCGCTGGTCAGGGCGAAGACGTTGCGTACGTCGTCGTCCACGATCAGCACGGTCGCGCCGTCGAGCTGGCGGCTGGCCGGGGTGACCACGTGCTTGTCCTCCGGCCGCGAGTTGATCAACGGGAAGTCGAAGGTCGGCGGCGAGGTGCGGGGCGGGGTCACCGCGGCCGGTGGCGGCAGGAGCGGCGCGGGCATGGCATCGGGTACGAACGAGTCGGGCATGAACAGCGTGAAGGTGGAGCCCTCGTTCGGCACCGACTGGACCACGATCTCGCCGCCCAGCAGCGCGGCCAGTTCCCGGCTGATCGACAGCCCGAGCCCGGTGCCGCCGTACTTGCGGCTGGTCGTGCCGTCGGCCTGCTGGAACGCCTCGAAGATCAGGCTGAGCTTCTCGTCCGAGATGCCGATGCCGGTGTCGGTGACCGCGAACGCGACCACCTGACCGGCCTGGCGCAGCGACGGCATGTCGAAGTCGGTGCCCGCCTCGGCCGCCGTGATGCTCAGCGTGACCAGGCCGTTGTCGGTGAACTTGACCGCGTTCGCGAGCAGGTTGCGGAGGATCTGCTGGAGCCGCTGCGAGTCGGTGACCAGCACCGCGGGCAGGTCGGTGGCCAGGTCGACCCGGAACTCGAGGCCCTTCTCGTCGGCCTGCGGGCGGAACGCCTGCTCGACGTAGCTGCGCAGGCCCTCCAGGTCGACCTGGTCGGGTTCCACGTCCATCCGGCCGGCCTCGATCTTGGACAGGTCGAGGACGTCGTCGATCAGGGACAGCAGGTCGGAACCGGCGCTGTGGATCGTACGGGCGAATTCGATCTGCTTCTCGGTGAGGTTGGCGTCGGGGTTGTCGGCGAGCAGGCGGGCCAGCAGGAGCAGCGAGTTCAGCGGGGTCCGCAGCTCGTGGCTCATGTTGGCGAGGAACTCGTTCTTGTAGGCCGACGTACGCGTGAGCTGTTGGGCCTTCTCCTCCAGGCCGAGCCGGGCCAGTTCGATCTCGCGGTTCTTGGTCTCGATGTTGGCCTTCTGGTCGCTCAGCAGCTTGGCCTTGTCCTCCAGTTCGGCGTTGGTGCGCTGGAGCTCGGCCGACTGGTCCTGCATCTCCCGGGCCAGCCGCTGGGACTGGGAGAGCAGCTCCTCGGTGCGCCGGTTGGCCTGGATGGTGTTGAGCGCGACGCCGATGCTGGCGACCAGCCGCTCGAGGAAGGTGAGGTGCAGGCCGGAGAACGCCGCCACCGACGCGAACTCGATCACGCCGAGCATCTCGCCCTCGAACACCACCGGCAGCACGACCAGGTCGTTCGGCGGCATCGACATCAGCCCGGACCGCATGGTCAGCACGCCGTCGTGCGTCGCGCGGACCCGGATGGTCCGCCGGCTGACCGCGGCCTGGCCGACCAGGCCCTCGCCGGGCCCGAACGTCACCTCGTGGTTGCGGGCCACGTAGCCGTACGAGGCGGCCAGCCGCAGGCGCATCACCGCCTGCTCGTTGTCGACCAGAAAGAACGCGCCGAGCTGGGCGTCCACCAGCGGCGTGACCTCGGTCATGATCATCCGGCAGACCTCGCCGGGGTCGCGCTGGCCCTGCAGCAGACCGCCGATGCGGGCCAGGTTGGAGTCGAGCCAGCCCTGCTCCGCGTTGGTCTTGGTGGTGTCGCGGAGCGTGACGATCATCTGGTTGATGTTGTCCTTGAGCTCGGCGACCTCGCCCTGCGCCTCGACCGACACGCTCTGGGTCAGGTCGCCGCGGGTCACCGCGGTGGACACCTCGGCGATCGCACGCAGCTGGATGGTCAGCGTGGCGGCGAGCTGGTTGACGTTGTCGGTGAGGTCTTGCCAGGTGCCCGAAACACCCTTGACCTGGGCCTGACCGCCGAGCTTGCCCTCGATGCCGACCTCCCGGCCGACCCGGGTGACCTCGGTGGCGAACGAGCTGAGCTGGTCGACCATCGTGTTGACGGTCTCCTTCAGCTCGGCGATCTCGCCCTTGGCGTCGACCGTGATCTTCTGGCTCAGGTCGCCCTTGGCCACCGCGGTGGTGACCGAGGCGATGTTGCGCACCTGGGCGGTCAGGTTGGAGGCCATGTAGTTCACGTTGTCGGTGAGGTCGCGCCAGGTGCCGGCCACGCCACGGACCTGGGCCTGACCGCCGAGCTTGCCCTCCGAACCGACCTCGCGGGCCACCCGGGTGACCTCGTCGGCGAACGAGCTGAGCTGGTCGACCATCGTGTTCACGGTGTTCTTCAGCTCGAGGATCTCGCCCTGCGCGTCGACCGTGATCTTCTGCGACAGGTCACCCTTCGCGACCGCCGTGGACACCTGGGCGATGTTGCGCACCTGGGCGGTCAGGTTGGTCGCCATGTAGTTCACGTTGTTGGTCAGGTCGCGCCAGGTGCCGGCCACGCCGCGGACCTGGGCCTGACCGCCCAGCTTGCCCTCGGAACCCACCTCGCGGGCCACCCGCGTGACCTCGTCGGCGAACGACGACAGCTGGTCGACCATCGTGTTGACGGTGGACTTCAGCTCGAGGATCTCGCCGCGGGCGTCGACCGTGATCTTCTGGCCCAGATCGCCCTTCGCCACCGCGGTGGTGACCGAGGCGATGTTCCGCACCTGGTTGGTCAGGTTGGTCGCCATGTAGTTCACGTTGTCGGTGAGGTCGCGCCACGTACCCGCGACGCCCTTGACCTGGGCCTGACCGCCCAGCTTGCCCTCCGAACCCACCTCACGGGCCACCCGGGTGACCTCGTCGGCGAACGACGACAGCTGGTCGACCATGGTGTTCACGGTGTCCTTCAGCTCGGCGATCTCGCCGCGCGCGTCGACCGTGATCTTCTGGCTCAGGTCGCCCTTGGCCACCGCGGTGGACACCTGGGCGATGTTCCGCACCTGGTCGGTGAGGTTGTTGGCGAGCTGGTTGACGCTCTCGGTGAGGTTGCGCCAGGTGCCGGAGACGCCGCGGACCTGGGCCTGGCCGCCCAGCTTGCCCTCGGTGCCGACCTCGCGGGCGACCCGGGTCACCTCGTCGGCGAACGACGACAGCTGGTCGACCATCGTGTTGACGGTGTCCTTGAGCTCGAGGATCTCGCCCTGCGCGGCCACCGTGATCTTCTGGGACAGGTCGCCGGTGGCCACCGCGGTCGACACCTGGGCGATGTTGCGGACCTGGCTGGTCAGGTTGGAGGCCATCGAGTTGACCGAGTCGGTGAGGTCCTTCCAGGTGCCGGCCACGTTCGGCACCTGGGCCTGGCCGCCCAGCTTGCCCTCGGTGCCCACCTCGCGGGCCACCCGGGTCACCTGCTCGGCGAACAGGCGCAGCGTGTCGGTCAGCCCGTTCATCGTGTCGGACAGCGCGGCCACCTCGCCGCGGGCCGAGACGGTGATCCGCTGGGTCAGGTCGCCGCGGGCCATCGCGGTGGCCACCTGCGAGATCGACCGCACCTGGTGGGTCAGGTTGGAGGCCATCGTGTTCACCGAGTCGGTGAGGTCCTTCCAGGTGCCGGCCACGCCGCGGACGTCGGCCTGGCCGCCCAGCTCACCCTCGGTGCCCACCTCGCGGGCGACCCGGGTCACCTCGTCGGCGAACGACGACAGCTGGTCCACCATCGTGTTCACGGTTCGCCCGATTCGCAGGAATTCACCCCGGAGGGGTCGCCCGTCCATCTCGAGTGCCATGTGCTGGGACAGGTCGCCGTCGGCCACGGCCACGATCACCCGGGAGATCTCGGTGGTCGGCCGGCCCAGGTCGTCGATCAGCGAGTTCACCGAGCGCACCGAGTCGGCCCACGCTCCGTCGAGCCCCTCCTCGTCGAGGCGTTCGGTCAGCCGCCCGTCCCGGCCGACGATTCGGCTGATCTTGCGTACCTCCAGCGTCTGCCGCTCCTGAAGCGACACGACCTCGTTGAACGCATCAGCCACCTCGCCCGCGGTGCCGGACCATCGCGGCAGGCGTACCTTGAGATCGCCACGGCGCACCCGCCGCAGCGCCTCAGCCAGTTCGCCGAGCAGAGCGCCGTCGTCGGGCGCGCCGACGCTGACCTGTTTGGCCGCAGTCATGCTGTCCTCACTCGCTGTCCACCGACATAGGGTGCTTCATCATCCCTCGCCCGAGCGGGTCAATGCGAGACACAGCTTTGTGCATCGAGCCGGGATCAGGAGAGGATGCTGACGTGTCGGTTGAAGCGGGCGCCGTGAGCGCGCTGGTCCGCCGGGTCCGGTTGCCCAACGACCGGCGCACGCCTGCCGCCGCCCGCGCCCTGGTCCGCTCGGTGCTCGAGGAAGCCGGTCTGGATGCGCTGCTCAACGAGGCTCTGTTGCTCACCACCGAGCTTTCCACGAACGCGGTGGTGCACGCCAACACCGAGCTCGACATCGAGGTCACGGCCGATAACGAAGGCCTGACCGTCACCGTCACCGACTTCGCGCCGGGCCCGGTCGAGCAGCTCGCGGTCGGCCCGCGCAACGAGACCGTGGACATCGGCGAGGTTGCGGAGCGTGGCCGCGGGCTGCTGCTGGTCGACCATTTCGCCAGCCGTTGGGGCACTGTTCACGAGGGCACCGGCAAGGGTGTCTGGTTCCGGCTCGAGGCCAGGGCCGGCGGTACGGCGGTGGCCACGGCCGTTCCCACTGGTGCCGCGCCCGAGGCCGACCTGCCCAGCGTCGGCGCGCTCGCCACGCTGCTGGAGGTCCGGCCCGAGCGCAGCACCGAGGAGGGTCTCGCCGACTTCGCCCTCGAGCTGCTCTCCCGCCTGGCCCGGCTGACCGGCGCGGCCGGCGGCGTGGTGCGCCTCGACCGCGGCGACGGCACCGGACGCCAGATCATGGCCCGCTACGGTCGCGCGCCCCGGGACGACGCGGCCACCATCCGGGTCGGGCTCACCGTGCAGCGGCCGTACGCCGGCGAGCTCGAGCTGGATGCCTCCCCCGACGGGTACGGGCGCCCGCTCGCCGAGATCGTCGCCGAGCGCCTCGCGCTGCACCTGGAGAACGACCGGCTGCGCCGCGCCGACCTGCGCCGGCAGACCTGGCTGACCTTCCTGGCCGAGGCCAGCGAGCTGCTCGCCCAGTCGCTCGACGTCAACCTCACGATGGCCCTGATCCCCCAGCTGGTGGTGCCCCGGCTGGGCCAGTGGTGCGCGGTGCACACCACCGACGCCTGGGGCCGGCTCCAGCTGGCCGCGGCCACCCACGCCGACGAGGCGGCGGTCGCCCAGCTGCACGCCACCCTGGCCGAGACCGGTACCGACTCGATCGTGGCCCGGCTCGAGGAGGCGTCCCGGCTCGGCACGCAGGTGATGTTCGGCACGCCCGCCGAGGGCTTCGCGGTGCCGCTGGTGGCCCGGGGCCAGCGCCTCGGCACGCTGGCGATCGGCCGCCACCTGACCCACCGGCACGACGCCGACGAGGTCGCGGTGCTCGAGGACGTGGCCCGCCGGGCGGCCCTGGCCATCGACAACGCCCGCATCCACGACGAACGGCGCAAGGTCGCGCGTACGCTTCAGGCCTCGCTCCTGCCCCCGGCCCTGCCACACGTCGACGGCGTCGGGTTCGCCGCCGAGTACGTGCCCACCGGCAGCGAGGTGGGCGGCGACTTCTACGACGTGGTGGCGTCGGAGAACGGCTGGGTGGTGGTGGTCGGCGACGTCTCCGGCAAGGGCGTGCAGGCGGCCACGGTGACCGGCCTGGTCCGCGACGTGATCCGGATCCTGGTCGACGACGGCAAGCCGATGACCGAGATCCTCTGCCGGGTCAACCGCACGCTGGTGCAGCGGGGCGGCGGCCGGTACTGCACGCTGGCGATGGCCACGGTGGTCCAGGAGAAGGACGGCACCCTCTCGGTCTGCCTGCACCTGGCCGGCCACGATCGGGCGGTGCTGGTACGGGCCGACGGCAAGACGTCGTTCGTGGGCGAGGGCGGCACGGCGCTCGGGCTGCTCGAGACGATCTCGTCGCCGGACGCGCAGATCACCCTCGATCCGGGCGACTCGCTGATCTTCTACACCGACGGGGTGACCGAGCGGCGGCGCGGGCGCGAGCTGTTCGGCACGGCCCGGCTGCGCGAGGCGGCGGCGCCGCTGGCCGGCTACCCGGCCGACGTGATGGCCGCCCGGCTGCGCTCCACCACGATCAACTACTCGGTCGAGGAGCCGCGCGACGACATCGCGATCCTGGTCCTGCGCAACGACGCCTGAAACTGTCGTACGCCGGTGGCAGGCTCGTCGGCATGCCGAAGACCTCGTACTACACCGCGACCACGCTCGACGGCTACATCGCCGACGCCGACAACTCGCTGCAATGGCTCTTCGAGGCCGACTCCGGCGACAACTCGGAGTTCGCCGACTTCTTCGCCTCGGTCGGCGCCTTCGCGATGGGCCGCACCACCTGGGAGTGGGTCATCGATCACGAAGACCTGCGCGCCGATCCGGGCAAATGGCACGGCTACTACGGTGACGTCCCGGCCTGGGTGTTCAGCAACCGCCCGCTCGAGCCGGTGCCCGGCGTCGACGCCCGGTTCGTCCGGGGTGATGTGCGCCCGGTGCACGCCGAGATGACCGCCGCCGCGGCCGGGAAGGACATCTGGCTGGTCGGCGGTGGTGAGCTGGTCGGGCAGTTCGCCGACGCCGGGTTGCTCGACGAGTTGATCGTCGGCGTCGCCCCGGTCACGCTCGGCGGCGGCGCTCCGCTGCTCCCCCGCCGCCTCGAGTCGTCCCGGCTGACGCTGACCGGGGCGCGGCAGGTGCATCAGTTCGCCTATCTGACGTACGCGGTCAGTTAGACGTTTCGGCCGTATTTGTCCGCTGCGGGTGGCATCGTGATCGTCGTGAAGACGCAGTACTACACCGCGACGAGCATCGACGGATACATCGCCGACTCGGACAATTCGCTCGACTGGCTGTTCGAGGTCGACGAGGGCACGGACAACCCGTTCGGCGCGTTCTTCGCCGGGGTGGGCGCCTTCGCGATGGGCGCCACCACCTACGAGTGGATCCTGGCCAACGACAACCTGCTCGACGAGCCCCAGAACTGGCACGACATGTACGGCGGCGTGCCGTGCTGGGTCTTCACCCACCGTGACCTGCCGCCGGTGCCGGACGCCAACATCTTCTTCATCAGCGGCGACGTGAAGCGCGTCCACGAGGCCATGGTGGTCGCCGCCCAGGGCAAGAATGTTTGGCTCGTGGGTGGCGGCGACCTGGTGGGCGAGTTCGCCGACCAGGGGCTGCTCGACGAGATCATCCTGGGCGTGGCGCCGGTCACCCTGGGCGCCGGGGCGCCGCTGCTCCCCCGCCACCTGTCGGCCCACCAGCTCGCGCTCACCCAGGTCGCCCAGATGGGCCAGTTCGCCTATCTCAGCTATGCCGTCGGCTCGCTGGCCGACTTCGGCCGCCACAAGGCCGCCGAGGTCCTGAGCAGCCACGACCCGTCCGAGCCGGCCGCGATCATCCGTTAGAGCGTCACACCAACAGCTTGCGGTAGACGCGGTAGTCGGTGGGGACGGCCAACATCGGGGCGAGCGCGGGATAGTGCTCTTCGATGGCGCCGATCCTCGTCTGTTCGTACCCCAACCGGGTGTACCAGGCGTGCAGGAATTCCTTCGACGCCAGCCTGCCCCCGCGTGGGACCAGCAGCTCGAGCTGCATGGCGCGGCGGCCGGTGGCCCGCACCGCCGACTCGACCCAGGCGACCAGGTCACGGCCGATGCCCTGGCCCCGCCGCGCGGGGTCGGCGGCCAGCAGGCCGAACTCGCCCGTCTGGTCATCGAGCAGCTGGACCCGGACCACCCCGGCCAGCCGGCCGTCGCGCCGGTCGGCGACCAGCTCACCGGCGACCAGCAGCGACGCGACCTCGTTCGGGTCGGTGCGGGTGGCGCCCGCGTGCCACAGGCCGCGTTCCGACTCGTCGTAGACCAGGTTCACCAGCCGGGTGATGTCGTCGACGAGGGCGGAGTCGGCGGCGGTCAGGCGTTCGATCATCGGACCATCAAACCGCGTCAGAACAGCTCGCGGCGACCGGCCATGTCGACCTCGCGGGCGATCGCGGGTGGCGCGCCGATGATCACCGCGCGGCCGCTGCGGGCCATCAGCACGCTGCGGACCGAGTCGACGATGCCCTCGACGCGCTGCGGTTCGAGGTCGCCGGGCAGCACGGCGTGGACCGTGCCGACGCCGGCCGAGCCCCGGATCGGCACCGCGCCGCCGGCCGCGTCGCGCAGGGCGTACACGGCGGCGTGGAGGTCTTCGATGCGGACCGAGATGCGTAGCGCGACGTCCTTGACGCCGAACGGGTAGCGGCCCCACCAGGTCGGCGCGATCTCGGCGACCTCGGCGCCCGGGCCCAGGGACCGGGCCAACCGGCCGGCCCGCTCGACCACCGACTGGGCCCCGCCCTCGAGCAGGACCGAGACCGCGCCGGGCGGTTGGGCCGTGGTGCGGCCGCCGGGCGCGGGCGTGGGCAGGTCGACCTCGACCGCGCTGGGATCGACCTGTTGGGCCAGGGCCTCGTCGACCAGGTTGTGGACCTGGAGCGGGGTGGACACCGGCACCGAGACCCAGCGCCGGGCGGCCGGCAGCGGTTCGAGGCGCAGGGCCGCGGAGAGGAGCACGCCGTCGAAGTCGTCGCCGACCAGCTCGGCCTCGCGCCTTTGCCCGTCGGCGTCCACATAGCCCACCCCGGCGACCTGGCCGGCCGGGGCGCCGTACTTGTGGCGCAGCGGGCCGGACTCGTTGGTGGCGAGCATGCCGCCGACGGTGGCCGATCGGGACGGCGGGTCGACCGCCAGCCGCTGGCCACGCAGGGCCAGGGCGGCCTGGAGCGCCCGCACCGGGGTGCCCGTGCCCACCTCGGCGGACAGTTCGGACGGACGGTGGTTCCACAGGCCGCCGAGGCGCCCGGTGTCGACCAGGAGGTCGACGCCGGCCGGTGGCGTACCCCAATCGATCTTGCTGCCGGACCCCCGCGCCCGCGCGGCGAGCCCCCGCTCCGCCGCGATCCGCAGGGTGTCCTCGACCTGACGCGCGGTGGCGGGCACGGTGACGAAGCTGACCCGCCGGCCGCCGACGGTGTCGATCGACCGGGCGGTACGCGCGAAGTCGGGACCGCTGATGTCGGCCAGCGCGCGCAGCACCGGCTCACGGCGTGGTGGTAACGGAGGCGAGCCATTCGTCGCGGGCATCACACATTCCCCTGACATCGATGACCCCGAAGATCGTCCATTCTGGCGTATCGTACACATGTTCTAATCGCCCCGGGGAGAGCTGTTCATGCGACTAGTCACACCTGACATGGGTGAACTCGCCGGTATCCTGAGCGGGGTGACGAGCAATGTGCCTTCGGCCGCCCGTGTGCCCTCGGAGCGGACCTTCCACGGCGACACGGTGACGGACGACTATTCCTGGCTGGCAGATAAGGACAACCCCGACACGATCGCCTATCTGGAGGCCGAGAACGCCTTCGCCGAACAGGCCACGGCCCATCTGGCCGGCCTGCGCGAGACGGTCTTCGGTGAGATCAAGGCGCGTACGCAGGAGACCGACCTGACCGTCCCGGTCCGCAAGGGCGAGTGGTGGTACTACACCCGCACCGAGGAGGGCAAGCAGTACGGCATCCACTGCCGGGTGCCGGTCCGTCCAGGTGAGACCGATCCGCCGGCCGAGGGTGCGGCGGGTGAGCAGGTGCTGCTCGACGGCAACGTGCTGGCCGAGGGCAAGGAGTTCTTCCAGCTCGGCGCGTTCGACGTGAGCCCCGACGGTCACTGGCTGGCCTACTCGACCGACTTCACCGGCGACGAGCGGTTCACGCTTCGGGTCAAGGACCTGCGCTCCGGCGAGGTGCTGGCCGACGAGGTCACCGATACGGGTTACGGCAGCGCCTGGTCGCTCGACGCGTCGGTGCTGTTCTACATCACGGTCGACGAGGCCTGGCGTCCCTACCGCGTGTGGCGCCACATCATCGGCCGCCCCGCGTCCGACGACATCAAGATCTTCGAAGAGCCCGACGAGCGCTTCTTCGTCGGCGTCGGGCTCACCCGCAGCGAGAAGTTCATCCTGATCGACGCCCACAGCAAGACCACGTCCGAAGTACGAGCGATTCCCGCCGACACCCCGACAGCCGGGCCGGTGCTGGTCGCCCCGCGCCGGCAGGGCGTGGAATACAACGTGGAGCATCACGGGCACCGGTTCCTGATCCTGCACAACCACGAGGCCGAGGATTTCGCGCTGGCCTACACGTCGGCCGACGCACCGGGTGAGTGGGTCGAGCTGATTCCCGAGGAGCCCGGCGTCCGGCTCGAGTCGGTCGACTCGTTCCAGCGACACGTGGTGATCTCGCTCCGCAAGGACGGTCTGACCGGGCTGCGGGTGATCGCCGACGGCAGCACCGAGGCGTACGACATGGAGTTCCCCGAGCCGCTCTACAGCGTCGGGCTGACCTCCACCCCGGAATACGACACGTCGTCCGTGCGGATCAGCTACACCTCGATGACCACGCCCGAGTCGGTGTACGACGTCGACCTGATCACCCGCGCGATGACGCTGCGCAAACGCCAGCCGGTGCTCGGCGGCTACGACCCCGAGGGGTACGAGCAGTTCCGCGAGTGGGCGGTGGCCGACGACGGCACCAAGGTCCCGATCTCGATCGTGGCGCGCAAGGGCACACCGCGCGACGGCACGGCGCCGTTGGTGCTCTACGGCTACGGGTCGTACGAATACAGCATCGACCCCTACTTCTCGATCGCCCGGCTGTCGCTGCTCGACCGCGGGGTGGTGTTCGCCATCGCCCACATAAGGGGCGGCGGCGAGATGGGGCGGCGCTGGTACGACAACGGCAAGATGCTCGCCAAGAAGAACACCTTCACCGACTTCGTGGCCTGTGCCCAGGCCGTGGTCAAGCACGGGTGGACGTCGGCCGACCGGCTGGTCGCCCGCGGCGGTTCGGCGGGCGGGCTGCTGATGGGCGCGGTGGCCAACCTGGCCCCCGAGGCGTTCGCGGGGATCGTGGCGCAGGTGCCGTTCGTCGACCCGCTGACGTCGATCCTCGACCCGTCGCTGCCGCTCACCGTCACCGAGTGGGAGGAGTGGGGCAATCCGCTCGAGTCGGCTGACGTGTACGCCTATATGAAGGCCTACAGCCCTTATGAGAACGTCCGGGCGGTTCGGTACCCGCGGATCCTGGCCATGAGCGGGCTCAACGACACCCGGGTCCTCTACACCGAGCCGACGAAGTGGGTGGCGCGGTTGAGGGCGGTGGCGCCGGAGGGGTCCTATCTCCTGAAGACGGAGATGGGGGCGGGCCATGGCGGGCCCAGTGGGCGCTATGACGCGTGGAAGGAAGAGGCCTTCGTGGCCGCCTGGATCCTGGATGTGGTGGGGCTGGCCTAACCCCCCGCCGCCCCGGGGGAGGTGTGCGATGAACAACCCCGCGCTGTGAGGGAGCAGCGCGGGGTTGGGAGACGCGCGGCCGTCCAGCCGCACGACAAAGCCCCCCTCGGTCGAGGGGGGCTTTGCTCGAAGATCGGGCTAGGCGGTCGGGCTTTCCTGGGCGTCGACCGCCTCGTCCACCGAGGGGTAGGTGTGCAGCACCTCGACCAGGCCGCTCACCTCGAGGATGCGCAGCACGCCCCGCTGGGGGGCGGCCAGGCGGACGACACCGCCGGCGTCGTCGGTGCTGTTCTTGGCGCGAACGAAGACCGACAGGCCCGTCGAGTCGCAGAACGACACCTCGGCCAGGTCGAAGACCAGGCGGTTGCGACCCTTTTCGAGCAGGTCGCTGATCTGGTCCTGGAGCTGGGGGGCGGTAGCCATGTCGAGCTCGCCGGCCACCGAGACCACGACGACGTCGCCGCGTTGTTCCGTTTGCACCGTCAGGGACATTCAGGACCTCCCAGTTCTGTGCAGACGGTACTCCACGGACCTCGTGGCGTGCAGCACGGGGCGTTAGTTGGCTTACAGCAAGTATTAGCAGGTCCGGTGATAGAGTCCCGCCGTCGGATAGGGGACCACAGCTGGGGAGGCCGCAGTGGGGCTGAGTTCGGACGAGGCGAGTCGCTTCGCCGGCCTGTTGAAAGGACAGGGCGACGAGCTGATCCGCCGCTGGACGGACAGCGTCACCGCCTCTCTTCGCGGCCGGCTGAGCCATGCCGAGCTGGAACGTCAGATCACCGAGCTGCAACGCGGCTTCGGGGCGGCGTTCGAGGCCGGCGCGACCGACCTCGAAGGCGACGCCTCGGCCGAGTTGCGGGGGCTGCTCAGCGACTTCTCGGCCACCCGGGCCCGGCAGGGTTTCTCGGCCAACGAGACCGCGGTCAGCGTGTTCGCGCTCAAGGACGCGGCCTTCAGCTTGCTGGAGGCGAACGACGGCACCACCCTGCGTGACTACCTGGCGTTCTCCGGGTTCGTCGACCAGGCCGCCCTCCACACGGTCACCAGCTATGTCCGGGTTCGGGAAGAGCTGATCGCCGACCAGGCCGAGCAGTTGCTGGAGCTGTCCACCCCGGTGGTCAAGCTCTGGGACGGCGTGGTCGCGGTCCCGCTGGTCGGCACCCTCGACTCGGCGCGCGCCCAGGTGGTCATGGAGCGGCTGCTGCAGACGCTGGTCGACACCGGGTCGCCGTACGCGATCATCGACATCACCGGCGTGCCGGCGGTCGACACCCAGGTCGCCCAGCACGTGCTCAAGACCGTGGTGGCCGCCCGCCTGATGGGCGCCGAGTGCATCATCTCGGGCATCCGCCCGCAGATCGCCCAGACGATCGTGGCCCTCGGCATCGAGTTCGGCGACATCGCCACCAAGTCCTCGCTGGCCGACGCCCTGAAGCACGTCATCAAGCTCAACAGCGCCCGGCTCAAGGGCCGCTGACGTGGAGCGCGTCCCGGTTCTCAAGATCGGCGACGTCCTCCTGGTGTCGATCCAGATCGACATGGAGGACCAGGTCGCCCTCCAGCTCCAGGAAGATCTCGCCGACCGGATCGTGGCCACCGGCTGCCACGGCGTGATCATCGACATCAGCGCGCTGGACATCGTCGACTCGTTCGTGGGCCGGACGCTGGCCACCATCGCGTCGATCTCCCGGGTGCTGGACGCCGAGACCGTGGTGGTCGGCATGCGCCCGGCGGTGGCGATCACCCTGGTCGAGCTGGGCCTGTCGCTGCCCGGCATCCGCACCGCGCTGAACGTCGAGCTGGGCATGGAGATGCTCGCCCGGGCCGCGGACGAGGCCGAACCTGAGGAGGGCGACGACGAGGAACTGCCGGTGCCCACGCCATGACCGATCGGCTCGCGGTCGCCTCCGACCAGGACGTCGTCCGTGTCCGCCAGCTGGTCCGGACCACCGCGGTGACCGCCAAGCTCTCTCTCGTCGACCAGACCAAGCTGGTCACCGCGGCCAGTGAGCTGGCCCGCAACACGCTGGTCTACGGCGGCGGGGGCACCGTCGAGGTGAGCTCGGTGGACAACGGCCGGCGTAAAGGCATCAGGATTGTTTTCGCGGACCAGGGCCCGGGCATCCCCGACCTGGACCTGGCCCTGACCGACGGCTACACCACCGGCGGAGGGCTCGGGCTGGGTCTCTCGGGCGCACGCCGGCTGGTCGACGAGTTCGATATCGACACCAAGGTCGGCGAGGGTACGAGCATCACCGTGACCAAATGGTGCCGATGAGCGGAGCCGCCGTGTCGTCATTGCCCGAGGGTCTGATGGACGACGGCGTCTGGTTCCGCGTCGAGGAAGCCGCGTCGGCCTCGGGCGTACGACGGGCGGCGGAGCGGCTGGGCACCGAGCTGGCACTGCCCGCCAAGCCGATGGCCGACCTGGCCATCCTGGTCGCCGAGGCGGCCGGCAACCTGGTCAAGCACGCCGAGCAGGGCGTGATGCTGGTGCGTACGGTGCGGGACGCGGCCACCGCCGGGGTCGAGGTGATCGCGGTGGACCGCGGGCCGGGCATGGCCGACGTCGCCCGGGCGGCCTTCGACGGGCACTCCACGGCCGGCACGCTGGGCATCGGGCTGGGCGCGATCCTGCGCCAGGCGACCTGGTCCGACCTGCACTCCGTACCCGGCAAGGGAACCGTGCTCGCCGCCCAGGTCTGGCCCGCGACGGCGCCCGCACCGGCCTGGGCCGACGGCCTCACCCGGCCGTTGGCCGGCGAACCGGCCTCGGGCGACGGGTACGCCGTACGCGTCGCCGAGGGCCGGCGGCAGGTGCTGATGGTGGACGGGCTGGGACACGGCCCGCTGGCCGCGGCGGCCGCTCACGAAGCCGTACGCGTCTTCCGGCTCGCCGCCCCCGCACCCCCCGCGACCCTGATCGACGCCCTGCACCGCGGCCTCTCGCACACCCGCGGCGCCGCCGTGGCGGTGGCCGAGATCGACGAGGCCGCCGGTGTCGTGCACTACGCCGGCCTGGGCAACATCTCCGGGTCGATCCACGCGCTCGACGCGCCCCGCCGCGGCCTGGTCTCGCTGCCCGGCATCGCCGGACACCAGCGGCGGCAGGTCCGCGCCTACGACTACCCGTTCCCGCGCGGTGCCGTGCTGCTGATGCACTCCGACGGCGTGGTCGACCGGTGGAACCCGGCCGACTACCCCGGCCTGCTCAGCCGCTCGCCGCAGGTGATCGCGGCGACCGTGCTGCGCGACGCGGGCACCCGCCGGGACGACGCCGGCGTGCTGGTGGCCCGGCATGAATGAGGTCCTGGCCCGCATGCGGCTCCGGGTTCAGCAGGACATCTTCGCCGTCCGCCACCTCGGCCGCGAGGTCGCCCGTGAGGTCGGCCTGGTGGGCCAGGACCAGACCCGGCTGGCCACCGCGCTGAGCGAGGCGGCCCGGGTGATGGTGGCCGGCGGACAGGTCACCACCGTGGCGTTCCTTCTTCGCCGAGACCCTGCACCTACCCTTCTGGTAGAGATGACGGGACCAGGTGACGCCGTCTCGCTCGCCGAGCAGTTGCGGGCGGTCAACCGGCTGGTCGACACGATGGAGGTCGGTGATGGCGAGACGGGTACGGTGGTGCGCATGGCCCGCCGCCTGCCGGCCGGCGCCCATCGGCTGAGCCTCGATTCCATGGACGAGATCCGCTCCCGCCTCGACGCACACCGCCCCGGCAGCCCGCTGGACGAGCTCGCGGTGCAGAACCAGCAGCTCATCGCCGCCCTCGACGAGGTGCGGGCCCAGCGTGACGATCTGGCCCGGCTGAACGCCGAGCTCGAGGAGACCAACCAGGGCGTGATGGCGCTCTACCACCAGCTCTCCGAAGAGCTGGAAGAGACCAACCGCGGCGTCGTGGCGCTCTACGCCGAGCTGGACGAGAAGTCGGTGCAGCTGCGCGCGGCCAGCGAGGCGAAGACCCGGTTCCTGGCCAACGTCAGCCACGAGCTACGGGCGCCGGTCACCGCGATCATCGGGCTGGGCCGGCTGCTGACCGACGACGGCTCGGACCAGCTGACCAGCGACCAGGGCCGCCAGGTCGACCTCATCCGCACCTCCGCCAGCGACCTGCTGTCCCTGGTCAACGACCTGCTCGACCTGGCCAAGGCGGAGGCCGGCCGGATCGAGCCCGCGCGGACCGACGTCGACCTGCGGGCGGTCTTCGGCCAGTTGCGCGGCACGCTGCGCCCGCTGGCCACCCGGCCCGAGGTGACATTTGTCGTCGACGAGCCGGGCCTGGCCTCGATCCGCACCGACGAGGTGCTGCTGGTCCAGGTGCTGCGCAACCTGCTGACCAACGCGATCAAGTTCACCGCGGCCGGCTCGGTGCGGCTCAGCGTCACCCAGGTCGACCAGGACGCCGTCTTCGAGGTCGCCGACACCGGCACCGGCATCCCGCCCGAGCTGCACGAACGCGTCTTCGAGGAGTTCTACCAGGTGCCCGGCAGCCGGGCGCTGAGCGGCAAGGGCACCGGGCTCGGCCTGCCGTACGCCCGGCGCCTGGTGACCATCCTCGGTGGTGGTCTCCGGGTCACGTCCGAGCCCGGGAAGGGGAGCACCTTCACCGTCGCCCTGCCGGTCGGTGCGCCGTGACGCCCGCCACGATCCTGGTCGTCGACGACAGCGCCACCAAGCGCTACCTGCTGGTCAGCTGGCTGAGCCGGGCCGGGTTCTCGGTGCTGGAGGCCGAGACGGGCACCGAGGCGCTGGCCCTGCTGCCCGATTCCGACGTGGATCTGGTGGTGCTCGACGTCAAACTGCCCGACATGAGCGGCTTCGACGTCTGCGAACGCATCAAGACCGATCCGGTGTACGGCGTGCTGCCGGTGATCCACGTGTCGGCCCACGCGGTGGACGTGGTGGACCGGGCGCACGGCCTGAACCGCGGCGCCGACGCCTACCTGGCCGAGCCGATCGAGCCGGACGAGCTGATCGCGACCGTGCAGGCCGTGCTGCGCTACTACCGCGCCCGGCAGCGGGCCGAGACCCTGGCCGCGCGCATGATCACGCTGGCCGAGACCACCCTGGAGATCAACTCGGCGCGCACCCTGGGTGGTCTGCTCCAGGCCGCCGCCGTGGGCGCGGTCAGCATCTTCGGCGGTCCGGTGGTGGTGCTGGCCGAGACCTCCGAGGGTGTCAGCCTGGCCGCCACGGGCAGCCCCCCGGAAGTCATCCCGTGGTCGCTGGACGAGCGCAACGTGGCCGTCGGCTCGCTGGTCCGCACCGACCAGCCCGCCGACTGGGACGTGGCCGAGTGGCCCGAGGGCGAGACGGTGGCGGTGGCCGTGGCCCGGCTGCGCGTCGACCGGCCGCCGGTGTACGTCGCGGTGCCGAACAGCGCCCAGATGCCCGGCTTCCCGGTGCTGCGTCAGCTCGTCCAGGCGATGGCGGCGGCGGTGGAGGCGCAGCGGTCGTACGACGAGGAGCACCGGATCGCGATCATGATGCAGCGCAGCCTGCTGCAGTCGCGGCTGCCGGTGGTGCCCGGCCTCGAGCGGGCCGTCCGGTACGAGCCGGCCGGCAACCAGACCGAGGTCGGCGGCGACTTCTACGAGATGACCATGGTGAACGGCCGTCTGCTGGTGGCGATCGGCGACGTGGCCGGGCACTCGCTGCACGCGGCCACGGTCATGGCCGAGATCCGGCACGCCGTGCGCGCCTACGCGGTCGAGGGCCATCCGCCGGGCGCGGTGCTCGACCTGGTCAATCACTTCATGCGTACGGTGCTGCCGACCGACTCGGCCACGGTCTGCCTGTTCACGATCGAGCCGGCCACCGGTCACGTCCGCCTGGCCAGCGCCGGGCACCCGCCGCCGCTGCTGCGTACCCCCGACGGGGTTCGTTTCCTCGACACCCACGGCCCGCTGCTCGGCATCAACGCCGACCGTCCCGCCGACCTCGAATTCGTGCTGCCGCCCGGCGGGACGCTGGTTCTCTACACCGACGGCCTGGTCGAACGCCGCGACGCGGACATCGACGTCGGCCTGGCCGCCCTGGCCCGGTGCGCCGCCGAGATCGAGGCCGACCTGGACGACTTCTGCAGCCGCCTGCTCGACCGGCTGGCCGGCAACGGGCAGCGCGCCGACGACATCGCCGTCGTCGCGCTGCGCCGAGCCGCTTCCTAGGTCGCCGCGCCGCGCAGGAACGCGTCGACGAGTTTCTCGGCGAAGCCCTCACGCGGGACGTTCGGGTTCCAGTTCAGCCAGTTCTGCACCATGGTGGGTGAGCTCAGCATCAGCAGGCTGAGCTCGATGTCGAGGTCGGCGCGCAGCTCGCCGTTCTCGATGCCGCGGCGGAGCACGGCCCGCGTCAGGTCGCGACGCGGCTCCATCACCGCCGCGAAGGCTTTGCGCAGTTCCTCGTCGCGCACCAGGTCGGGGAGCAGACAGGCGGTGACCTTGCCGTACGCCTCCATGCGCTTGCCCCGGTTCGCGGTGGCCAGGGCGATCAGGTCGCCCCGGATCGACTCGCCGGGCGGCTGCACCGGCGGGCCCTTCATGGTGCGGACCGCGTCGACCAGCATGGCTTCCTTGTTGGGCCAGCGGCGATAGATGGTCGCCTTGCCGACCCCCGCCCGCGCCGCGACCGCCTCCATCGACAGGGCGGAACCGGCCTGCCCCTCGCTGAGCAGGTCGATCACGGCACTCATGATGGCCTCGTCGGCCTTGGCGCTGCGGGGCCGACCTGGAGCCTTGCGCTCCAGGTCGGTTCCGGTTTCCGCGCTCGCGGTCGTCATGGCATCCATTGTTGCCTGCGCGTTACGCCTCGACCAGAGCGACGCCCTGCTCCTCGGCCAGGCTCTCTTCGGTGGTCGGCGCGGGCGCCTGGGCGGGGCGCTTGCCGGGCAGCCAGATCGCGGCCGCGGCCACGCCGAGCAGGGCGACCACGACGCCGCCGATCGACGCGTAGTGCATCGCGGTGATGAAGGCGTCGTTGGCGGACTGGATCAGACCGGAGCCGGCCGCACCGGCCTGCTCGGCCACGCCGTACGCGCCGGAGATGGACTCCTCGGCGGCCGTGCGGGCCGCCGGGGGCAGACCGTCGGCCGCGCCGTCGAGGTTGCTCCGGTAGACCGAGCTGACCACGGCGCCGATCGCGGCCACGCCGAGCGCGCCGCCGACCTGCCGGATGGTGTTGCTGACGGCGGAGCCGACACCGGCCTTCTCCCGCGGCAGGGCGGCCATGATCGACTCGGTGGCCGGCGGCATGACATTGGCCATGCCCACGCCCATCAGGAAGAACAGCCCGCCGACGATCCAGATCGGGGTGGTCGCGCCGATGAAGATGAACCCGGCCAGGCCGGCGGTCACCAGCAGCAGGCCGACCGTGCTGACCGCCTTGGGGCCGAACCGCTGGACCATGGCCGCGCTGCGCGGCGCGAACACCAGCTGGCCGACCGCGAACGGGACGAACAGGGCGCCCGAGGCGAGCGGGCCGTAGTCACGGACCAGCTGGAGGTAGAAGGCGCTGAAGAACATCGCGCCCATCGCGGCGAAGAAGATCAGGCCGATCACGCCGGTGGAGGCGGCGAACTGGCGGTTCTTGAAGAGTTTGACGTCCAGCGCCGGGAACTCGCGGCTGCGCTCCCACAGCACGAAGCCGGTCAGCACGACGGCCGCGCCGAGCAGCGTGCCCCAGGCGCGCGGGTCGCCGAAGCCTTCCTCGCCACCCTCGATCACGCCGTACGTCAGCAGGCTGAGGCCGACCACCGAGAGCAGCACCCCGCCGATGTCGATCCGGCCGGGCTTGGGGTCGCGGGACTCCGGCACCAGCACGGCGACCATGACGATGCCGAAGATCACGACCGGCACGTTGATCAGGAAGACCGAGCCCCACCAGAAGTTCTCGAGCAGCAAGCCACCGACGATCGGGCCGATCGCGACGCCGAGGCCGACGGCGCCGGCCCACACGCCGATGGCGCGGCCGCGCTCGCGCGGGTCGAAGACGTTCGCGATGATCGACAGGGTGGCCGGCATGATCGCGGCGGCGCCCAGGCCCATCACGGCGCGGGCGGTGATCAGCTGGCCGGAGGTCGCGGCGTAGGCCGACACCAGCGACGCGATGCCGAAGATGGACAGGCCGATGATCAGGCTGAGCCGGCGGCCGTAGCGGTCGGCCAGCACGCCGGCGGTGAAGAGCAGACCGGCGAAGACCAGGGTGTACGAGTTGATCGCCCACTCGAGCTGGCTCTGGGTGGCGCCCAGGCCCTGGTCGGGGTCGGCGATGGTGCGCATGGCGACGTTCAGAACCGTGTTGTCCAGAACCACCACCAGCAGGCTGATGACGAGGACGCCCAGGATGGCCCAGCGCCGGGGATGTCCGTTCATGGTGTTCTTCTCTCATTTTCGATACGAGACTGATCCGTATTCCTGACGAAGACTAGATCGCCTCCCACTCGATACGGAACGGGCTCGTATCGAATGTGTCTCTCCTCACGTCCGTTCGAACCCTCGGCGGCTCTGATCCGTACCTCTGTCCGTGCGGGCCGATCGGGAAGGCGCCTACCAGGCGTTCTTCGAGCAATATCACGCCGATCTGGCGCGTTTGGCCTACCTGATCACCGGTGACGCCGACGCCGCGGCCGACATCGCGGCGGACGCGCTGGTGGAGATCTGGCGGCACTGGCGCCGGGTCACCAGCGCCGACAATCCGCTCGGGTACGCCCGGGGCGTGCTCGCCAACACCGCCCGCGGCTGGCTGCGCCGGGAACGCCGGGAACGGCTGGGCCTGCTGCGCAGCCGGCTGACGACCGACGAGTACCGCGGACCCGACGTCCCCGCGGTGCTCGACGTCCGGGCCGCGCTGCGGCAGCTGCCGCTCCGGCGGCGCGAGTGTGTGGTGCTGCGCTATGCGTTCGACGTGCCGGAGAAGGAGGTGGCGGCGATTCTCGGGATCTCGGTGGGCGCGGTGAAGAGCCACACCTCGCGGGGCGCCGACCAGCTGGCCACGCTGCTGCGCAAGGCGGGCCACACGGCCGACTTCGGGCTGCTGCCGGTGCTGGAGCGCCGATGAGCCACTCCGACGACCGGTTGCGCTTCGAGCTTCGGCAGGCCGCCGACGCGTACGAGCCGGACAGCGCGATGATCGCCCGGCGCGCCGCCACCCGGCGTGCGGCCGCCGCCCGCCGCGACCGGATCCGCCCGGCCGCCGTCGCCCTGGCCGTCGTGGCCGTGGCCGTCGGCGGGGTGATCACGGTGCGGCTCGACCAGGACTCCCCCGAGCCGCCGCCCCCGGGCGCGGCCGTCCGGCCACCGGCCGCCGCCCCATCACGGACGCCGGCCGGGAAGGCGCCCAAGCCGAGCCCACCGGCCGCGACCAGCCCCGATCCCGTCACCGAAGACCCGGACCGGCCGCCGGCCGGCAGCAAGGCGCCGAAGAAGCCGCCGGCCACGCCCAGCCTGGTCACCGTCTCGGGGATCGTCGACCAGGCGTCGGTGGCCACCTGGACGCAGAACACGGTCACCATCAAGGCCGACAAGCCGACCTGGGTCTCGGTGACCGTGCGGGTCGAGCGGACCAGGGACGCGGCCCGGGCCGGCTGGTTCACCACCGTGCCCAACTCGGACCTCACGTTCACCGCGAAAGACACCGCGGACGCGCTGCTGTACACGTACACCCTGAAAGAGGGAGCCAGGCTACGGCCCGGCACCTACGTCTTCGCGGCGCAGTTCTCACACGGCGCCGGACGTGGGCCGAGTGGCGACACCTTCACCGTGGACGCCCGCTCCGGGAACGCCGACGCCACCTCCCGCGGCGACTTCATCGGAACTTAAGGAAGTCGAGAGCAACCTTCCCGACCGCTTTCCACGGCTCCGGAAATTCTTGAACGAGCCGGCTCCGGGCGTCCGTATCGATCGACGTAGAACGCCCTAGCGAAGAGGTGGAAGAACATGAACGGCTCGTTGCGCAGGCAGGGAAACCGCCGCTGGTGGAAGCCCGTGACAATTGGCGCCGCGGCGCTGGCCGTGACCGCCGGTGGGCTCGGCGTGGCGATGGCCTCGGAGGGTGACTCCGCGGATGCCCCGTTCGGCGTAATCTCCTGTCCTGACGTGGCCGGTGCGCTGCCGGCCATCCCGGCTCGCGCCCAGGCCGAGGTGGACCGCAACCTGGCCCTGTTGCAGACCCAGATCAACGAGGCCAACGCCCGGCTGTCCCGCGACGGCGACCAGGGCGGCCCCAACTTCGTGAACAACGCGATCCTGACTCCCCTGAAGGACAAGCGGATCAGCACGATCGACCGGATCGCCATCTCGATCGGCCGGGCCGGCGAGAAGCCGCAGGGCCTGGACGCGCTCGCGGCGTGCTCGGTCTCCGACGAGGCCGCCCCGCCGGCCGAGGAAGCCCCGCCCGCCGAAGAGGCCCCGCCCGCTGAGGAGGCCCCGCCGGCCGAAGAGGCGCCCCCGGCCGAGGAGGGTGACAACGCGGACGCTCCGTTCGGCGTGATCTCCTGCCCCGACGTGGCCGGCCAGCTGCCGGACGTCCCGGCGTCGGCCCAGGCCGAGATCGACCGCAACCTCGCCCTGCTGCAGACCCAGATCGACGAGGCCAACGCCCGCCTCTCCCGCGACGGCGACCAGGGCGGCCCCAACTTCGTGAACAACGCGATCCTCGGGCCGCTGGAGGACAAGCGGGTCGCCACGATCAACCGCATGGCCACCGCAATCGGCCGCACCGCGGCGAAGCCGGTCGGACTCGACGCACTCGCCCCCTGTGTGTTGAACGACTGAGCCGCCGCCCGTGAGATCGGCGATCATCGTGGCCGCGCGGTGGTCGCCGATCTCTGGCCCATCCACTAAATGACCTGCGTCGTGACGGACCCTTCGGCTAGCCTTCCGGCGCAACGTCGACCCTGGGAGGCAGCCATGCACCGCGACCACGACGCCGAGGCGTCCTTTTGAGCCGACCAGCAAGCGTCGCCGGGGGTTCCCTCTAGCGAGACGCAGGTCAAACGCGGCGACCGGGTGGTCGGCGCGGACAAGGAACTGATCGAGAAACTCGGCGGCAACGACCCGTGCCCGTGTGGTTCCGGGCGGCGGTTTCCGCCGGTGCTGCCGTCGGGGCGGCCGGTTCGACGACGCCAACGGGCACTACTACGTGCGTGACTGAGGCGTCTCCCGCCCGAGGGCCCGCGCCACCACCTGGAGCGCGGGCCCGACGGCTCTCGGGTGGACGGCATCGGCCCGGCCCGAAACCCCCACGGCAAACCCGCATTCCGGGTACGACCACAGCCAGCCCGCCGCGCCCCCGGCCGGACTCCTCACACTCGTAGGCGATGCCGCCGGCCCGGATCCGGGCCAGTTCCCGCCGCAACTGCCGCGCATCGGTGATCGTCTGCGGCCCGGCCGCCACGAGCGGCGCCTCGCAGATCTCATCCACGGCGTCCTCGCCCCCCGCCGCCAGCAACGCCTTCCCCGCCGCACCCGCATGCGCATGCCCACCCCCTTTGCTCTGCGTACTCATACTCACCCCCCAATCGACCTGGGAAAACGTCTCGAAGGGGGTTTCGCGGACCTCATTCCGGGCCGGCGGCTCGGCCGAGGCGTTCGGGGCAACCGGGCCGGAATCGGCGGGTGACCTGGGGTTTTCTCCCGCGGCAGCCTGGCCTGGCGGCGTCCGGCTTGGGGGGTACGTATGAGTGCTCAGAGCAAAGGGGTGGGGTGGTGATGAGGTAGGTGACGCGGGGGCCGTCGAGCGTCGCCAGGTGGGCAGTGAGGGTGGTGGCGGCGGCTGATGTCGGACACGCGCTGGGCGCGGGGGGAAGTGTCGAAGGTGGACAGGACGGCCGCCACGCGGGCCACGACGACGTCGGGGTTCCGCTGAGCGGCACGGTCCATCGCGTCTCCTTGACAAAGGGTGCGCCTTTGCCGGTTACTAACGTACCAGTTAGTACATCAAGGAGCACGAATGCCGACGACACGGTGCGGCCTGATCGGCGCGGGCATCGCGACCTCGCTGTCCCCCGCCCTGCACGAGGCCGAGGGCCGGGCCCACGGGCTCGATCTGACGTACGCGCTGATCGACGTCGACGACCCGCACACGCCGCACGACCTGGGCACCCTGCTCGCTCGCGCCGAGGCGGCGGGGCTGGCCGGCGTCAACGTGACCCACCCGTTCAAGCAGCAGGTGGTCGGCCTGCTCGACGACCTGTCGCCGCAGGCCCGGGACATCGGCGCGGTCAACACCGTGGTGTTCCGGGACGGCCGGCGGTTCGGCGACAACACCGACGCGTACGGGTTCGCGCAGGCGTTCCGGCGCGGGCTGCCCGGCGCCGAAATCGAGCGGGTAGTGCAACTCGGGGCGGGCGGCGCGGGTGCGGCCTGCGCGTTCGCTCAGCTTGCTCTGGGCGTACGCCACCTGACCGTGATCGACCCCGACGAGGAGCGACGGGGCCGGCTGGCCGAAGCCCTCAGCGCGCGTTTCGAGATCGACCGCATCGCGGTCGCGCCGCCGGACCGTCTCCCGGGCGCGCTGGCCGGCGCGGACGGCCTGGTCAACGCCACCCCGGTCGGCATGAGCGCACAGCCGGGCCTGCCGCTGCCGATCGACCTGCTGCGGCCGGGGCTGTGGGTCGCCGACATCGTCTACATGCCCGTGGAAACGCCGCTGCTGCGCGCCGCCGACCGGCTCGGCCTGCGCTCGCTCGGCGGCACCACGATGTGCGTCTTCCAGGCCGCGGCCGCGTTCGAGCTGTTCACCGGGCTCGTGCCGGACACCGGCCGAATGTTCGACCACCTCAACCGTCTGCTGACCCACCCCGCCCCCGGAGGTGTCCGATGAGCAAGCCCCTGACCCGCCCGCCCGACGCCGAGCCCGTCCTCCGCGACCTGCCCGAACCCCTGTCCCTGCGACGGATGATCGGCCCGGGCGTGGTCGCCGTGGGGATCGGCCTGGCCGCCGGCGAGATCATCCTGTGGCCCTACCTGACCGCGATCGGCGGGCTCGGCCTGCTCTGGCTGTCGATCACCACGCTGCTCGTGCAGTTCGTGATCAACATGGAGATCGAGCGTTACACGCTGGCCACCGGGCAGACCGCGGTCGCCGGCTTCTCGCGCTGGTGGCGGGGCTGGGGCGTGATCATCTGCCTGGCCGGCGCGTTCCAGTACGTGTGGCCGGGCTGGGCGACCAGCGGCTCCACCGTCTTCACCTACCTGGTCGGCGGCGGCAACCCGGTGTGGATCACCGTGGTGGCGCTGGTGCTCATCGGCGTACTCCTCAGCATCTCGAAAGTGATCTACAAGACGATCGAGCGGGTGGAGGCCGTCAAGGTCGGACTGACCCTGTTCTTCCTGGTCGTCGTGGTGGTGTTCGTGATCTCGGCCGCCACCTGGGGCGAGGGCGCGCGCGAGGCGGTCACCGGCTTCGGGCAGATCCCGTCGGCGATCACGTTCACGCTGATCCTGAGCGCGATCGGGGCGGCCGGCGCCGGCGGCGTGCACAACCTGGTGCTCAGCAACTGGATCCGGGACAAGCGGTACGGGATGGGCGCGCACGTGCCCCGCCTGATCTCCCCGATCACCGGCCAGGAGGAGGCGTCCGGGGCGGCCCGCTACACGTTCCCGCAGGACCCGGAGAACCTGTCGCGCTGGCGGGTGTGGTGGAAGCGGACCAACACCGAGCACCTGGTGGCGTTCCTGCTCGTCTGCTTCCTGACGATCACGATCATGAGCCTGCTCGCGTACGAGACCCTGTTCGGCCGGGACGACCTCAAGAACGACCCGTCGTTCCTCCGCATCGAGGGTGACGTGCTGGCCGCGTCGGTCGGCACCTGGCTGAAGATCCTGTTCTTCGCGATCGCCGCGGTGTCCCTGTGGGCCGCCGCGATGGGCCTGCTCGACGTGATCGGCCGGGTGGTCAGCGACTACGTCTCGTCCTTCGTCTCCCAGCGCGTCAGCGAGTCGAAGCTCTACCTCGCCGTGGTGTGGGGCGAGATCGTGCTGGGGTCGATCATCCTGCTGGCCGGCTTCACCCAGCCGCTGGGCCTGCTGATCGTCTCGACCTGCGCGGCGTCGGTGGTCACGCTGCTCTACTCGTGCCTGCTGGTGAAGCTCAACGTACGCGACCTGCCGGCCGCCATCCGCCTGCGTGGCTGGCGCCTGTTCGGGATCTTCGCGGCGATCGCCTTCTACGGCTTCTTCGCGGTCGCGATGGTCGTCACCCAGCTGCAGAAACTCTGAGGCGCAGAAGCTCTGAGGTGGCTGAGCGGCGGGAGCGCCTGTGGCCGGGCGCTCCCGCCGCGGTTCGTCACTCGATGAAGCCGAACTCGTCGGCCTTGCACCCAGCGACGAACGCCGCCCATTCCGCGTCGCTGAACGTCAGCGCGCCGGACTCGGGCGATGTGCTGTTACGAACTGCGATGCCGCCCTCCACCGCGGCGACCTCGACACAGTGGCCGGCGGCGCCGCTGAACGAGCTCTTCCGCCACTCACCCACGCCGTCCAACTCCTCAGCACCGAGAAACACACTCATCCGAACCGCCTCCGACAATCGCTAGTTGTAGTCCCCTGCCGGTGCACTAGTCAAGCCGCAACTGGTCGCTGGTCAACGGACAGGAAGTGCGATCACGTCAGCCAGCGGGACCGCAGGGCCGGGACGAGCTCGGCCTTGCGGTCGTCGAAGGTGGCCTCGGTGTGGTGAAACGCCTCCACAATGGCCTGGAGAGGGTCGGACTCGGCGGCGCCGAAGAGGGCCGGGACGGCGAACGACGGGCGATGGATGGGCGGGCGCGGGCCGGTGGGCTTGCCGAAGGACACGTAGCCGACGAAGTTTCTGGTCGCGCGCGGGTGGATGTGGTCGTAGGCGGCTTCCGGGGTGTCGAAGGGTGGCGGCAAGGGGTCGCCGCTCTCCAGCGCCGTCAACGCCGCGGCCGCCGCGGGATCGCCGGTCAGGTCGGCGATCTCGAAGGCCTGGCGGGCCAGCCAGGTGGCGATCTCGCGCTGGGCCGACGGCGGCTGGGCGGCGAGCTCATCGAGCAGGTCCCGGTGGGAACGGGCCATGTTGCGGGCGTTGCCGGTCAGCTCGCGCAGGCGTGGGGTGGGCGCGCGGCCACCCCACTCCCGGCGTTCCGCCGCGGCTTTCTGCTCGGCTCGCACGGCGGCCAGCCGTTGCTCCACCTCTTCCCACTCGTCCGACACCGGCGGCTCGGTCTCGTGCCAGGTCATCGTGAACGGGACCGAGCCGGTGTGCAGGCCGGTGATCATCGCCAGGGCATCGGGGACGCCGGCGCCGCAGAGGCCGTTGCGCTGGCCGCCGGACGCGCGGCTGACGTCGGGCATCTCCCCGGCGATGGTCAGGTTGATGAAGCGGTAATGGACGTGGATCTCGCCGTCGAACAGCACAGTCACGCCGACATGATGCCGAAAAATCGGATGACAGCGTGGGTAGCGTCCGAGACATGATCCTGCGTGAGGAAACCGCCGCCGATCACGATGCCGCGCGTGAGGTGCAGCGGGCGGCGTTCGGTGGCGCCAAGGGCGACGTGGTCGCACGGCTGCTCGATGCGCTGCGACGCGATGATCCGAAGTGGACGGGCGTGGTCGCCGAGGACGGCGGCGAGGTGATCGGGCACGTGCTGTTCACCACGAGCCTGCTGGACGCGCCGAGCCGGCTGGTCGACGTGCGGGTGCTCAGCCCGATCGCGGTCGCGCCGGACCGGCAGCGGCAAGGGGTCGGCAAGCGGCTGATCGAGTACGGGGTGGCGCTCATGGAGGAGCGCGGCGTACCCCTGGTGTTTCTGGAAGGAGACCCGGCCTACTACTCGCGCCGCGGCTTCTCGCCCGGTGGCGACCACGGGTTCCGGAAGCCGTCGCTGCGCCTCCCGGACGTGGCGTTCCAGGTGGTCAAGCTGTCCGCGTACGAGGAGTGGATGACCGGGACGCTGGTCTACCTGCACACCTTCTGGGACCTGGACTGCGTCGGCCTACGGTGACGGCCGCTCGTCGTCGAGGAGCGGCGCGAGCTGGGTCAACAGCTGCTGGGTGCTGACGTTGGGCGGCAGGTCGACGGTCAGGCTGAGGCCCGGGCCGCGCACGGTCAGCGTGGTCGGCTCGCCGGCGGCGCGACGGGGCTGACGCAGGCGCCACTGGCGGAGCGACGAGGCCAGCCGGGGCGCGTACTGCTTGAGGGTGGCCAGCGTGACGATGCTCGCGGCCACGTTGACGCCCTCGATGGCGATCACGATGCCGGCGGCGTCACGCACCCCTTCGTAGGGAAGAGCCACCTCTCGCAGCACTTCCTCGGGCAAGTTCAATCGCACGTGGTTCGTCGTCACCGTTGACACGGGCGGCAATCTCCTTGCGGGTCTCGAGCGGCAACCGCCGGAGCCGGGCGGCGGCCGGTTCGCCGGTGATGTAGCCCTGCACGTGGCGGATCTTCTGCTCGGCGATCTGCCGAAGGGTGACCGGCGACTCCGCGTCGACGCCCTCGACGATGACCACCCGCGGCGCGTGGGTCTCGCCCCGGTCGAGCGCGTCCCGGGCCATCGCCACCACGAACGAGAGCTCCAGCAGGGCCTGCCGGTGGTGCAGGATCGCCCGGTCCACCTTGATCTGGGTCAGCGGCAGTTCGGCCATGCGGGACAGGGAGGCGTACGCGGCGCCGAAGTCGTCGACCGCGAAGCCGACACCGATGTCCCGCGCGATCTCCACCAGCCGGTTGTGGAAGTAGGCGTGCGGCTCGTCCGGCCACTGCTCGCCGGCCCGGGGCTCGATCGGGTCGCGCTCGGAGATCTCCAGGGTGACCGCGGCGGGGTCGAGGTTGGCCGCGGCGATCGCGTCGCGGACCGATTCGATGTACGGGTCGCTGAGCAGCGCCCGCACCGACACGTTGACCGACACCGGCTTCGGCACATCCCAGGGGCCTTCGGCGTGCGCGCGGGCGTACGCCATGAGGGCCTTCTCGGTAATGATCTTGTCACGGGCGACCACGAAACAGTCGCCCCAGACATCCGGCACCTGGAGCATCGCCGCGGGCGCGCGCGGATCTTCCAGGGACCGCCGGGCGAGCGCCTCATAGCTGTGCACGCCGACCCGCTGAGGCGTGGGCCCGATCGTGACGACCGGCTGGAAGACGATCTCCAGCGACCGGATGACCTCTTGATATTGCTGGTAGCAGCGCTCGAACATGGGCGTGGGCAGCCGGCCGAAGGTGGCCCGGAGGGCGGTCAGGGCCGACACCTCGGCCTCCAGCGGATGGGTCGCGAAGTCGGCCCGCCAGACGGTCTCGAGCACCTTCGCCACCAGTTGCCCGGCCGCCGCCAGATCGGGCCGGGGGTTGACCACGACCAGGACCAGCACCTTGTCGGCCGCCCGCTTCACCGGCGTGCACAGCAGGGTGAGCCCGGTGAACTCGACGGTGTGGCCGAACCACTCCGGGTTGGTCGGGAGGACCGACTCCTCGGCCGGCTGGATCAGGTGGCGCAGGTCTTCCAGGTCGAAGCGCGGGGTGGCGTCGACCGTCTTGATCTCGGCCGCGGTGTATTCGAGCAGCGCCACCGAATCCGCCTCGGTCGCCGACCGGATGTGCTGAACATTGGCCGGGAGCGGCTCGGAACTGCCCGACGCGGTCGACGTGCGGGCGGCGTGCGAGATGCGGTCGATCAGCGCCAGAATACCGGCCGAGTGGGCGTCGAGCGGGTTACCCAGCGGCGTCAGGTCGACACCGACCGGCACCGAGGACACCACCGACGGGCCGACGCCGGACTCGTCGGCCTCGGGGCGGGTCAGGACCGTGGTGCCGCCCCAGCACTTGGTCACGACCCCCGGGGTCGGGTCGAGCGCCTGCTCCTGGACGTAGTTGCTCATCGCCTGGAACGTCACCTGGCCGCGGCGGTCGACCGCCTGGCCGCGCAGGCCGCGGAGCACGTGATGGGTCAGCACGCCGTGGCCGAGCGCGGCGTCCTCGCGGGTGGTGCCGTTCCGCGCGCAGGCCATCAGGGCGCTGTACCGGGCCTCCGGCCGGCCCTCGTGACTGATCATGTCGATGGTCTGCTCGGTGGTGGCGATCAGGCTGCCGGCCCGGCAGCAGTCGAGGATCAGCAGGGCGGTGCCGGGGAAGCGGCCCAGGACGTGCCGTTTGAGGTACGACATGCGCAGGCCCGCATCCGGGTCGTGCGCCAGCACGCGATCGTCGAGGTCGGGCGTGACCAGGTAGACGTCGGTGCCGCGGCTCCACTCGGGCTCCATGGTGTGCCCGGCGAAGTAGACCAGCAGCACGTCGTCGTGGCCGGCGTCGTGCACGGCCCACGAGAGGGAAGCCTTGAGGTCGGCGACGCTCGCCTCGGGACCCAGGTGGAGTCGAACGTCGGCCGGGTCGAACGTGCCGATCTCGGGATCACAGAGAATATCCCGCACTGAGCGTGCATCTTTTTCGGCGAAAAGAAGGGACGGAAGGCCGTCATCGAGCGCGGTGTTGTCGACGCCGATGATCACCGCAATGCGCCGACCGGCCACCTCAGAACGTCCCTGGAGTTCAGGCCATCCACCATGGAGGGCCGCCCAGAGCAGGGTACCGGTCGATCACCAAGGGTCAAACTTGATCAATCAATCTCGGGCCGAACGGGCGGCCAACGTTGCCCGGTGATCGCGACCAGTGGTAGGGCCGCCCGGCATCGCGGCCCCTATACGGAGGCCGCGTCGCTGTCGGCGTGGGCGATGCTGGTCATCGAGCGCCACAGCAGCACCACGAAGGCGGCTGACCCGGCGAAGGCGAACCAGAACGGCGCGGTCACGCCGAAGTTGGTGGCCAGGGTGCCGCCGATGACCGAGCCGACCACCAGGCCGCCGTACACGCAGATGGTGTTCACGCTGGTCACGCGCCCCTGCAACGCTTCCGGGACGGCTCGCTGGCGCACCGTGATCGACGTGGTGCCCCAGATGAAGGCGTGCGCCCCGAAGACGAAGAAGATGGCCAGCGCCACCGGCGCCGAGGTGGTCACGGCCAGGGCCAGGTGGGTCAGGGTCTCGAGGATCAGGCCGGCCCGCATCACGTTGCCCAGGCTGACGCGGGCGGTGATCCAGCCGTACAGGGCGGTGCCGAGCAGGCCGCCGACCGCCGACGCCGCGGTCATCAGGCCGAAGCCGATCGCGCCCAGGCCCAGCCGCTCCGACGCGTAGAGCACCAGCACCGACCAGGCCGCGCCGAACGTGAAGTTGAAGATCAAGATCGTCAGGACGAGGGTACGGACGGCAGCGTGCCGGATCGTCCACGCGAAGCCCGCCCGGACGTCCTGCCAGACCGACGCCCTCGCGGACGGCGTGGCCGGCGGCAGGGTGAGCCGGGCCAGCAGCAGCAACGCCGCCACGATGAGCACGGTCTCGGCGACGAACGGCCAGACCCAGCCGGCGGCGAACAGCGCGGCGCCGATCGGTGGGCCGGCCAACTGGTTGAGCGTCAGGAAGCCGGTCTGCGTGCGGGCGTTGGCGATGGCCAGGTCGGCCCGGGGCACCAGCATCGGCGTCAGCGTGGCCGTGGTGTTGTCGGCGAACACCTCGGCCGTGGCCAGCAGGCCCAGTCCGATCAGCGCGCCGGCCACCGTGAGCCGGTCGGTGGCCAGGGCCGCGACCAGCCCGAGCAGCACCAGGAAGCGGACCGCGTTGGCGACCAGCACGATGCGCCGCCGGTCGAGGCGGTCGGAGAGCACCCCCGCGTACAGCCCGAAGACCATCGGCGGCGCCCAGCGCAGCAACGCCGCCATCGACACCAGGAACGGCTCGTCGGTCAGCGCCGCCACCAGCAACGGCCCGGCCGCCGCGGCGATGCCGTCGCCCAGGTTGGTCAGCCAGGACGAGGCCAGCAGCCAGCGGAACGGGGAACCCAGCCGGGATGGAACCGCGCGGTCAACCAGCCTGCTCACCGCGAGACGGTATCCGGCATTTCGCTGACCAACCAGCCGTTTTAGGAACCTGTTAGGTTCACGCCGCCCGCTCGATGGGGCGGTTATGGTCGTCGCCGTGTGTGCATATCTGCTGGTCGCTGAGGATGACCGGGGTCAGGCCGAGGTGCTTCGGCGCTATCTGGCCGCCGACGGTCATGACGCGGTCGTGGTGCACGACGGGCGGGCCGCGCTGGAGCAGGTTCGGCGGCGCACGCCGGATCTGCTGGTGCTCGACGTCATGATGCCGGGGCTGGACGGGTTGAGCGTCTGCCGCATTCTGCGCGCGGAATCGGAGGTGCCGATCCTGATGCTGACCGCGCGGGCCGACGAGAGTGATCTGCTGACCGGCCTGGACGGCGGCGCCGACGACTATCTGACCAAGCCGTACAGCCCCCGGGAGCTGACTGCCCGGGCCCGTGCGCTGCTGCGGCGGAGCGGTGGGCGTACCCAGGAATCGGTGTTGACCGTCGGCGGGATCACCGTCGACGTGGGCCGGCACCTGGTGCACGTGGACGACCGGCTGGTGGAGTGCACGCCGGGCGAGTTCGCGATCCTCGCCGTCATGGCCGGGCAGGCCGACCGGGTGTTCACCCGCGGCCAGCTCCTGAAGCACACCCGCGGCGTGGAGCGGGATTCGGTGGAGCGCAGCATCGACGTGCACGTGCTCAACCTGCGGCGCAAGATCGAGCCGAGCCCGCGGCGGCCGGCCCGGCTGGTCACCGTGTACGGGATCGGCTACAAGCTCACGGCCGGCCCCGCGTGACGCGGGTGCCACCGCACCGCAGCCTCATCTTCCGTCTCCTGATGGCGTCGCTGACCATCGCCGTGGCCGCGATCGTGGCGACGTCGTGGCTCGCGTCGCAGTCCACGTCGCAGACGATCAGCCAGCAGATCGGGCAGTCGCTGAGCGACGACAAGAGCGTGTACGACGAGTTGCTCGGCTACGCCGCGACGCACCGGGACTGGTCGGGCGTCCAGCCGGTGATCGCCGCGCGGGCCGCGAAGCTCAACCGGCGGATCACCCTGATGACCGGGAACCGGGAGGTGATCGTCGACTCGACGGCCGGGCCGGCGCTGGCCACGGCACGTCCGTCGGCGACCGTCGACCCGCTGTCGGTGGATCTCGGGCTGTCCGGGCGTACCGAACGGATCGATCCCCGGATCATCGGCCCCTACCGCCTGACGCCGGCCGAGCAGCGGGGGATGCGCGCCACCCTGGAGGCGTCCCTGGAGTGCCTGCGCCACTTCGGCAGCGACGGACAGATCGTGACCGGTCCGCACAACCGGCCCAAGCTGGTCATCACCGAGGTGGGCAAGCCGGAGTACACCTGCCGGCTGCTGCCCGAGGCGACCCGGTCCGAGACGCGGGCGCTGAACTCGCTGCGGAAGCTGATCGCCACCTGCGCGACGGAGAACTACGACGAGGTCTGGGTCGCGCCGGACCTCACGGTCCGGGTTCTGGACACGGCCCGGGGCACGTTCGACCCGGCCCGGTCGGCGCGGGCGGCCGGATGTCTGGAGAAGGCGCGGCGTACGCAGCTCGAGCCGTACACCGCTCCCCCGGCCCTGCTCTTCGTGACCGACCCGGCCGACCCGACCGCCCGGCCCGGCTTCCCGCTCACCCGCCAGAACCTCATTCGCACGGGTACGACCACAGCCGTCGTGCTGATCCTCGCCGTACTCGTCACCATCGTGGTCGGCGGCCGGCTGGTGCGACCGCTGCGCGCGCTGGCCGAGGCGGCCCGCCGACCGGCCGTCAATCAGCGGGTGCCGGTCACCACCCGGGACGAGATCGGCTACCTGGCCACGGCGCTGAACGAGCTGGCCGAGCGCCGCGAGCAGTCCGAGCAGCAGCGCCAGGCCATGGTCAGCGACGTCGCGCACGAGTTGCGGAACCCGCTGACCAACCGCAGCTGGCTCGAGGCGGTGCAGGACGGTCTGGCGACGGTGGACGGTCCGCTGCTCACCCTGCTGCACGACGAGACCGTGCACCTCCAGCACATCGTCGACGACCTGCGTGACCTGGCCGCGGCCGACGCCGGCAGCCTGCGCATGCACCCCGAGCCGCTGCACGTGGCCGACGCGATCGAGCAGGTGGTCGAGGCGCACCGCCCGAACGCCACGGCCGCCGGGGTGCGGCTGGCCACCGACGTCGCCGGTGACCCGGTGGTGGTCGCCGACCCGCTGCGGCTGCGGCAGCTCGTCGGCAACCTGCTGTCGAACGCGATCCGGCACAGCCGGCTCGGCGGCACGGTCACCGTCCGGACCGCCGCCGGCGTCGGTCGCCTCGACCTCGCGGTGGCCGACACCGGGGCCGGCATCGCCCCGGACGACCTGCCGAAGGTGTTCGACCGGTTCTGGCGGGCCGACGAGTCGCGCAACCGGGCCACCGGCGGCAGCGGCCTCGGCCTGCCCATCGCGCGCAAGATCGCCGAGGCGCACGGCGGTGGCCTGACGGTGGAGAGCACGCCGGGCGCCGGGACGACCTTCACGGCTACCCTTATGTACGAACCAGTACATCAAGGAGCCCAGCCATGACCCGCCGGACGATCGCCACGGTCTGCATGTCGGGGACGCTCGACGACAAGCTGGCCGCGGCCGCCGCGGCGGGGTTCGACGGCATCGAGCTGTTCGAGAACGACCTGGTGGTGTCGCCGTGGTCGCCGGCCGAGATCCGGGCCCGCTGCGCCGACCTGGGCCTGAGCATCGACCTCTACCAGCCGTTTCGCGACTTCGAGGCGGCGCCGGCCGCCCTTGCCGCCAACCTGGCCCGGGCTTCGGTCAAGTTCGAGGTGATGGCCTCGCTGGGCGTGGACACCATGCTGGTGTGCAGTTCGGTGTCGCCGGCGGCGGTCGACGACGACTCGCTCGCCGCGGATCATCTGCGCACGCTGGCGTCCCGGGCGGCCGACCGCGGGATGCGCATCGCCTACGAGGCGCTGGCCTGGGGCCGGCACGTGTCCACCTGGGACCATTCGTGGCGGATCGTGCAAGCCGCCGATCATCCGGCTCTCGGGCTCTGCCTCGACTCGTTCCACGTGCTGTCCCGGTCGGCCGACCTCACCGGCATCGAGGACATCACGCCCGGCAAGATCTTCTTCCTGCAGCTGGCGGACGCGCCCCACCTGCGGATGGACGTGCTCCAGTGGAGCCGCCACCACCGGCTCTTCCCCGGGCAGGGTTCGTTCGACCTGCCGGATTTCGTCCGCCGGGTGCACGCCGCCGGGTACGACGGCCCGCTGTCGCTGGAGGTCTTCAACGACGTCTTCCGGCAGTCCGACCCCGAGCGGACGGCCGTCGACGCGATGCGCTCCCTGCTCGCCCTGGAGAACCGGCTCCCGGCCGCGCCCGACCTGCACTCCCACGCTTTCACCGAGTTCGGGGTGGACGGGCGCTCCGGGCCCGAGCTCCAGAACGCGTTGCGCGGCCTCGGTTTCACGCACACCGGCCAGCACCGCTCCAAGCCGGTCGAGCTGTGGGAGCAGGGCTGACCGGCGTCGACCACCTCGGGCTGGCGCAGCCGTTCGACCACTTCGACGAGGCCGGGCTCTTCTACCGCTCGGTGCTCGGCCTCGACCAGCTCACCACCGAGGAGTACGCGGCGCCGTTCGGGCTGATGCGCTCACGGGCCTTCGCCACCGGCGGCCGCACGATCCGGCTCGCCCTCACGGTGGCGCTGCTGCGCCGCGGCGACTGGGCGCCCGCGGTCGTCGACCCGCAGCACGTCGCCTTCGCCACCGGGGACATCTTCGCCACGGCGGCCGCGATCGGCCCGGCCCTGGCCGTGCCGGACAACTACTACGACGACCTGACGGCCCGGTTCGCCCTGCCCGCCGAGACCGTGGAACGCCTGCGCCGCTTCGGCATCCTCTACGACCGCGACGCGGCCGGCGGCGAACTGCTGCACCTCTACACCCCGGTCCACGGCGGCCGCGTCTTCTTCGAGATCGTCCAGCGCTCCGGCGGCTACGACGCCTTCGGCGAGACCAACGCTCCGGTACGGATGGCCGCCCACCGCCACCTGCGCCTCGCATCGCGTTAGATCGTGCCTGGACCTCGCCGGTCCCCCTCCTGGCCGGCGAGGTCCAGAGCCATGTCGACGATCAGGACATCACGCCGGCACCGGGAAGGTCGCGCCGATGGCCATGCCGGTGATCCATTCCGGCACCGGCTCGTAGCTGTCCCAGACCAGCGGGAGCCCGGCCGCCGCGTGGCCGACCAGCCAGGTGCGGATCTCGTGGCCGCCGCTGCCCGCCTCCTCCTCCAGCTTGTCGTGGCCCAGCTCGACGATCGGGCCGAGGTCGCGGGTGTAGAGCTGGCGCAGGAACCAGCGGTCCCAGTCGGCGTTGACCGGCGCGTCCGGGTTGCCGGCCATCGCGCGTACCCGTGGCTCCCGGACCGCGGCGAAGGCGCGCGCGTCCTGCCGGCCGTGGATCAGCGACGAGCGGCGCTCGCCGACCACCGACGGGTCGCGCGGGTCGTTGGACGGCAGCCAGTGCGACAGCCCGCCGCTGGCCACCACCAGCACCCGGCCGGGGTCCGGGGCGTGCCGGATCGCCTGGCCCAGCGCCTCGCCCAGCGCGACGCAGCGGGCCAGGCTCGGCAGGGGCGGCGCGGCGGTGTTCAGGACCAGCGGCACCAGCGGGATCCCGGCGCCGCCGGTGGCCATCTCGTAGCTCTGCACCACCCCGTGATCGACGGTCAGCGCGTACGACAACGACACGTCGAACCCGGACTCGGCCAGCCCGTCGCGGATCGCCCAGCCCAGCCCGGACGCGACCGGCACCGGACCGGCCGTGCTGCCGAAGTCGCCGAAGCCGGTGGCCTCCTCGACGCCCAGCACGAACGGCGGCATCTGGTCGTAGAAGTTGGCGTGGAAGTGGTCGGGCCCGATCACCACCACCGCGTCCGGCCGCAGCTCGGTCACCGCGGCGCCGACCTTTGTCGAATCGGCCAGGAATCGCCCGCCCGGTTCGCCGTCCCGCGCCGGCGGCAGCAGGGTGGCGAACGGCGAATGGGACATCCCGGCGAAGCCGATGATCTCGCTCATGACAGGTCCTTGCCGTGGAGCAGAAAGGATCGGTGCGCCTCGAGGTATTCGCCGACCTTCTCCCACTGCGGCCAGTGGCCGGCGTCGGCGATCACGTGCAGCCGGGCGTCGGGCAGCCAGCCGAGCAGCAGGTCGGCCTCGTCCAGGCCGCCGGTCGGGTCGTGCTCGGTCCAGAGCAGCAGCGTCGGCGCGGCCACCCGGGAGACCCACTGAGGACTCCACGCGTAGTCCTTGCGTACCGCGGGATCCTGAAGCACCAGGGTGTTGGTGATCGCCTGGAGGAACCCGGGCCGGGTGTAGACGGCCTGGCGCAGCCGGACCAGCTCGTCGGTGACCATCTCCTTGTGGTGGAAGAGGAACTCCACCCGCCGCCGCACGGTCTCGTCGCTCGGGTCGCGCACCGCGGCCATCGTGCTGTCCCGCATCCGGGCCATCACCTCGGGCCTGTTCGCGATGTTGCCCGGGGTGTTCAGCACCAGCCGGTCGACCCGTTCCGGGTGATGGGCGGCGGTCCAGGCGACCACCCAGCCGCCGAGTGACTCGCCGGAGAGGTGGGCGCGGCCGATGCCCAGCGCGTCCATCAGCCCGATCAGATGATCGGACAGGACATCGATGGTGTACGGCCGGTCCGGCGTGTCCGACCACCCGTGCCCGACCATGTCGTACGCGGTGACCCGGAAGTCGGCCGCCAGCCCGGCCAGGTCCCGGGCGTACGCCTCGAGGTGACCGCCCGTGCCGTGCAGCAGGATCAGGTCCGGGCCGTCGTTCCCGGCCCGCAGCACGCGGGTACGAACACCGCCCACATCCACGAACCGCAGCTCGTGCTCGACCGTGGCCAGCTCGCCCCAGATGCTCACATGGGTCATGTCCCCGCCCCTTCCCGGGCTTCCTTCATCGTGACCAGCCCGGCGCTCTCCCGGCGGGCCACCCCGAACAGGCTCAGCAGCCGCGAGTTCTCGATCGTGAGGAACTCGACCGGCTCGTCGGCCGAGTCGTTGTAGTGCCGGTGCCAGGTCCACGGCGGGGTGTAGACGAACGCGCCGGTCGACCACTGTTCGACCTCGTCCTCGACCTCGGTGTGGCCGGTTCCGGAGATCACGAAGTGCACGGTCTCGTGGTAGTGCCGCTGCATGTCCGAGCTCAGCCCGGCCGGGATGGTCTGCCGGAACAGCTCGAACGTGGTGGTCGGCAGCTTCCCGGCGATCCGCAGCGTGGTCGGGTTGTGCACCTGGGCGGCCGGCAACGTCTCCAGCTCGCGATCATGCACCACGATCGGGCGGGCTTCGCCCGGCCGCACCGCCGACGAGATCGCGCCGAGGAAGTCGGCCAGGTCGAATCCGGGTCCGGACGTCGTCATCAGGGAGTCTCCGTTCTGCCACCGTCGACCGTGAGCACGGTCCCGTTGACGTAGCTTGCGGCAGCCGACGCGAGGAACGTGACGGCCGCGCCGACCTCCTCGGGCCGGGCCGCCCGGCCCGCCGGCACCGTGGCGACGTCGGCCGCGTCCAGCTCGGCGTAGGTGGCGCCGGTGGCGCCGGCGCGGGCGGCCAGGATCTGGTGGCGCCGGTCGGTCGCGGTCGGCCCGGGGGCCACGCAGTTGACCGTCACGCCCCGGTCCGCGTGCTCGCGGGCGAGCAGCTTGGCCGCGCTGGTCACCGCGGCCCGCAGCACGACGCTGGTGGCCAGGTCGGGCTGGGGCTGGCGGACCACCGTCGAGGTCACGAACACCACCCGGCCGAACCCGCGCCCGGCCATCGCCGGCAAGGCCGCGCGGGCCAGCCGCAGCGGACCACGGAGCAGCAGCTCGAACGCGTCCTGCCAACCGTCGTCGGTCACGTCGAGGATCCGGGCCGGGGGCGGGCCACCCGCGTTGAGCACGAGCACGTCGGCCGCCGTGGTCAGCCGCGGGAGGTCGGTGGCCAGGTCGGCGACGACCGTGCTGATCCCGGCGCCGGTGCGTTCGGCCAGCGTGGCCGCGGCCCGGTCCAGCGCCGCCGGGCGCCGGCCGACCAGCACGACGTCGTGCCCGGCCCGGGCCAGGCCCTCCGCGGTGGCGAAGCCGATGCCCGAGGCGCCGCCGCCGACGAGCGCCGTTCTTCTGCTGACTGGCTCCCCCATAGCGCCTAGCCTGACCGTCATGACCTTTCGGGACCTACAGTGAGTCCCGCTGAGCGGGACGCGGGGGTCGGCGGGCTCGATCGGGCCGCCGCGATCCTCGGCGCCTTCGACGAGCACCACCGCGAGCTGACCCTGGCCGCGCTGGTCACCCGCTCCGGGCTGCCGCGCTCGACCACGCACCGGACCGCGGACAAGATGCTCCGGCTGGGCTGGCTGGACAAACCGGCCGAGCGGTACCGGATCGGCAACCGGCTCTTCGAGCTGTCCGGCCTGGCGCCGGTGCGGCACGAGCTACGCGAGGCGGCGCTGCCGTTCCTCCAGGACCTGTTCCACGCCACCCGGACGACCGTGCAGCTCGGGGTGCTCAGCGGCATCCAGGTGCTGCTCGTCGAGAAGATCACCGGGCATCGGCCGATGCCGATGTTGTCGCAGGTCGGGGCGTTGCTGCCGGCGTACTGCTCGGCGCTCGGCCGGGCCATCCTGGCGCACAGCGACGAGGCCACCGTGCAGGCGGTGATCGACGGCGGGCTGGAGCGGCGTACGCCGCGGACCATCACCTCGGCCACCGCGCTGCGCCGGGAGCTGGCCGCCATCCCCGATCGCGGGCTGGCCGTCGAGCGCGAGGAGGGCAACATCGGGATGAGCTGCGTGGCGGCGCCGATCTTCGGCCCGCTCGGCGGGGTGGTCGCCGCCGTCTCGGTGACCGGGCCGGCCGCGCTGATCCGGGCCGACCGGGCCGGGCCCGCGGTGCGCCTGGCCGCGGCGGCGGCCTCGCGGGCGTACTCCAGCACCAGTTTTCCGTCCCGCTGAGCGGGACCGTCGCTAGGCCGTTTTCGGCCGGGGCCCGCACGCTGTGAGCCGGCGCACATCGGCGAAACATGGAGGTAACCCGTGAGTCTCGGCGGTGGATACATGCTCAGCTCGCGCAAGGGGACCCAGATCCCGGCGATCGGGCTGAACATCACGATGAAGGCGAACGGGTCGGCCACCCGGGACGCCTACTCCCTGTTCGAGTACGCGATCCCGCCGGAGACCAACGGTCCGCCGGCCCACATCCACACCCGCGAGGACGAGTCGTTCATCTGCCTGGCCGGCCGGCTGGACGTGTCCCTCGGCGGCGAGGAGTTCACCCTCGAGTTCGGTGACTACCTCTACCTGCCCCGGAACGTGGTGCACACCTTCCGCAACCCGTACGGCGACGAGGCCCGGGTCATCTCGGTGGTCTCGCCGGCCGGCCTGGAGGCGTACTACCAGGCGCTGGGCGAGCTGCCGCCCGGGCCGAAGGACATGGCCACGCTCAAGCCGATCATGGAGGAGTTCGGGATCGAGCTCCAGCTGCCGCCGGGCGGGGGGCACTGAGCCATGCGGGTCGGGATCATCGGCGCAGGGGTGGCCGGGCTGGCCACCGCCAAGACGCTCATGCAGGCGGGGCACGAGGTCGTCGTCTATGACTCGGCGCCGGACGTGGGCGGCGTGTGGAGCCGTACCCGCCGCTATCCGGGCCTGACCACGCAGAGCGCCAGGTCGACCTACGGCTTCTCCGACTACCCGATGCCGAAGGACCTGCCCGAGTGGCCGTCCGGGGCGCAGGTGCAGTCGTGGCTGGCAGCGTACGCCGAAGAATTCCGGATCCCGACGCGTCTCAACGCACGTGTCTCACGCGCTGCGCCGGTGGATGGCCGATGGGCGGTGACGCTTGATTCCGGCGAGGTCGATGTCGTAGACCGGCTGGTCGTCGCGAACGGCGTTTTCTGCGAACCCACCATGCCGGATCTTCCGGGACAAGAGGCGTTCATCGAGGCCGGCGGCGAGGTGATGGCCGGCACCGAGATGCATGATGCGTCACTGGCCCGCGGCAGGAACGTGCTGGTCGTCGGCTACGGCAAGTCGGCCTGTGACGTGACCATGCCGCTGAGCCAGGAGGCCGCGAGCACCCACGTGATCGCCCGGCAGCTGCTGTGGAAGATACCGCGCAAGATCGCCAACGTGATGAACTTCAAGATGCTGCTGCTCACCCGGATGGGCGAGGCGCTGTTCCGCTACCACCGGCTGCGCGGCGTCGAGAAGTTCCTGCACGGCCCGGCCGACCCGGTGCGCCGCAGCATGCTGAACTCGATCGGCACGGTGTCCCGCCGCCAGTTCAAGCTGGACAAGCTGGGCCTGGTGCCGCGCGGCACGATGGAGGGCATCGTCAAGGGCGCGATCGGCCTGGCCACCGAGGGCTTCTTCGAGGGCGTCGAGCAGGGCTCGATCGTCGTGCACCGGGACACCACGATCACCCGGCTGCGGCCCGGTTTCGCCGAGCTCTCCGACGGCACCACGCTCCCGGCCGACCTGATCGTCTGCTCGACCGGGTTCAAGCAGAGCGTGCCGTTCCTCGACGTGCCCGGGCTCCAGGACGACCGCGGCAACTTCCTGCTCTACCGGCAGATCCTGCCGCTGTGCGCCGACGGGCTCTACTTCAACGGCTACAACTCGTCGTTCTTCAGCCCGCTGAACGCGGAGATGGCCGCGGTCTGGATCGCGGCGCACCTGGCCGGCGCGGTGCCGCTGCCGGCCCCGGACGAGATGCGGACCCAGGTCGAGAAGCAGATCGCCTTCATGGACGAGGCCACCGACCGGCACCACGGTCACGGCACCAAGATCATCCCGTTCTCGATGAAGAACGTCGACGAGGTGCTCGGCGACCTCGACCTGAACATCAGCAAGCGGGTACGCGCGTCGCACTGGCTGAACCCGATCGACCCGTCGGCCTACCGCGAGGTCACGCCGGCCCTGGTGGCCCGGCTCCGGGCTCAGTCGCCGGCGGGCATCCCGCCGAGGCCGACCTCGTTGCCGTCCGGGTCGCGGTAGATGAGCTTGCGGACGCCGTTGTCGTAGGTCTCCTGGGACTCGGGCTCCAGGCCGCGCCCCGAGATGCCGGCGACGACGGTGTCCAGCTCGTCCACGAAGAGGGTCAGCTTGCCGTGGCCGGCGTGCTCGGGCAGCAGCTCGATGTAGATCGAGGCGCGCTCGGCCAGATCCCACACCGCTTCGTGGTCGTTCGGGCTGAAGTCGGACGGCTTGCCGACGAAGCGTTCGTACCAGGCCGAGGCCTTGGCCAGATCGGTCACCGGGCTGCACGCGAAGAGATTCCAGGCCATGCCACTGATGGTAGGCGGTTGAACCGTGCCGGAATCCTCCCGTTGTGTTGCCCGGGGGGATGAGACATGCACGACCAGGCAGGAAGCGGGGGGCAGCCGTCCACAGCGGGTGATCGACACGCGTCGTTCTCGTCCGGCGCCCACGTCGGACGGTACGGTTCCGTCGTGCCGCAGAGCCACGCTGCCGTGATCGCGCAGCGCTACCGGTTGGTGGCCCTCGTGGGTGAGGGCGGGATGGGTCGTGTCTGGGCGGCGCGCGACGAGCTCCTCGGGCGGGACGTGGCGGTCAAGGAACTGGTGCTGCCCCGCGGACTCACCGAGGCCGAGCAGGAAGATCTTCGCGTACGCGTGATCCGGGAGGCCCGCGCCATCGCCCGGCTCGACCATCCGAACGTGGTCCGCGTCTTCGACGTCGTGCACGAACGCGGCGAGCCGTGGATCGTCATGGAGCTGGTGCCGTCCCGGTCGCTGTTCGACATGGTCAGCACGGACGGCCCGATGCCGCCGGTCCGGGTGGCCGAGATCGGGCTGGGCGTGCTGGCCGCCCTGCGCGCCGCGCATCAGGCCGGCCTGCTGCACCGCGACGTCAAACCGGGCAACGTCCTGCTCGGCTCGAACGGCCGGGTCGTGCTCACCGACTTCGGGCTGGCCACGGCGGCCGGCGACAGCTCGATGACCAGCACCGGCGTGGTGCTCGGGTCGCCGTCGTACCTGGCGCCGGAGCGGGCGCTCGACGACCCGATCGGTCCGGCGGCCGACCTGTGGTCGCTGGGCGCGACCCTCTACACGGCCGTCGAGGGGCGCCCGCCGTACTCGAAATCGTCGCCGATGGCCACGCTCGCCGCGCTGGCCAGCGAGCCGCCGCGGCCGCCACAGCAGGCGGGCGTGCTCAAGCCCGCCCTCGACGCCCTGCTCCAGAAGGATCCGGCCCGGCGCGCCGGCGCGGCGACGGCCGACACGCTGCTGCGGGCGGCGCTGACCGGCCCCTCCCCGCGACGGGCCGGCTTCCCGGTCAAGAAGGCCGGCCTGATCGCCGCCGCGGCGATCATCGTCGCGGCCGGCGCGTTCGCGCTCCGGCCCCTGGTCTTCGACCGCGCCGATGCCCAGCGCGGTCCGGCCTTCATCCCGTCGCCGGCGCTGGCGCCGGAAGCGCGGCCATCGCCCTCGACCATCCCGCCGAGCGCGGCCGTCGCGCCGGTTCCGTCCGTCCCGCCGGCCACACCGAGGCCCGCGGCGCCGAAGCCGTCGACCGCGAAGCCGCCGGTGTCGAAGCCGACCAAGACGAAACCGGTCGCCCCGCCGGCCACCGCCGGCGCGCCGATCGAGAACATGCAGACCGGCACCTGCCTGCACCTTCCGGCCGGGGGCGGCACCCTGCAGCTGTGGGCGTGCGACAGCTCCGACGGCCAGAAGTTCAGTTTCGCCGCGGACGGCTCGATGCGTGTGCTCGGCAAGTGCGTCCAGGTGCAGAACACCGGCGACGGCGCCGGGTTGATCGCCGCCACCTGTTCCGGGGCGGCCACCCAGAAGTTCCGCTACGAGAGCGCGTACGACCTGGTCAGCGTGGCCGCCGAGAAGTGCGTGGACGTGCCCGCCGGAGACGGCAACAATGGCGTCCCGGCGCAGCTGTGGTCCTGCAACGGCACCGGCAACCAGAAGTGGCGTCACTGACATGCGCATCATCACCAAGCCCACCCGGCCCGAGCTGGCCGCGACCCGCCGCCGCCGGCGCTGGGTCCTGGCCGTGGTCCTGCCCGTGGCCGTGCTGCTGCTCGCCGTGGCCACGATCTATCTCTGGCCGCTCGGCGACGGCCGCCTGCGGCGATCGGAGGCGCCGGCGCTGGGGTTCGCCGCCGCCACGGCCGCGGCTCAGCGTCAGGTCGCCCACGATCAGGCCGATCCGACGGTACGCCCGGAATGCCGTACCCAGCTCCTAACCCATGGCCGGCGCACCGCCCGCACCGTCCTGATGTTGCACGGCTACACCGGCTGCCCGGCCGAGTTCGGGCGGCTGGCCCGGCAGTTCTTCGACCACGGCTACAACGTGTACGTGCCGCGCGAGCCCCGCCACGGCCGGGTCGACGACGAAGCGCACGAGTGGGTGACCGCCACCGAGCTGGTCGGCTACGCGGACGGCGCCGCCGGCATCACGGCCGGGCTGGGCGACGAGTTCGGCGTGCTCGGCCTGTCCGGCGGCGGCAACCTGGCGACCTGGCTGACCGAGTACCGCTCCGACGTCAAGCGCGCGCTGCTGCTGGCCCCGTTCTACGCCCCCGACGCGTCGCAGGCGCCGCCGATGCTGATCAAGCCGATGACCGTGCTGTGGGGCCGGCACGTGATGGCGGACCGGCGGAACGGCGACATGTTCTACTACGCGCTCGCGCAATACCTGCAGGTCCGGGCGAACTTCAAGGACCGCCCGGTGAACGAGTCGCTGACCTCGATCGCGGTCGCCGCCTCGGCCGCCGACGGCCTGATCGACCTCGGCGAGGCGTTCGACCTGCCGCGCGAGATCGCCCGGATCAACGACGTGCCGCTCCAGGAGTACGAGATTCCGGCCGAGCTGAAGCTCCCCCACGACATCGTCGGCCCCGGCAGCGTGGGCACCCGCGCCGACGATCTCTACGCCCGGTATCTGACCCTCTACGAAGGGGTCAAGCCGGCCTGAGCTGCCGCTTCGGCATCGGGGAACCCGCGAACCGCAACGATCGCCAGGTGGCCAGCGCCCAGTCGAGGTCGGCGGGGTCGGGCGTAAGGACGGCCAGCTGCACATAGGAGCCACGCCGGACGGTGTAGGCGTACAACGCCCAGCGCCCGTCCTCGGGGAACCATGACGCGTAACGCACCTCGTACGAGTCGGTGCCCGCCTCACGCCACCGCTGCTCCGGCGACTGATGCACGTCCTGCAGGATCTCGTCGAGCAGCGCCTCGGGCGCCCGCGCCGGCGGTGTCGCGATCACCTCGGCCAGCAGGACCCGGCCGTCGGCATGACGGAGGTCGGCGCCGAAGCCGGCCGGAAGCTCGATGGTCCAGTCGTCGCTCAGTCCTCGCCTCGCCACGCCCTCATCCTCGCCGATCACCGCCCCGCTCCGGAAGCCCTCCGTCTCGACCATCCGTCCACTGTGCCGTTCCGCGTCAGGTAGCGGTCAGTCACCGGGACGGAGCGGCGTACGACCATAGCGTCGGTCCATGCGCTCCCTACGACTGCTCGTCGTCGCGGCCCTGGTGCTCACCGCCGGCTGCTCCGGGGCCGACGACCCCCCACGAACCACGCCGTCCCCGCCGGTCACACCGTCGGCCGGCCCCACCTCGACCGGCCCACAGCAGCTCACCCGGGCCGAGTACCAGGCCGAGATCTCCGCGTTCGAACGCGACTACCGCAGCCACCTCGACAAGGCGGCCGCCGCGCGCACTCCGGCGCAGGTGGAAGCCGTGCGCCGCTCACTGGTGTCGGTGCTGGCCCGCCGCTCCCGCGCCTGGGAACAGCAGGACGTGCTGCCGCCCGCGGAGGTTTCCACCGCACACGACGACATCCGCCGGGTGATGGGCAACTACCAGTCGATGCGTACGGCCGAGGTCGCGGGCAAGAACGACTGCGGCGTCGCCCCGCCCGCCGCGCAGCAGCTCTACGACGCGAAGATCAGCCTGTACCGGTCGGCCGAGGAGGGCGCCAAGGAGGCGGCCGCCAGCGCGTCGGCCGCCGGCCTGACGTTCGGCCGGTCGCTGCTCCCCCGTGAGCCGGTCGCGCCCAAGCTGCAGAACCGCCGCCCCGGCAACGGCACCGTCGTGCAGCGGTCGGGCCGGCGCGGCCCGAGCAGCATCCGGATCCAGAACAAGAGCGACGGCGACACCGCCGTGCTGATGGACGGCGGCCGCAAGCAGCCGCGGGTGATGGTCTACGTCCGCGCCGGGAAGTCCACCACCGTCCGCGGCGTCGCCGGGAACCGCAGCGGCACCTTCTCGATCAAGTTCAAGCAGGGCGCCGACTGGGACCAGCGACGCCGCGGCTTCACCCGGAACTGCTCGTACGAGACCTTCCAGCAGTTCTTCGACACCCGCTCGGACTGGCGGATCAGCCTGGAGAAGTCCATCGCCGGCAACGCCCCGACCACCGAGACCGATCCCTTCTGACCGGGCCCGAATGCGCCGGCTTCACCCGTTCGGTGCCGGAGTCAATCCGATCGGGGGAGTTTGCGCAGGTGGGCGTTCCGGGCATGTCCAAGGTCGAACCGCCGCGCTGCAGCGCGGCGGCCGGACCCCCGAGGAACTCTTCATGACGGTTGCCGCCGCGCCCGCCCCCAGCACCGTTGATGCGGCCGAGCAGCCGGCGAAGACCGACCGGGCCGGCGAGCTGATCGCCGCGCTGGGCGCACTGCCGGCCGGGCACCCGTCGCGGGCGGCCGTTCGTGACCGGGCGATCGAGGCGTGGATGCCGATGGCCCGGCACCTGGCCAACCGGTACGCCGGCCGCGGCGAGCCCAACGACGACCTGTTCCAGGTGGCGCTGGTCGGCCTGATCAAGGCGGTCGACCGGTACCAGGCCGACCGCGGCGTCGAGTTCGCCGGGTTCGCCATCCCGACCATCGTCGGCGAGCTCAAGCGGCACTTCCGCGACCGCACCTGGTCGATCCGGGTGCCGCGCCGGCTCCAGGAGCTGCGCCTGGCCATCACCGCGGCGAACGCCACGCTCACCAACACGCTGGGCCGTTCCCCCACGGTCGCCGACATCGCCGTGCACCTCGAGGTGCGCGCCGCCCAGTCGGCCTGGGGCTTCGTCGACCCGGCCGCGACCACCCGCGCGGTGGGCCACTTGCGCGACGACCTGACCTCCGGCGCGTGGGACGACAAGTACGGCTCCTTGCGTACGCAGCCCGAGTTCATCGGTGCGTTGCGGTTGATCGTGGGCCGCCCGTGAGCCACGCCGAGTTCCGCCGGCGGCTACTCCTCCTCGGCCACGACCGGACGGACGGGCGGCGCCCATCCTGGTCGGGGGATGAGGCAGAACGGGTGGCCGGCGGGATCGGCGAAGACATGGTCGCCGCCGGGGCGGCGGGTGGCGCCGAGGGCGAGGACCTGATCGGCGGCCACGACCAGGTCGTCGACCATGACGTCGTGGTGCATCTGCTGCGGGACGGCCGGGTCGGGCCAGGTGGGTGGCCGGTGCTCGGGTGCTCGCTGGAAGGCCAGCCCGGAGGTGGTGGTGTCGCCCGAGACAACGACAAAATCGCCGTCGTCGTAGGTGATCGGCCGGCCCAGCACGGCACTCCAGAACGCGGCGGCGGCCGCCGGGTCGGCGCAGTCGAGGATGAGGTGATGCAGCCGTCCCACCGGCCCGGCCCTCATCTCACGTCCCCGCGGGCTGGAACAGCTCGACCGGGTTGCCGGCCGGGTCGTCCAGCACGATCTGCCGGCCACCGGGCCCGGTGATGATGTCGCTGCGGAAGGCGACTCCGGCCTCGCGAAGCCGGGCGACCTCGCTCCCGATGTCGTCGACGATGAGGTGGATGCGGTTCCAGCCGCCGGGTTCGGGGCGACGACCGTCGGGCATCGGCCGCCCGGCGGAACTCTCCGGGCCGGACAGCAGCAACCGCAGGTTGCCACGGGTCACGTCGGCGAAGGCGGGCAGGAACGTCGTGTTCGACGTGAACCCCAGGTGGCCGGTGTAGAACCGGATCGCTGCTCGGACGTCGTCCACGAGGTAGCGGACGCTGACGGTGGTGGTGTCGGTCATGACGCTTCCTTCGTCAAGATGTGCAGGGCGCTTCCTTCGTCAAGGTGTGCAGCAGGTAGGTGATGCGCTGGTCCAGCTCGTCGGCGACGGCCTCGAAGTCGGCGGGCCCGGCCGGTTCGGGAATGCTCCAGTGGATCGGGCGGGGGTGCCCGGGGAAGCCGGGACAGGTCTCCTTGACCTTGTCGCAGAGGGTGATCACGCGGTCGAAACGGCGGCCGGTGAACTCGTCCAGGTGCCGGGGCCGGGCGCCGGTGAGATCGATGCCCCGGGCGGCCATGGTCGCGATGGCCCGCGGGTGGACCGGCTTGGGGCGGCTGCCCGCGCTGTGCGCCTCGACGGCGCCGCCCGTGCGGTGGCGCAGGAGCGCTTCGGCCATCGGGGAGCGAGAGCTGTTGCCGGTGCAGAGGAAGAGCACCCGCGCGGTGACGTCCGGGGGCAGGGCGGGCGCGCCGAGGCGGAGGGCCGGATGCAGGGCGGCGCCGGCGCCGGCGAGCAGGTCGGCGCAGCGGGTGAGGTCGAGGGTGTAGAACGTGTCGCGGCGGTCGGCGCTGCTGCGCCGGGTGGACACGAGTTCGGCCTTCCGCAGCTTCCCGAGGTGGTACGAGACGAGGTTCTGCGGCTGGCCGAGACGCTCGGTCAGCTCGCGGACGGCCAGGTCTCCGTGTGCGAGTTCGCCGAGCAGCCGCCAGCGCAGCGGGTGCCCGCCCGCGGTCAGGAACGCCGGCGGCATCATGACCGGAGATTACATCAAACTGGTTTGATGCAATAGCGGTCACGGCTGCTGGGGAACGACCAGGCCGGTCTCGTACGCGAGGATCACCAGCTGAGCGCGGTCGCGCGCGTGCAGCTTGGCCATGGCGCGGTTGAGGTGGGTCTTGGCCGTGATCGGGCTGATCACCAGGTGGGCGGCGATCTGCTGGTTGGAGAGGCCGCGGGCGGCCAGGGCGACCGTCTCGCGTTCGCGGTTGGTCAGTCCGGCCAGCGCCGCCGGGTCGGGGCGTGGCGGCCGGGTGACGTACCGGTCGATGAGCTTGCGGGTGATCGAGGGCGCGAGCAGTGCCTCGCCGCGTGCGGCGACGCGGACGGCGTACAGGAAATCGTCCGGCAGGATGTCCTTGACCAGGAAACCGGCGGCACCGGCGCGCAGCGCGTCGAAGACGTAGTCGTCCAGGCCGTAGTTGGTCAGGATGACCACGTGAACGCCGGCCAGCTCGGGGGCGGCGGCGATCCGGCGCGTCGCCTCCACACCGTCCATCAGGGGCATCCGGATGTCGATGAGGACGACGTCGGGGCGGAGCTCGTGGGCCAGGGCCACGCCCTCGGCGCCGTCGGCGGCCTCGCCCACGACGTCGATGTCGTCCTCGGCCTGGAGCAGGGCCCGGAATCCGCTGCGGATCAGGGCCTGATCGTCGACCAGCAGAACCCGGATCACGGCGGGCCCGGCACGGGAAGCTCCGCGTGCACGGTGAAGCCGCCCTGCTCGCGCGGCTGGGCGTCCAGGCGGCCGCCGAGGGCGGTCACCCGTTCACGCATCCCGAGCAGGCCGACGCCGGGCACCGGCGGATCCGAGGCGGTGGCCGTGCCGTCGTCGTCGACCCGGACGGCCAGCGCGCCGGGACGGTAGGTGATCTGGATCGAGGCGGTGGCGGCGCCGGCGTGCCGGGTGATGTTGGTCAAGGACTCCTGCACGATGCGGTACGCGGTGCGGTCGACGGCCGCCGGCACGCTGGTCCGGTCGCCCTCGATGGTGAGGGAGGCGTCCAGGCCGGCGGCCCGGGTGCGGTGCACGAGGTCGGGGACGTCGCTCAGCCCGTACCGCGGCTTGTTGTCGTCGTCGCGCAGCAGGCCCAGGGTCGCGCGCAGCTCGCGGGCGGCCTCCCGGCCGGCGTCCCGGATGGCCAGCAGCGATTCGGGCACCGGTTCGCCCCGTTTCCGGGCCACGTGCACGGCGGCTTCGGCCTGCACCTTGATCACCGAGATCTGGTGGGTGAGCGAGTCGTGCAACTCCCGGGCGAGATGGAGCCGTTCCTCGCCGGCCCGGCGCAGCGCGGTCTCCTCCCGGGTCCGCTCCGCCTCGTCCGCCCGCCGCTCGGCCTGCCGCACCGCCTCCCCGGCGGCGCCGGCGGCGATCAGCCACGCCAGCTCCAGCACACCCCGTCCCCGCCCGAACGCCTCGGCCGCGTCGTGCCGGCCCGAGGCCATCGCCGCGAGCGGCAGGACGACCAGCATCAGCACGCTCACCACGATGGTGGCCCTACGGTGTCCGGCCCGCACGGCGCTGTAGACCGCGACCAGGTATCCGACCGCGAACACGTCGAACCCGGCCGCCTGGTAACCCACGGCGCACGCCCCGGCGGCCACCAGGACGGCGATCGGGGCCCGGCGCCGCGCGGCCAGCGCCAGTCCACCGAGGACCAGCGCCGAGAGGCCGAGCACCGCGAGGCCGCCCCGCGGGTGTCCCTCGGACAGCCCGACGATCAGCAGGATCGCGGCCACCCCGGCCGCGACCGCCCAGTCCCGCGCCCGGCCCATGGGGGCACCCTAGCCGGGCGCACCGCCGGAGCGACTCGTCCCGCCGGATGACCCGCGGCTACCGCCGACGCGGCAGCCCGGCGGTTTCTACCGCGTCCGCAGCAGCGTGGAGTGTCGGCGCCGGCACGATGCCCGGCCGCCGCCTCGCGGAAAGACTCGGGTCTCAACCTGAAGGAGGGTTCTGATGATCGACGAATATGGCTTGACCGGCGGACGAGCCGTCGGTACGGCGGGCGCCGTCCTGGCCCTGGCCGCCACGATCCTCGCGGGCCTGGCCCTGATCCGCCGCATCGGCCCGCGGGGCGCGGCGCTGGCCGTGGTGGCGGGGTCGGCCGGGGCGGCCGCCGGCGTCCTGGTGCTGGCCGTGGCCGACGGCGGCCCCGGCACCGGCAACGGCGTCGTCGGGGCCGGCGCGGCCGTGGTGTTCGGTCTGATCGCGGCGGTCGTCGGCGGGATCGTGATGGCCCGGGCGCGCCGGACCACCCGGACCGGCTGACCCCTTCGGCACCCCACACCTCCACCGCTCCGACGGGCTGAGCCCGTACTCACCGCCGCGGTTCAATGAGCCGCGGCGGTGAGCCGTGCAACCCGGCGCGGGGTCCGCTGAGTCGTATCTCCGTCCATCACGAAGCGGAGGCCGGAGGGCACCTTGAGCCGCGGCGACGACCAGGAATTCCACGATTTCGTGGCGCAGCGCATGGAGCGATGGCGTCGTTCGGCGTACCTGATGTGCCTGGACTGGCACACCGCCGACGACCTCGTCTCGATCGCCGTCGCCAAGATCTACCGCCACTGGCGCGACGTTCGACGGGCCGACAACCCTGATGCGTACGCGCAGAAGGTGTTGACCCGCACCTGGCTCAGCGAGCGGCGGCGGCCGTGGCGGCGGGAACGTTCCGCCGAGGTGCTGCCCGACCAGCCGGTCACCACGCCGGATCACCTCGCCGACCGGGACGCGCTCGCCGGGCTGCTGCGCGGTCTCGGGCCACGTCAGCGGGCGGTGCTGGTCCTGCGGTTCTACTTCGATTGTTCGACCGAGCAGACCGCCGAGATCCTGCAGGTGACCGTCGGCACCGTGAAGAGCCAGACGGCGCGTGGGCTCGATGCCCTGCGCGCGGCCCAGCAGACCCTGCGCGGCTGAAGACCGCGCGAGAAGGAGTGACCGACTCATGAATCAGCAGCTGTTCGACGAGCTCACGGCCGACGCTCCGCCCAGCACGGTCGACGTGCCGGGAATCATCCGCCGGGAGAGGCGTCGCCGCGGCCTCCTCCGCGTCGGCGCCCCGGCGGCCGCGGCCCTGACCGTCCTGTCGGCGATCGCGGTGCTCGCCCCGGGTGACCCGCCGCCGGCGCCATCGGTGGTGGCCCAGCCGTCGTCCACCCCGACGCCCGGACCAGCGGGTTTTCGGCTCGTGGCCCACGACCGGGCGTCGGCCGCCGCCACGGCCGAGACGTTGCGGGCCGCCCTGGACGACGCCGTGCGCCGGACCGCACCGGGCGCGACCTGGCTCACGCAGGGCCTGACCAAGGAGGCGACGCCGGACGGCCGGCCGCCACGGATCTTCGGCGACGACCAGCGACGCCCGTCGAGCCAGATGTTCACCGGGACCACCGGCATCGCCCTCGACGGCCGGCGCGGCATGCTCAGCCTCGAGGTCATCTCGACCGATCCGTGTACGGGCGGCTCGCTCGCCAAGTGCCCTCCGACGGGGACGGACCCGCTGACCGGCCTGTTCGCCTGCGGGCCGGCGGCGAAGACGTGCACCACCGGCACCGGCGAGGACGGGCGCCGCCGGCGGGTGCAGACGATGGAGAGCCTGGGCGGCTTCCTCAGCCAGGAGACGAACGTCGAACTGGCCGACGGGCGGGTGCTGATGGTCGCCGTCACCAACCAGTTCATCAAGCCCGGCAGCGGGGTCACCAACGACTACGTCGCGCAGCCCGCCACGCCGCTGAGCCCGGCCGCGGTCACCGGGATCGCCACCACGATCGGTGACCGGATTCTGGCCTGACGCCCTGGTGCGTCACGCCCGCCGGGCCGGCCCCGTCACCCTCGGCCGGCCCGGCGGAGCATCGCGTCGGTCTCGGGGTCGGCCATCAGCTCGCGGACCTCCTGCGCGCAACGGCACCCGGCCGCGACCTTGGCCGCCCACGCCAGCGCCTCCTCGCGTGAGGGCACGTCGACGACCACGAACCCGCCGATGACCTCCTTGGTCTCCGGGTAGGGGCCGTCGGTGACCAGCCCGTCGGTGGCCAGCCCGTCGGTGGCCACGACGCTCGCCCGCTGGCGCTCGAGTCCGGCCCCGAAGACGAACACGCCGGCGTTCACGGCCTCCTGGATCACCGCGTGCGCGGCCTTGCCCACGTCGGGCCAGTCGGCGTCGGGGATGTGGTCCATCGCGCCGTCGTTGAACGAGATCAAGTACCGGGTCATCCCATGGCTCCCTGGGTCGTGCCGCGGCGGCTCGTCCGCCGCCCGTCAGCCGTTCTGCTCACCTGTTCCACGAACGACCCGGCCCGGATCCGACGCTATCCTCCTTCGCCGAAGCTGGGAAAACTCGCCGAGAAAATCTATGACGGAAGTACTAGACATCCTCGGCAAGGTCGTCTAATGTTCCTGGTGTTGACAACGAGATCGCGGAACAAGCCGACGAAGTGACCGAGCGTCAAGCAGGGCTCACGCCGACACCCATGTCGCGGGCTCGCTCGGCACAGGTATTGGTAAGTGGCAAGGCAAGATCGGCAAGTGGCAAGACAAGACCTTGACGTAATTCCAGGTCAGGGCAACGCTCGTCGCACGTGTGCGGGGCCATGAAGTTTGCGTGGGGCTTCGACACCGGCGAGTAGCACGTCAGATGTTGGAAGCAGAGGAAAGGGAGGGCTGAACACCGTTGGATCGCCCGCGACCAGAACATGTTCTGAGCTCTGGGGCGGACACCGCAGTTTCCATCGAACGAGAGGTGGTCTCCGGTCACGCTTATGCGATCCTCGCACCCCATGCCGCCAGCGGCGGCAGGTGCGGATAAGACAACCCGACGATCGTGTCGGTAGATGGTGTGTAACCCATAACCCTGGGCCCCGGCGCTTTCGCGCCGGGGCCCTCGTCATGAAAGATTTCTATATGGCGCTATCCGACGACATGTTCGGCGACGACGACTACCCCGCCTACACGATGGGCCGCGCCGCGGAGATCACCGGGGCCTCACAAGACTTCCTGCGCCGGCTCGACGAGGCGAAACTGTTCACCCCGTTCCGCTCCGCCGGCGGACACCGCCGCTATTCCCGCTACCAGCTGCGCCTGGCCGCGCGAGCCCGCGAGATGGTCGAGCAGGGAACCGCTCTGGAAGCGGCCTGCCGCATCATCGTTCTCGAGGACCAGCTCGAAGAGGCCCTCCAGCAGAACGAGTCCTACAAGCGCGAGCAAGAATCCGGCGCCTGATCAGTCCCCCTCCGATCGCGTCCTTCCCTGGCCCTCCCGGTACCTGACCGTTCCGCCGGTCATGTCACCGTGGCCCAGACCACCTTGCCGTCCCGGGTCGGGATGGCCCCCCACGCCGAGGCGATCGTGTGCACCAGCCGCAGGCCTCGCCCCCGTTCGTCGAGCGAGGCCTGCGGGCTGGTGGGACTCGGTTCGCCCGGGCGCGGGAACCGGCTGACGCAGTCGTGGACCGCGACGTGCAGCCGGGTGCCGCTGCGTGACAGGGTGATGATGAAGTCGGTGCGGGCGTGCTGCACCGCGTTGGCGGCCAGCTCGGACACGACCAGCCAGGTGTCGTGCCGCAGCTCGGGCAGATGCCAGGCCCGGCAGGCCTCGGTGACCAGGTCACGGGCGGCCTTGACGGACGCGGGCCGGGGCTCCAGGCGAGCCTGGATCCGGTCCGCGCGCGATATCCGCGCGGCGATCGCCCGGCGCGCTTCGGGCACCATGGTGAACACGGATGGTTGCGATCCTTGGACGCCCCGGAGGCGGCGGCTCAACGCGGCCGCGCCGGGCAGGCAGAACGCCAGGTGCACCGGCGCGCTCCCGGACCGGGCCTGCTGCGCCGACGCGACCCAGAACGGCAGGCTGGCGCCGTAGGGATCGCCCAGGTCGTGCAGGTCGACGATGATCGCGGCGGACGGTCCGGCCAGGCACAGGCGCAGGGTCGCGGTCAGGTGCTGGCACAGCAGCGGCGACCAGCGGCCGTGCGCGGCGATCTCGACCATCGTGTTGCCGGCGTCGCCGGTGACGGCAACACCGACCCCGCGGCGGCTGATGACGGCGGAGAGCAGGTACGGCGGCTCCATCGGCTGTGCCCGCGCGGGTCGATCCGCGGTCACGATGAACTCTTCGTCGGACGGTTCTCGACGGTCACAGCTGCTCCCGGGCACCTTGACAGAACGTGGTGCGCCACCAGGGGCTGGGGCAGCGGGCTGAGGGACGAGACACCGTCCCTCGCGACCCAACGGTATATCAGACCGCCAGGAACCGCTGGTCAGCCGATCGTGGAATCGATCTGGACGCGCGTACGGTGACGGTGTCACTCGCGCCCCCTCGGCGCCGTCCGGCCGGCCCGGCCGCACCCTGCTGACGAGGCGAGGTGAGGTACACCATGACGAGCGCGCCGTACGCCGACCCCGCCGCCGCCTTCTCGATCACCAGCCGCCCCACCACCGCCGGCATCCGGCTGGCCGTCAACGGCGAGATCGACATGTACACCGCCGGGCACCTCGGTCGCGCCATGGCCGGCGCCCTGCGCACCGGCGCCGCCGAACTCCTGGTCGACCTGGCCCTGACCACCTTCTGCGACTGCGGCGGCATCACCACCCTGCTCTCCGCCCGCCACAACGCCGCCGGCCGCACCACCTTCCAGGTGACCAACCCCACCGGCCTGCCGCTGCGGGTGCTGCAAACCCTCGGTGTGTACGCCTTGCTCACCACCCGGAGCCGGTGAGCTCGGCCGGCTCCGCCCCGCCGAGACCATCAACCCGCCCGGGCCATCCGCGGCTGCTCGCCGATCCCGTGCGGCCGGTCCGCACGGTCCCTTGTAGGCGGTGTCGCCAAGCGGAACACTGACGGCAGGCGACGACGCTGCGGAGGTGGCCGTGAACCGTACCCGGGTGGGACTCGCCTCGGTGGCCGCCGGTCTGCTCGGCCTGGCCACGGCCTGGTGGCTGATCGACAGCGAGGGCGGGTCCGGGGTGGTCGGCACCACGGCCGCGGTGGTGCTCGCCGCCGGTCTCCTGCTGGTCGCGTCGGAGCTCGGTGAGGCCGCGACCCGGATCTGTGGCGGTCTGCTCTGCGTCGCCGGGCTGGCCGTCGCCATCACCCAGCATGAGGTCTGGTGGTGGCTGCGGGCGGGCTGGGAGACGCCGATGACGGTCGCCGCGCTGCTGATCGCGGTGGTCGGGCTGGGCGTGCTGCTGTTCGCGTACGGGTTCCGGATGGCCGGCCTCAGCGGCGCCTGTGGCGTGCTTGCCGCTGCCGGGCTTCTGTCGGTGGCGCTGCCGTACAACGGCAGTGAGGACGAGGCGGTTCTGCGGGCCTGGGCCGCCGCTCTCGGTGCGGTGGCTCTCGTGGCCGGCTTCCGCGCTGCCGCCAGGCCGCCGCTCGCACACTCCTTGGGCGTGGGCGTCACGTTGGTCGTGGCGGCGGTGCTGGGTGTGGCATTCGCGGGCTATGGCGCGTACGAGACGTACGCGCCGATCGGCTATCGAGCCGCGACCGTCACCGCGACGGTCGTCGGCATCGTGGCCGTGCTCGTGATCGGTGGCCTGCCGCTGCGCCGGTTCCGCGGCGGCCTGCCCCGCCCCGCACCCGACGACGGCGTGGTCTCGCCCGAGCCCGGCGCGCCCGCAGTTCCGACGCCCGGCCCGCCCGTTCGTCGGTCACCCGAGCCGGCCGCGCCCACCGGGCCATCGGACCGGCCCGTGGCGGTCGACCGGACGCCGGCCGTTCCGGGCGCCGTGGCTTCGGCCGGTCGGTCACCCCGAAACCGGCTGGAGACGCTGTCCCTGGCCATCGGTGTCGTCATCGGACTGATCACCATCTTCAAGGAGATCATCGCCGCGGTGCGGTCGCTGGTCGGCTGACATCTCACGCCACACCGCGCCCCCGGGCGCGCCCCGCATCGATTTGTCGAACCGTGCGTAGTGTGTGCAATATGTTGCATGCCGATTCCGCCGGGTAGCCCCGCCGTAGGCCGCCTGCTCCTGCGTGACGATGTCTACCGGCGTCTTCGCGACGCCATCGTCGACGGCACCTTCCGGCCCGGGGAGCAGCTCAAGGACGGCGAGCTCGCCGAATGGCTGGGGGTGAGCCGCACTCCGGTCCGCGAAGCCCTGCTGCGCCTCGGGGGCAGCGGCCTGGTGGTCACCCTGCCCGGTCGATCGACCAGGGTCAGCGCCATCGACACGCCGTCGGTGCGGGATGCTCGCGACGTCATCGCGGCCATGCACGCCCTGGCCGTCCGCCAGACCGCGGGCCGCCTGGGCGACGACGACCTCGACCGCATGCGGGACGCCAACCGCCGCTTCGCCGGGGCGCTCGACTCAGGCGACCTCGCCGCGGCCCTGGACGCCGACGAGGAAGTACACCGGATCCCGGTCGCCGCGCTGGGCAATCACGCCATCGAGGCCGTGCTCGAACAGTTCGATCCGCTCGTACGCCGCGCGGAGCGGCTCCGCTTCAGCGCCGACGGCCACGCCTCCGTCGAGCTGCACTCCCGGCTGATCGACCTGATCGCCGCCGGCGACGCCGAGCAGGCCGCGTCGGTGGCGTTCGACATCTGGCACACTCTGCCGACCGACGAGCGCGAGACGGGTTAGGCGCGGCGGGATCCGGTTTCGCGTTCCCACAACAGTTCGGTGAGCTGGGCGATCGCCTTGTCCCGGTGCCGCCGGTAGGTGTTGAAGGACAGGTGCAGGGAGTCCGCGACGCGCTCCTGGGCGCCGGCCGGCCGCAGGAACGTGCGATCGATCACCACGCCGGACTCGGGCGTCAGCGTGGCGACGGCCTCGTCGAGCAGGTCCCGCAGGGTCTCGGTGGGCGCGCGTCCCGCTCTCCCGTGCTGCCGGACCACCCGGGAAGTCAGCAGCGGGTTCGACCGCAGCAGCTCCGGCGTGTGCAGGGTGCGCAGGGCGGAGCGGACGGCATCGGTGAACTCCGGCTCGGACAGCACCGCCTCGCCGAGGACCTCCCCGGGCGGCGGGGTCGGCGCGCCGATCTGCCGGGCGTGCAGCCGGTCGGCCAGTCCGGCCACGCCGGTCCGGCGCCAGTCGTGCGCGAACACCGGGAACCGGGACTCGCCGACCGTGTACTCGGCTTCGGCCGCCGCCCAGAAGCCGAGCGATTCCATGGCCGGGGCCCACAGCTCGGCATCCTCGAACGCGCCCACGAAGCTCCACGCCGCGTCGTCGCCGACCAGGAGGTTGTCCAGCATCTGCCAGGCGACGAACAGGGTCAGCGACCGCGACGGGCGCTGCCCGTGATCGCGGTCGAGGAAGAAGCGCCAGGCCCGGACCCGTTCACCTGAGCGCGGCGCCCCGTACTTCGACGTGTACGCCCACATCGCGTCGGCGCCCGGGTCCACGCCGAGATCAGCCTCGGTCAGGTCGAGGCACGCGCCGTAGCCGAGCGGTTCGCCGGTCTCGGTGCGGAAGACCCGGAACGCCTCGGGCCGGCGATTCATCCAGTACGCCGCCAGCTCGGCCTGGTCGCGCCCCTGCCGGTCGGCGGTCATGGCCACGATCGCCGACCGGTCACGGTCATGCAGCTGGTCGGCGTACGCCCGCATGGTTGGTGGGAGCGAAGCGAACGCGGCCAGCGGGGAACGGGCGCCGTTCAGCACGACGGTCAGCACCAACATCTCCAGCCGCTCCCGCTCATCCGCGGTCGCCCGGACCAGCTCGTGGAACACGGCGAATTTTCTGCGGTACAGCTCGGCGTACCGGGCCGGGGAGCGCCAGCGCAGATCGGCGGTGATGGCGTCACGGACCACGTCGTGCGGATAGAGCCCGTACGGGGACTCGTCGATGAACGGTTGCGTACGCAGCCAGGCGAACAACTCGGCGGCATCGCCGTCGGCCATCGCGCGCAGCAGGTCCTCGGTCGTGACGGCGACCAGCGCACACACCTCCAGCGCCGTGCGGTGCCGGGCGCTCGGCACCTCGTCGATGATCAGCGCCAGCAACGCGCTCACCGTGTCGGGCTGGTCGGACAGCGATCGCGGCGTGGCACCGCGCCGTACGGCATCCGCCATCATCGACAGGGTCAGCGGGTGGCCACGGCTGATCGTCAGCAGCCGATCGTGCATCTCACCGGGAACGTCCTGGGCGCACAGGTAGGCGCGCCCCTCCTCGGGCGACAGGTTGCCGAGCGCGATCACCCGCGTCAAGGTCCGCCAGGCCGGGTCGGTGCGCCACCGCGGCCCGGGGGCACGCCGCCCGGCGATCACCACCAGGCAGGACGCCGGCAGAGCCGACAGATAGTGGTCGCGGATCCAGTCGTCGACCGATTCCAGCAGCTCGTACGTGTCGATCAACAGCACCGCGGGCACATCGCCGGGCAGGACGGGCGGCGCTCCCTGCCCGAGGGTCAGGTGCCGGGCGTCCACCCGTACCGCATCGAAGCCTTTCTCGGCGGCCAGGTCGGCGAACACGTCGAGCAGGGCGGTCTTGCCCACCCCGCCGAGCCCATGCACGAAGATCACGCCGGGGGCGCCCAGCGCGTCCCGGAACGCGGCGACCTCTTCCTCCCGGCCGGTGAAGGACCGCCGCCGCAACTCCCGCAGGGTGTGTCCGAGAGATGTCACGCGCCCGACTGTAGCCAGCGTCGCCCAGAAGAATGGGCAGCGGATGGGCACCGGAATGGGCTGGTGGGCACCGGCCGGCCCGTCGACGATCACTCCATGACCGACATCAACATCGCCGAATTCCCCACCAACTGGGGCCGCTGGGGCGACAAGGACGAGCTCGGGGCGGTCAACCTCATCACCGCGGAGGCCCGGGCGCGCGGCGCCGCCGAGGCGCGCACCGGCCGGACGGTCTCCCTGGCCCAGGAAACCCGGCCCGCGCCGCTGGTCGGCGGGCCGATGGCACGGATGAGCGCCGACACGACCGGTGTCCAGACCGCCATGCTCTTCACCGGGGCGTCGCCGATGGCGATGGCCGAGCTGATGATCGTCAACACCCACCACCCCGAGATCACCCACCTCGACGCCATGGGCCACTTCGTCACCGACGGGCAGGTCTACCCCGGCGTTCCACAGCACGAGAGCTCCGGCATGACCGGGGTCACCCACGGCGCCACCCACGTGTACGCCGACGGCATCCTGACCCGGGGCGTCCTGCTCGACCTGGCCCCGGGAACCCGCCTCGCGGCCGGTCACGCGGTGACGGCCGCCGACCTCGACGCCGCGGCCGAACGCGCCGGCGTCGAGGTGCAATCCGGCGACGCCCTCGTCATCCGGGCCGGCTGGGCGAGCGGCACCGACTTCGGCCAGGGAATGCCCGGCATGACCGTGGGCGCGGTCCGCTGGATGCACGACCACGGGATCGCCATCTACGCCGGTGACATCGGCGACGCGCACCCGCCCCTCAAGGACGAGTTCCCCGGCGCCCTGCACCGGCTCGGGCTGGCCCGGCTCGGCATTCCCCTGGTCGACGGCGCCTCCACCGACGCGGCGGCCACGATCTGCGCGGAGCTGGGCCGCTACACGTTCCTCTTCGTCGTCGCCGTGCCCCGGATCGCCGGCACCACCGGCCTGCCGGTCAACCCGCTGGCCATCTTCTAGAACTGGTCCGCGTCAGGGATGTCCCCGCCGGTCGAAGCTGCCCGCCGACGGTCCACATCGATCTCCTTACCGACTAGTTGGTTGGTAAGCGCCAGCTCCGTGTTGCTCATGCGCGTGTGGCGTGTCAGCCTCACCTCTCGTCGAGACCGGTGGTGATCTTGCTGTACACGTCGTTGGCGGTGATCCGGCCGTTGTGGATCCGGTAGAGGTCAAGCCCCTGCAACACCGTGCCGCCTTCGGCGGGGGCCACCGCTCGCAGACCACCCGGTGGCCGGCCGCCCAGACGTGACCGAGGATCGGGCTCGGGCCCATTTGGCGGCTTCCTCCCGGCCGCGAACAACGCGCGCCGGCCCGTCGCAGGCGTTCGGCAGTACTTCACGTTGGACCATGAACCAGACAACGGCTGGACAGCTTCACGGTGGACATGCCGAGGTCCCGCTGGACCACACCGCTGACCTGCGTGTCGAGTTCTCGCCGGCGGGCATCCGGAAGGGCCGTCCCCAGTCCCGCCGTGGTGGTGAAAGAGAGGCCGCCACCCGAACCGGGTGGCGGCCTCGCGGGTGGGACTTCACGGTGGCGGTCGTGGATCAGTGCTGGTAGCGCCGGGTTCGTGCTCGCGGGGCCGGGTCGGCGATGGTGACGGCGGGTCCGACCCGGGGTCTGGCGGGGCGGGTGGGGCTGCGGAGGGTGGTGCAGGGGGTGACGGAGGCGCGGGCGGCGCGGGCGGTTCGGTGAAGTTGGCGCCGATCAGGGCGTCGAACTCGCCGCGGACCAGGTCGGGGTCGCCGCTGATGAGCTCGGTGAATTCTTCGTCGAACCCGCGGTCCCATTCCGGGGACAGCGCTGTGCCGGCTTGCGCTGTGGGATTGCTGATCATGTCGGTCACCACCCGCCGCAGTCGTCCTCAGTGGGCAGCTGACGTGACGAACCGTCAGGTCAGCCGTTGATCACTTTCTGCTCACTGTCCTGACGCCCGGTCACGCTGATCTTGCGGGGCTTGGCCTTCTCCGCGATCGGGATCCGCAGCACCAGCACGCCGTTGTTGTAGGCGGCGTCGATCCGGTCCGCGTCCAGGGCGTCACCCAGGAACAGCTGCCGGGAGAACACGCCCGACGGCCTCTCACTGACCTGCGGTGTGGCGTCATCTCCCAGGTCGATCGGGCGTCGCTCCGCTCGCACGGTGAGCACATTGCGTTCCACGTCGATGTCGATCGCGTCGGCGTCCACGCCAGGCAGGTCGAACGCGAGCACGAACTCGTCGCCGTTGCGGAACGAGTCGACGGGCATCGCCGTCGGGCGTGACCAGGTCCCGGCGACCGTAGTGCCGAACAGTTGCTGGGCGAGCCGGTTGACCTCGGTGAAGGGTTCGCTGCGCATCAACATGGTGCCCACCTCCTGTGATCTCAACGTCAGAGTCAATGCGCGATAACTTGTTTTTAGCACGTCGTCCTTACGATGACAAGCATTTCGTCGTCAACCCGATGACGTAGCCCAGGGTCCGCGCTAACACCTCCGCGACGGGCACAGCCCTTGCCGACACTCTGCGGCCTCATCGAGGATCAAAGCCGCGATCGCCGCGATCCGAGAGGCCGCGAGCGAGGTCACGGCAGCTGGTCAGGCCAGCCCCAACGCACCGAGTTTCGCCGCTCAGCCCGCAACCTCGACGAGTACGAGCAGATGACCTCCACGTTCGTCGACCTCTATCCCGACGTCCCGGTACCGAAGTCGGCGTGGCAATGGGTAGAGTCCGCCCAATACCGCCTGATGCGTTCCGGCGCACACCGGGCGTTGTCATGCGTGGACCTGCTCATCTGCGCCTGTGCCGCTGTCCGCGGGCTCGTCATCCTGCACGACGACAACGACTTCGCAACCGCCGCACGGCACCTTCCCGACCTGGCCGAACGACGAGTCCACTCGCTTCCTTGACCTGCCGGCGAGACATCAGGCACGCGCGGCCTGGAACCCCGAATCATCACCGTTGTGAAAGAAAATTCGCCCCTCGCCGCCGCCCTCTTCAGCTGACACCACACCTCTGAACCGCGGCAATGTCCACGGACGACGCGACGAGACGACCGACACGTCGAGGGCGAACCCGAGGCACCGTCGGCCACCGCGCGAACGCCTTCGCCGCACGTCAGCCCGGCCGAACCGAACGGCTGGTCTCATACGGGACAGAGGCAACCACCTCGTGCAACTCCGCACAAGGGCGTGACCAGCGGCCCAGCAGCATGGGGTTCCCGCCTGGCCCCGCAGCAGGACAACGAGCGGATCGAATCCGCGCTTTCGTAGACACGTCGTGCACTCGTGGGGCGCCAGGGACTCGTACCCGGAACCTGTTTATTAAAAATCGGTAAAGGTAGATTTCGTTGGTGCCCACAGACGCGGCGAGGGTGATCGCCGGCCGTTACCGCCTGGTGCGGCGCCTGGGACGGGGTGGAATGGGCGTCGTGTGGCTCGCCCGCGACCGCGGGCAGATGGTCGGCTCGCCGGAGTATCTGCCGCCCGAGAGGGTCAGCGGCCGGCCCGCCACGGCCGCCGGCGACCTGTGGGCGCTGGGGGTCACCCTTTTCCAAACGGTGACCGGCCACTCACCGTTCCGCCGTGAGGATGTGCCGAGCACCTTCGCGGCCGTGCTTCACGGCCGCGTCGCCCGGCCGGCCGGCACCGACCGGCTCTGGCCGGTCCTGAAGGGACTGCTCGCGAAGGACCCGGCCCGCCGGTTGACCGCCGACCGCGCCGCAGAGCTGCTGGCGAAGGCGGGGCAGCCGGCCGCCGCGAGCCAGGCGGCGGCTCCGTCGTCTCCCGCGCTGACGTCGCCGTCGGCGGGCGGCACGGTGGCGAGGATCTGGTCGACACGGACGGTTCGGTGGGCAGGAATCCCGGTCGCGATCGCGGTGATCATCGCGGCCGCGCTGATCTGGGTGATGCCGGACGGGCGGGACCGCGGCCCACGAGGCGGCACGGCGGCCGCCCCGTCGCCGAGCACCGTGACATCGTCGTCGCCGGCCGTCCCGCCCGTGCGGAACCTGCCGCCGCCACCGCCCGGGTTCACCACCGTCACCTCCTTCAAGACGTTCGTCTTCGCCTTGCCCCAGCCGTGGGTGGAGGAGAACCTGGTCTGGGCCAATCAGGACGACAGCCGGGCGGGCTCGCTGTTGCGTGCGCGGCCCTCCGTCGAGACGCCGTCCGGGACGGACACGCGCATCTCGGCCGCCGCCTACCTGACGCTCGCGCACGAGAGAATGCCGAAGGGGTCCTATCACCGGATCCGCCTGACCGGCGTGGCGGTGCCGCCCGGCGCGAGCAGCGCGGCCGAATGGGAGTACACCAGCGTGCTTCCTCAGTACGTCGCGAAGCACGGGGAACGACGCTTCTCACACACCTTGACGAGGGCCTTGGCGCTTCCGACCGGGAAGATCATCATGCTCTCCGTCTCCGTCACGTCCGAGTCGGCGGAGGCGCTGGATCGCGACTGGCAACAGCATCGTCCGACGCTGACGCAGATCACCGGCAGCCTGCGACAGCTCGTCTGACCGCGTCCGTCGACGACCGTCAGGCGACGAGCGGCCCGCGAGCCGTTATCCAGGTTCTGTGGCGCCATGGGGCGCATCGGCCGGTGTGGTCAGGCGGCTCATGAATTGACAGTCGTGAGCATTGACCGCGTACCCCTAACGGTTTAGTGTCCAGCCTAACCGTTAGGGGGTGAGCGATGCCGGCAGCCGTGAGCGCGGCGAGCGGCCAGCCGTCGCCGGGAATCCAACTGGGCGTGGTGCAGGAAGTGCTGCTCGCCCTGCTGGCCAAGGAGCCATCGCACGGCTATCAGCTGCGCGCCGGCCTGCAACTGGCGCTCGGCCCGCTGGCCGACGCGCTCAAGGAGGGCCAGGTCTACGTCACCCTCACCCGGCTGGAGCGCGCCGGCCTGGTCAGCTCCGAGCGCGTCGGCCAGGCCAACCTGTCCGAGCGCAAGGTCTACACGCTCACCGCGGCCGGCCGACAGCGGGTCATCGACTGGCTGGCCGACACGAGCTGGCCCAAGCCGGCCCCGGCCGAGTTCCATCTGAAGCTGGTGGCTGCCGCGGCCGCCGGCCTGGGCGATCCACAGCGGATCGTCGACACGCAGCGGCACGCGGTGCTGGCCGAACTGGCCGCGGTGCAACGAGCGGCGCTGGCCGAGTCGTCCGGCTCGGCGGCCGGGCTGCTGCTGGAGGGCGTCGTGCTTCGCCTGCAGGCAGATCTGCACTGGCTGGAATCCTGCGCCCGATTCTGGACGAAACCCAAGAAGAGCCAGGAAGGGCGGCCATGAACGCGGTGCTGCGTACCCGCGATCTGCGGATGACGTACGGACGGGGCGCGGGACTCGTACACGCGCTGGAGGGTGTTGACCTTGAAGTCGCACCGGGCGAGACGGTGGCGGTGATGGGACCGAGCGGATGCGGCAAGTCGACGCTGCTGCAACTGCTCGGAGGGTTGCAACGCTCCAGCCGCGGGGAGGTCTGGGTCGACGGCCGGCGGATCGACGGCCTCGGCGAACGAGCTCTCGCCCGGCTGCGTCAGGGCACGATCGGCTTTGTCTTCCAGGCCTTCCACCTGCTGGACGAGCTCACCGCGGTGGAGAATGTGGAGCTTCCGGCGCTGCTGGCCGGCCGGTCACCGTCCGTCGCTCGCCGCCGCGCAGTCCAGTTACTGGACCGGGTCGGGCTTACCGAGCAGTCGGGGCGGCTGCCCGCCGCGCTCTCCGGCGGGGAGCGGCAACGGGTCGCGATTGCCCGGGCGCTGAGCAACGGACCCCTGATCGTGCTGGCCGACGAACCGACCGGCAACCTGGACAGCGCGTCCACCGCCGACGTGCTGCGGCTGCTCGACGGCTTGCGCTCGGAAGGGCAGACCCAGGTGATCGTCACGCACGACGCCCGGGTCGCGGCCACCGCGGACCGGCTGATCTCGATGCGTGACGGAGTGTTCGTCGAGGAGACCCGGCTGACCCACGGCACCGGCGGTCGGCTCAGCCAGCTCGCCGGTCTGGAGGGCTGAGCGATGGGCCGGGCCCTGTTGATCTTTCGGTTGGCGGCGCGTGACCTGCGGCGCCGGCCCGGGCAGGCGGCGCTGCTGCTGGTCGCGATCGCGTCGGCGACCACGACGCTGACCCTCGGGCTGGTGTTGCAGGGAGCGGGGCAGAAGCCCTATCAGAGCACCCGGGCGGCGACCGCCGGACCGGACGTCGTGCTCGGGCTCGCGCCACAGCCCGGCACTACCGTCGACCCCGCTGACCTGAGGAAACTCGTCAGCGAGCCGGGGGTGACCGCGTCGAGCGGGCCGTTCCCGTACACCGAGAAGGTGGTGACCGTCGGCGGTTTCTCGGTGCACGCCTGGCTTCAGGGCCGGGACACCAACACGGCGGCGGTCGACCGGCCGGCGCTGTCCGCGGGGCAGTGGACCCGGCCCGGCGGGGTCGTTCTGGAAGCCGGGTTCGCCGAGTCGATCGGCGCGGGAGTCGGCGACCGGATCGACATCGGCGGCCGCCGGTTCACGGTCAGCGGGATCGCGGTCATCGCGGCTTCCGGGCCGTACCCGAAAACGGGTTTCTCTCCGATCTTCTACGGTGATGCCAAACCCCCGCTGCCCGCCCCGGGCGGCGATCCCGGGCCGGCGCTCGGCGCGCCACCGCCCGACGGGTTCTACCTCGGCCCGGCCGGGCTCATCTGGCTGACCGAGGCGGACACCCGCGCCCTGGCCGGGCCGAGCACACTCGCCTACCTGCTCAATCTCAAGCTCGCCGACCCGGCCGCTGCGCCGGCCTTCGCCGCCACGCACATCTTTGTCACCGAGCAGGCCGTGCTGGCCCCGGCGACCTGGCAGGACCTCGAGGTCATCAACGGCTGGGTGCTCCGCAACAAGCAGTTCTCGCTGATGCTGGGCAGTTCGCTGCTGGTGCTGGTCGCGGTGGCCAGCATCGTGGTGCTGGTCGGCGGCCGGATGGCCGACCAGGTACACCGGGTCGGCCTGCTCAAAGCCGTCGGCGCGACCCCGGCGCTGGTCGCCGCGGTGCTGCTCGCCGAGCATCTCGCGATCGCCCTGGCGGCCGGCGGCGTCGGGTTGACCGCCGGGCGGTTGCTCGCCCCGCTGCTGTCCGATCCGGGCGCCGGGCTGCTCGGCCGAGCCGGCCCCCCGCCGTTCACGATGGGCACGGTCGCGGTGGTGGCCGCGGTGGCGCTGGGCATCGCGACGCTGGCGACCTTCGTCCCGGCGATCCGCGCCGCCCGGATCAACACCATCCAGGCGCTGGCGGGCACGGTCCGTCCGCCACGGCGCAACGCCCGGCTGATCGCGTTGTCGGCCCGGCTGCCGGTGGCGCTGCTGCTCGGGCTGCGGATCGCCGCGCGCCGCCCGCGCCGCACCTGGCTCGGCGTGTTCGCGGTGGCGGTGGCGATCACCGGGATCGTGGCCTCGCTGTCCGCCCGGGCGAATCGGCTGGTGGAGGCCGCGCCCGGCGTCGATCCGAGGGTTGCGATGACGCAGGGACTGCTGGTGATCAGTGTGATGCTGGCCGTGCAGGCGACAGTCAACGCGATCTGCGTGGTCTGGGCGACCACTCTCGACACCCGGCACGCGGCGGCGCTCGCCCGGGCGCTCGGCGCGACACCCGGTCAGGTCAGCGCCGGGTTGTCGGCGGCGCAACTGCTGCCCGCGCTGGGCGGCGCGCTGCTCGGTGTGGCCGGCGGGCTGGGCCTGGCCCAGGTCCTGGACGACGACGCGCTGGCCGTCCCGCCGCTGTGGCAGCTGGGCGCGGTCGTGCTCGGCACGGCGCTGGTCATCGTGGTCTGCACCGCGATGCCGGCCCGGATCGGCGCGTCCCGCCCGGCCGGCGAGGTGTTGCGGGCCGCTTGAGGGACCGGGCTGCTTCACCGCATGCGGGGCGGCTCAACGGCATCCTGCGGCCCGGGTCAGGTTCTGCTCCAATCCGGTTTGCCGCCGGCGGCGGTCGAGGTCACCTCCGGGCCGATCAGCAGGAAGTGGGCCTCGTCCCCGTCGACGCGGGGGCAGTGCTCGACCCCGCGCGGGATCACCAGCAGGTCACCTGGGAGCAGGGGCACGTCGCCGTCGCGCAGCTGGATCGTCATCTTCCCGGACAGCAGCAGGAAGGTCTCGTCCTGGTCGTCGTGCGCGTGCCAGTTTGTTGACCCGGTGCCTTTCGCCACCTTGAGCAGGTTGCCGTTGGCCGAGGCGAGCACCCGCTGGGACCAGAACTCGGTGAGGCCGGCCGCTTCCCCGGCCACCGCGTATTTCGTGAGCATGCACCCATCCTGCCGCCGTGGCCGGCCGGGCGGCAGTGGAAGGAATGACCAATGCCGCAAGGATCCTCACACCGTACGACCTCCGGGTGGTCGCCCCGCGTCGGCCGACTCGGCCGGCCGGAGGTCGGCAACACCCGCGATCAGCGTCCGACGACCGCTGTCGGCGCGCCCGCGAGCAGGGCGGCCAGTTCCGCCGGGTAGACGAGGTGAGGGAAGTGCCCGCCGGGCAGGACGGTGACCCTCATCCATTCGTCGTACGGGTGAGACGGCTCGGCCGACAGCACCCAGTGGTAGCCAATGCCACGTTGTGCGATCGCGCGCAGTTCGGCGCGGCGCGCGTCGTCGACGACTTCGTTGGGGTTCCGCAGAATGTCGTCCCAGTAACCAAGGAGCTGGTCGGCGTGGGGTACGCAGGACTCCACCAGTTCACGCCCTTCCGCGGGCAGCGAGGCCACGCCCATGCCGGCCAGCAGCCGGTCCCACACCTCCGTGCGCCAGCGGGGCCCACGCAGTGCGGGCTCGGAACGGCGTACCAGATTACCGAAGGGACCCAGCGTCAGCGGCTGGTCGAGGTTCACCACTTCGCGCGCGGGAAACCGGGCGGCGTACATCGTAGCCAGCACACTGCCGGCCGAATGCCCCACGACGGTCGGAGTCCGCAGGCCAGCGCTGGTCACCGCGCCGTGGACCAGGTCCGCCAGGGTGGTGGTGTGATAGCCGACATGGCGCGACTCACCGTGACCCGGCAGGTCGAGAGCGAGAACCCGGCGCCCCGGGTCGACCGTGGCCAATTCGCGCAGCAGCGGTTGCCATTGCCGCCGGTCGAAGGTCAGGCCGTGCAGCAGTACGAGCGGAGCACGCTCGTCGGCGTCACCGGTCAGGGTTCCCGCCAGTTGGTCGAAAATCGTCATAACCACAAAGGCGTAACACCGCAGCGTACGAATTGTTCGTTGCCCGCTTCACAGCCGCCAGCGCTCCGGCCCACCCGCGGCGGCCTGGTAGCGCAGCGAGGAGCCGGTGCGGATCGACGCCTGCAGGTGCGCGCCGGCCAGCGGCGCGAGCGACGAGATCCGTTGCAGGGCGGTACGGACCGCACGCGTGACGTTGACCCGGGCGCGCTCTGCTTCGGTGCCCTGTTGGCGAATGCGGCCGCCGAGCCCCGTGGCGTGGCGCAGTTCCCGCACCAGCGCCGAGCGTTCCGCGATCAGTCGGGCGGCCAGGTCGGCGTCACCCGCCCGGTCGGCGGCCGCCAGCCCTTCCTCGATCCGGGCGAGCCGATGACGGAACGCGGCGCGGCCCGTGTCGTCGAGTACGGGATCGGTGGCCGGTGCCCGGAGTCCGGCACCGCCGGCGGCCAGATCGAGCGCGGTGATCTCGCGTCCCGCAGCCGCCAGCAACGCGCGCAGGTGCCGCATGCCGAGGCTGTCGCGGACTCGTACAGTTTCGGCGTCAGCCTCCAGCTGCCAATCCGTACCGTCCCGGCGCAAGATCCACTCCTCGGTGGTTGGCGAGCCGAGGCCCAGGCGTCGAGTGATGTCGCGCGCCCGGTCGGCGTCGCCAGGCCGGCCACGAGCGGCCAGGATCGAGGCCAGCCACGGCAGTGCACCCAGCCGTTCGGCGGTCTCGGCGGCCCGATCGAAATGACCAGCGGCGACGTCCAGGAGTCCCTGGCGTACCGCCAGCCGGCCGAGGTACTCGTCGACCGGCCCGACGATCATGTTGGCGCCGCCCCAGACGACCAGGCGGCCGGCGTACGGTTCGAGGGCCTGGTAAAGCGCCCGCGTCGAGGGCTCGGCGGCGCCGAGCGAGGCCACCAGCGCCAGGTCCGCGGCGGCTCCCAGCCAGCGAGGACCGTCGCCGGCCAGCACCGCGGGCAGCAGCCGGTCGAGTTCCAGCAGCGCCTCGGCAACCTGTCCCGTCTCGGCCATCGCTCGCGCCGCGGTCGCCTCATAGAACTGCCCGGGGAAGCGTCGCGCCATTTCCATCAGCGGTGGGATGTGGTCAGCGCCCGTGCCGCGCAGCAGGGCAAGCCACCCGGTCAGCGTCGCCGTGAGGCGATCTGTGTCGACGAGCCCGATCCGGCGGCCCTGCTCGGCGACCTCGCGGGTCAGCGATTCGGCCAACGCGAAGCGGCCGCGAACGATGGCGAGTACGGCCTGCCGCGCCAGGACGACGACTCCGGCTTCCGGATCGCCGTCCAGCTCGCCGGCTCTGCCGTAGGCAGCGAGCGCCGCCTCGGCGGCATCGAGCTCGCCTTGCTCGGTGAGCGCGATGAACCGCCAGAACGTGCCCCGGCGCTCTGTTGCGGCATCGCCGGCGGCGCGGGCGCAGCCGACGATTTGCGAAGCGACGGTGAGACGTTCAGCGGCAGCCGCCGGGTCCCAGAGCGCATGCAGACGGCAATCGAGGACCTCGGCGGTCACACCCGGGTCGCCGGCGGCCCGTGCCAGCGCGGTGGCCTCGTCGATCAGAGCCCGGCGCCGGCCGGTCGTGGACTGGTCGCCGAGCAACTCGCGGGCGAGGCGGGCAAGTACCCGAGCCCTGACCATAGATGGCAGGGGGCGCGCCGCCGCCTCCTCCAGGAGCCGGACCAACGCCACGTCACGGTCGAGGAACTGGGCTCGCGACGCGGTGGTGAGCGCCAGTTCGACCAGGGTGTCGTTCGTTTCCGGGTCAGTCACCTGCGCGGCGAGTTCGAGTGCTGTCCCCGGCCAGCCCGCGGACGCCAGCCACAGTGCGTGGATCGCGTCCGGCGGCAGGCCCGATACGAGTGTGGTCAGCTCGGCCGGAGTCAGCGGTGCCAACCTCAGGTCCACGGCGTGGCCCGGCGGCTGCCCGGTGACAGTGACCAGTACCGCGGTGGGACTGGATGACAGCTGCGACGAGCGTTGCCGTAACTCGGCGACGACGTCCGCGCCACTCCAATCAAGATCGTCGCAAACAAGCAAGCGGGGGCCGTCGCCATCACCGTGGTCGTCCCAGGCAGGCCGGCCGAAGGCCCGGTTGACCCGCAGGCCGCGCCCTCGAGCCTCACGCACTGCCGCGTCGGCGATCGCGGTCTTGCCCGACTTTGGCGGGCCACTCACGGTCAGGTGGCCGCTGATGCCCGCCGCGACGTCGTCGAGCAGCCGACGCACCGCGGCGAGCTCCCGCGTTCTGCCGATCAAGGACACAGGCCGATCTTTACACCTCGGGTTGACCCGTCGGCGGTCACCTGGCCTTGCGGCGCCAGCGCGGAGAAGCGCGACGAAGGAGGTCGTGGGTGTGCAACTCTCCCCCAAAGCGCGTTTCCGCAGCTCAGCGGCATATGCTTGAGCTCGCCGGGCGGTCGAACACGCGGGCATCGACCAGCTCGACTGGGTCCGCCGCACCCTCGACGCGCTGGACCGCGGCGAAACACCGCCGCCGCCGTTCCACTCGAAGAAGCGGCAGCCGACCGCGCCTTAGATGAGGGCACAGGTGAGGTCGCCGAGGTCATCGACCTGGCCCGCCACGACACCGGCGACAACAACTTCAACGTCGTCGTCAACGACGACCATCCCGGCGGACTCCCGGACGGGCTGATCACGGTCCTGCGATCGAACACTCACTGAAATCGGTAGCAATGCCGACGATCACCCGAGCCGCTAAGCCAGGTCATTTAGCCTACGACGCAACCTCTGGCAGGCCAATAATGGCACCGGATAGGTCGGCCAACCTACGGAGTAGCCATCCGTACCGAAGGTCAGCCCAACCTGCCCGTGGCGGCACCGCCACCATGGCCGACGACCCCGACCTCAACCGGCACGTGGCCCATTTCCTGCTGAAACAGAACGAGATCGCCGGCCGCATCGTCGACGCCATGATGGCCAAAGACCTCCACGGCATGAACGCCGCCACTCACGAGCTCGCGGACCTCAAGGCGGCACACCAAGACCTCGCCGACGACATCGCCAAGTACGGGGCCAACACACGCACGCCAGCCGCACCCCAGGCCCCAGCACTCGAACCCGCGAAGCCGCGCCGCGCCCGCACGCCGAGCAAGTAGACGCAGCAGGGAGCAACTCGGCGTAGCCGAGGCGACCGATTGGCTAAGAAAAGCTATACAGGATCAAGAAGGCCCGACCTACGGCCGGGCCTCGCGTACGCGCTCCTGGCCTACGGCCGCGCACGCACGCCCACCGAAGCGGACCGTCCACCAGAACGCCCACGTAGCCAGCTACACACCTGCCGTGACACAGGCGCCCCGTGATGGTCGCTTAACAGGACAGTCACCGATGGTGGCGCTGGCGGTCGGCGCCCACCGTTGCGCGATAGGCCACGCAAGCCTAAGGCGGAATGAGCCCGGCCGACATTGCATCGATACATTTGCATGCATGCCAGACAGTTGACAGCAACCGTGACAGCAACCCAGACGACCAACCATGCCCGCCGAAACACTGTGATGCCGAGCGACAACGCACCGCAACAGCACGCCCATAATGCGAACCATCACATCAATTGCATGCGCCGTACGGCTACTCCGTCATCAATCGGCGCCTCGAATCCCGCCGCCAGTAGGTTGGCCTCCACCAAAAAAAGGACGGTTCCATCCTGCGGCCACGGAGTTGCTTGGTCGTTTAGGTTCTCGAAATTATCCGTCTCCAAGTCAACCGGCCGGAAACCAAGTTCCTTGAGCCTACCTTCGAGTCCACGTCGAACAGGTTGATCAAATTTGCGCTGTGATTCAACAAGGGAATCCTTGTTGGCGCCACTACCCAGGGTCGGCCAGCGAAGCTGCACAAGATCGTCTTCCCAATCACAAACTGGGCAAATTTGGTGCGAACCTGGCGGTTCCTCAAGGACTAGATGCCCACAACACACGCACGGAAACTGGGACGCCGATCCCATCACGGCACCCCCCGGGCCCCCCGGGCTATCTTCCCTGATCGACCCCGTTGTTGACCAACTCGCTGATCTGGCCCTATGGGAGGCCGAACTCTCGGCCGGCCCTACAGCGGCCGATCCGTTGGCGGTGGCATCGTCGCTGCTGCAGCGGTTGCGGCAGGTGCCGGACCCGCGCCGGTTGCGAGGGTTGCGGCATCCCCTCGTCGTGATCCTGATCCTGATCCTGACTGCCTGCGCCACTTTGGTCGCGGGAAACGACGGTGTGACCGGGATCCGGCAGTGGGCCGCGCGGACCCCGCAGGATGTCTTGGGCCGTCTCGGTGCCCGACGTAACCCGCTGACCGGCCGGTATGTGGTGCCCAGCGAACGGACGTTCCGGCGGGTCCTGGCCAGCGTGGACGGTGATGCATTGGACGCGGCGACCTGCGGCTACGCCGCCGAGGTGGTCACCGGTGACGCACCGCGACCGGTGATCGCCTGCGCCGATGACGAGCCGGTTGAGCGTGAACAACACCGCGCCAAAACGCGGGCTCTGACCCACCCGACGCCGGCCGGTCTGCTCCCGGCCGCCGCGATCGACGGGAAACCGCTGCACGGCACCCGCACGCAGACCGGTCAGGTGTTCCTGGTCGCCGCGGTCACGCACCAACACGCAGTGATCCTGGGGCAGCGTCAAGTGCCGGACAAACGCGGCGAGAACACGGTGATCGCCGACCTGCTCGCACCACTGGACGTGGTCGGCATGCTGCTGACTCTCGACGCTCTGCACACCACGAAGAAGACCGCGCGGCTGATCACCGGAGAGCTACAAGCTCACTACCTGCTGGTCTTGAAGGGCAATCAACCACTCGCCCTGCAAGCCGCGCAGGCACTGCTGTCCGGTACCGACACCGCGCTCACCGACCGCATGAACACCACCGACGATCGGGGGCACGGACGCACCGAACACCGGACGATACGTGTCGCAGCCTGTGACGACACGTTGTTCCCCGGGGCCCGGCAAGTGTTCCGGCGACGCCGCGACACCGGCGGCCTGGACGGCGTGCGCACCAGCAAGGAAATCATCCACGGCATCGTCAGCATCACCGCCGACCAAGCCGGACCTGAGCACCTCAACGCCTATGCCAGAGGTCACTGGGCAGTGGAAAACGGCCTCCACTGGACTCGCGACGTGGCCTTTCACGAAGACGATTCCCAGCTCAGGACCGGTGCGGCTCCACGCAACCTGGCTGCCTTCCGCAACTTGGCCCTGAACACCTTCCGCCTCGCCGCCCGCGCCAACATCGCCCACGCCCGCCGCGATCTACACGACCGCGCCGACACCTTCGCCGTCTACGGCATCTAACAAACCATGATCAAACTAGACATAGAAGAACAACGCCGGGGCCGTGGGCTTGTAGCCAGTCACGATAGACGGACTTTGTCGCAGCATGTTCGGCTGGCGTGGGCGCGACCGTCGTGCTTGACGCTGCGCGGCTCTTGTAGTTCGGCACGTTGTGCTTCGCCCACACGTCAAGCACTGCGTGATGATTCTCGAGACCTGCGTGGTTATGGGTGCCAGTCATCACGCCAACCGTGACGGCAACGAGGGCGTACGTAGGCATCCACCTACGCACATTAGGATCCCACCGTCACTATCCGTCACGAATCCGATGGCGGATGCACCTCTCGATTCTGCGGATTGTACGTCGTGAGTCTGTGCCTGCTCGCCAACCTTCGCAACACTGGCGCGACCTCTTCACTCCGCGAATAGGCGAGGTTTGCGATGACACACTCGGGAGTCCTGTACAGCGGGGACGTCCACGGAGATTCCTCGATGTTCTCCTCCGTTAGATCACCAAACGCTGCGACTACCTCGGCAAAAAACTCATCGATTGCGGGCACCGCTGGCACAACACCATCCTCGCCGTCAGTGACGCGGTCATAGATCTCCGCGGCGCGATCAGGGGTGGACTGCTCATCCTCGTGCCAGAAACCTAGATCGAAGCTCACCGTATCTCCTCATCGACGCTTGACACGCCTCTTAGCAGGCACGCCGCCTCATACTACCGATCGATCCATACGTCGAACACGCCAACCAATGTACGGCCATCCTTGGTCGCCACAGTGTTCCCCGGTGTATTCAACCAGCTATCGAATGCCCGCTGAGAAGGGCTCCGCTTTGCAGATCCACCCTTCGTTTCTATTCCGTACCACTGGCCGTCAATTTGTACGGTCCCGTCATACTTCCTCACACCAACGCCTCGAACCGACACCCCTGTTTCCCCACGATGGACGATGGCACCGTCCATTTCAAGATGCTCCCAGGCTGTTACCTCGTCGGCAGCACCATCGCGTCCCGGCTCACCATTACGTTTAGCGAACTTGCCATCCACCGAGCGCGGAGCGCCTCCTCCGCAGTTGTGCACGAGTACGGGGGTGTTGCCGGCGAGTACATAGTACGTGTGGACGGTGTCGACGGTGAGGTCGTACATCTTCGCGGGGCGACCGAAGTTCCGAACTGTTGCCGCGGCAGCCCGCCCTCGGCCGGTGGTTTTCAGGTGTTCGCCGGCCTTGAGTTGGCCAGCGGGGACCCACTTGCGGCGTGTGAGACTCCAGAAGGGATGGTGCTGGGTGGTGTGCACCGTTACTACGCCGTCGTTGGTGACAATGGTCAGGTCGGTGAGGTAGACGTCATCGTTTGTGAAGAGCCGGTTGACTCGGCGCTCGGTGGTTTCGCCAGTCCGAGGGTCGGTGGCCAAGACTCGGTCGCCTACCTCGACCTGAGATATCGGCTTGGCTGTCCCGTCGGCCATCAGTACTGGCGTGGATGCGGCGAAGCTGTGGCAGGCCGGCAATTTTGGAGCTTTGGTCAGAAGACGGCCGAGGCCCTCGCTTGCGACTATCGATCCTACGAAGAAGATGATGTGGCCCGCGCACGCTTCCGCGGACGCGTCGGCGGTGCATCCGATCGTTTTGGTGGCCCGGCCGCAACCGCCTCCAGGATCGTCGAGCGCTATGTTGAGAAAGCTGCACTGACTGATATCCCTGACGAACTTGAGCTGCTCCACGCCGGTCGCGGCCAGTCTTTTGCAACTTTCCCAGCCCTGGAACGATGTGGCGCATTGAATGTTGTCACGGGCCTGTTCCACGGTCCCGGCGGCCGTGTTTTCTATGTCGCTGGTGATTGCTTTTTCCAAATCATTGTTGACCTGGATGTCGCGCCTTGAGTTCGAGGAGCCGTGGCTGGTCGATCTCTTGTGAGGACTGCCGTAGTCCGGCAGCTTTTGCATAGCTTTTCGTTCGTCGTTGTAGCGGGGGTCTTTGCCGGCGAGGCCGCTGGGGTCGGAGAGGGTGATGGGGTTGTTGCCGGCGTAGGTGTAGCCGCCGAGTTGGTTGGGGTCGGTGGTTTGCAGGAGTGGGTCGGCGCTGATGAAGCGGCCGAGGGTGGGGTCGTATTTGCGGGCTCCGAGGTTGGTGTAGCCGGTGGTGGTGTCTTTGGGGGCGCCGAGGTAGCCGCGTACGGGGTCTGGCCAGATGGTGGGGTTGGCGGTGGTACGCGGTTCGCCGTAGGGCTTGAACTGCTGGCGGGCCAGGGCCTGAGTGGTGGTGTCCATCGCGACGGTCGAGGTGCCGTGCGGGTCGCTGAGCAGGTAGTGGTTGCCGGCGTCGGGGAGGGTGGATCGGATCGCGGCGGCGCCGCCGGCGTGGGTGATGGTTCGAGAGGCGCCGAGGATCGTCTTGGGCGTGGTGGTGGTGTCGACGACGATCTGGGTGTTACCGGCGAACAGGGTGGTGCGGCCGGGCTCACGACGGATCAGCTGGTTGCCGTCGGCGTCGTAGAGGTAGGTGGTGGATTGCGGGTTGGCGCCGGTGGTGGCTACTTCGTCCAAGCGGCCTTCGCGATTCCAAGTGAGGGCTTGGCCGGGGCTTCCGTCGGCAGGGGTGCGGGCGACGAGTTGGCCGGTGGCGTTATATCGAAAGGTGCTGGGTTTTGATCCGCCGGTGGTGGCGGTTAGCGTGTCCGGCTGGACGCCGGTGCTGGCGCAGTTGACCTGGCAGCCGTGGATGTATGAGGTGGTGGTGTCGGCCCCGCCGGTTGTCGAGTGCTCGATGAGCTGGGTGCGGTTGCCGGTCTTGTCGTAGGCGAGGCTCTGCCAGTAGGAACCTGGTCCCGAGGCCAGCGACCCAGGCGGTGGCTGGACGGTCGCGGGGTCGGGGCATGCGCTGGCGGAGGTCCAGGCCTGGGTGAGCCGGGCGAGGGTGTTGTACCGGTAGCACTGGGCATCGGCGACAGTGTTGCCAGTCTCGGACTGCTCGTTGGTGATCGACAGCGGGTTGCCAGCCTGGTCGTAGGTGTAGCTGGTCTTGTCGACCTCGGGGCCGATGCCCTTTTCCCGGCTCAGGGTGCGGGTCTGCATCCGCCGGGTTTGGGCGTCGTAGGTGTAGCCGACCTTCGCTACCTGCCCGGTCGAGCCCATGGTGACCAGCGACGGAAGGCCGATCGGGTCGTAGGTGGTGGCGGTGACGTAGGCCTGAGCTCCGGAGGCGCTGACAGGCGACCCGAGCTTGGTGTAGCGGTAGTCGATCTTCTCGCCGCTCAGGTTGCCGACCGTGGGTTCGGTCTGGGCGGATAGCAGTTCGGTGTTGGGGGTGTACGCGAAGGATGTCTCGTACTGCACCGGCAGGGGACGTTCCACGGTGGGCAGGGAGAGCCGCTGCCCGAGGGGTTTGCCGAGGATCGAGTAGCCGGTGACGGCGACCGTGTATCCGCCGGTGACGCCGTTGACCCAGCGGGTCGCGGCGGTGAGCTTGCCGATGCGCAGGGTGTCGTAGGTCCAGGACGCGATCTTGAAATCCTGGCCGCGGTCGGTGGCCGTGAGTTTTCGGCCGAGCAGGTCGTAGGTGAAGTCATTCCAGTTGCCGCGGGCGTCGCGGGTCGAGGTGACGTTGCCCGCGTCGTCGTAGGTCGTGAGGCTGGTGCCGGTGTCGGGGTCGACGTGGCTGGTGATTCGGCCCCTGAGGTCGTAGTCATCGACCCATCGGGTGCCGGGGGCGCCGTTGTCGCCGGCTGGGCCGGTGGTGACGGTGTGCTGTCCCGCGGCGTTGTACTGGTAGGTGATGTCCTGGCTGCTGCCGCCGCTGGCGATGAATCCGCTCGTCCGGTTGCCGGTGAGGGCTGGCTGGGTGGTGTATTGCTGCAGGCGGGTGAGCTGACCGCGGGCGTTGGTGCTGCTGGTGGTGGCGACGCCACCTGTGGGAGGAATGACGGTAGTGGTGTCGCCGGTGTAGGCGGTGCGAGTGAACCACGTCTGCCGGTAGTTGTGCTGCTCGGTGACCTGGGTGGCGCGGCCGGCGGCGTCGTAGTCGGTGACGGTGTTCGACGGCAGGTCGACCTGGGAGATTCGGTCGGAGTAGAGCTGGTCCGCCGGCGCCCCGGTAACGGCGTAGGCATTGTTGGTGATGACGGTGCGGCCGTGTGAGTCGTACTGGGCGTTGGTGACCTTGGTGGTGTCGTTCTCGCCGTCGGTCTGCGTCTCGAGTGGACGCAGCAGAGCATCGAAGAGTGTTTTGCTGGTCGCGTAGAGAGGGTTTGTCGCATCCTTCGGTCGTTCGAGCAGGGTTTTGGTGGTGACGACGTTGGGGCTGTCGGCCGAGATCTTGTAGGTATAGATGAGGTTGGCCTCGGCACCGGTGGTCTTGTTCTTGTTCGGTAGCCACACGGCGGTGAGCCGGCCGAGCGCGTCGTAGGTGAGAGAGGTCTTTTGACCGGCAGCGTCGACCTTGGAGATGGGTAGTTGTCGGGCCTGTTCCATATCGACCGAGGAGAGGTGGCAGTCCTTGGACGAGACAGTGACTGCGGAGCAGTTCACCCCGGCAGCGGCCTGGGTGACCGTGTCGATTCGCTGTGGCAAGGCGCCGGCGGCCGGTGTGTATCTGGTGTAGGTCTTCTGGGCGAGGCTGGCCGTGGTGGTGCCACCGGCGGGTGTGGTCGAGTGCGGCGTACGCGTGGTGGTTATCGCGCGGCCGTAGTTGTCGTAGGTCGTCGCGGCCATGTCGATGAAGCCGCCGCCGGTGGCTCCGGACGCGCTTGAAGCCTGCTGAACCAGGGTTGGGTTGCCCTTGCTGGGCCGGGCCGGTGAGGTCTGGCCGTTGACCGCGAAAGCGTTGCCGTCGTACGACGTGCGGGTGTGCGAGACCAGGTTGCCGGAGGGGGTCGCGCCGGCGTTGGGGCAGTCCTGGTCGGTGGTGATGCTTTCGGCCGGGACGACGAGGGTGGTGGCGGCGCCGTCGAGGTAGCGGGTGAACATGCACTGGGTGATGTTGCCGGCGGCGCTGGTCTCGCCGCGGTCGGCGACCTGTGTTGTCATGCCGGTGGTGGTCTGTCCGAGGGTGGTGTTGTAGAAGGTGCCGGTCTCGGTGCGGCGCCACCCGTAGGACGCCTTCTGCCGGGTGAGTGACTTGATGGTGCGGACCATCTGCGCGGTTTGCGCCGGCATGCCGGTGCGGCTGCGGCTGGCGGTGGGGCCGATGATGGTCGGCACGGTGACGGTGGCGGTGTCGACGGTTCCGCCCACACCGTTGTAGGTGAGTGTCTCGAACTCCCGTCCCGCGTAGGAGTTATGGTCGGCTACCGTGACCTGCTGGTCTCCGCTGACGAGCGGCTCGGCGACGCGACTGCGGCCGTCGGGCAGGGTGTCACCGTTCATGCCGCGGAAGTAGATGGTCCTGGTCAGCGTCTTCTGGTCGTGGGTGTTGACGCCGTCGGTCTTGTGGAACACCGCCGGGTCGCCGGTGGTGACGTCGACCTCGGAGTAGCCGCGGAACTGACCCCACGTGCGGTATTTCTTCTTCACAAGCTCGTTGTCGTCGTAGTGCCAGCCGGGCTCGCCCGGGTAGCCGTACTCGGTGATGAGGGTGACGGGGCTGCCGTCGGCGTAGCGGTTGTGGCGGTCGAGGGTGGTGACCCGCTTGACCCGGTAGGTGTGGAACCAGTCGATCATCGGACGGGGCTGGCCGACCGGAGTCCAGTAGATCGGCTGGCAACCGGTGGTGTTGGTCGAGGCGAACCGCTGCGCCCGGGTGTCCTTGTCGTCGTCCGGATCACTTGCCGGCAGGTTCGGGCAGGCCGGCGCTTCGTAGTCGACGGTTGTCTCCGCACCGTACTCGGTGATGATGTTCTTGATCCTGTTGTGGTACATCGGCGAGTTGATATTGACGTCGACCCGGTTGGGCAGCTGTTCGGGATTGAACCTCACTGCGGGCAGCTCCAGGTCCGCGCCGGCTTCGCCGAGGCGGGACAGTCCGGTGCGCTGAATGCTGTCGAGCCACAGGGTGGGCGGGTGGTCGCCGCCGTCGGGGAAGGTCTGGGTCAACTCGTAGCGGTCGACGAGCTTGGTGGTGCCACCCGACTGGATCTGGGTGGTGATCGAGGCCAGCCGCTTGCGGGACCAGAAACTCGGTCCATGGTTCTGGCAGTTGGTCGCGGTGCGAGCGCAGTTCAGGTCGATCGGGGTGTCCGGCCAGTACTCCGGATGTGTGACGGTGAACTGGTCCTCGGCGCAGTCGTTACCGGCCGGTGCGTCCTTGATGCACCGTTCGGTGGTGTTGAAGAGCACCTGCGCCGGGGCGGTGGCGCTGTAGATCGTCGACGGGGTGAGGCCGTAGTCGATGCGGTAGAGATAGCCGCCGCGGGTGTACGGCGCCGCGTCACCCTTGGCGTTGGCACCGTAGAAGCCGGCTTCGGGCTGGTAGTAGTAGGCCATCGCGTTGCCGTTGAGGTCGACGACGTAGTCGAGGTTGAACCGGTAGCCAAGAGTGCAGGCGGTGACAGCGAACGCGCCGTCCGGGCAGTCGTCGACGCCGCCGTCGTGAGCCTGGTAAACGGGCACGGTGTAGACGGAGTCGGTGGTCTTCTGGTCGGTCCAGCCGGGCAGCCGGTTCAGGCCGAAGTAGTACTGCACCCCGTTCTCGGTGACCCGGAAGTACTCCTTGTTCCTGGTGTTGTTCTCGGCCCCGGTCAGGCTTTCGATCTTGGTGGTGGAGTCGTCGTCGGCCGGCCGGAAGGTGTTGGTGTCGTCGTCGTAGACGATCGGCGTGGACTGCCCGTTCAGCGACAAGGTCAGGATCTGGCCGTACCAGCACAGGTCGCCGCTGCCCTGCGGCGCGCCGGAGCCGTCGACCTCGCTGCACGACTGGTAGGAGCGTTCGATGAAGTTCTCGGTGGAACTCCAGCCGTCGCCGATCCATGACGACTGATTGTTGGTGCCGGCGGTCCGCGCGTCCTGGGTGGTCGAGTCGTAGCTGAGCGAGACGGCCGGGGCAACGCCGGCGATCGGCGGCGGCACCGCGATCGGGTAGCTGTAGGTGAACGCTCCGGTGTTACCGCCAGCTGACCAGGTTCCCCCCGGCGACAAGCTGGTCGCCTTGTAGTCACCGTCTGACCCGTCGGTTGTCGACGTCGCCGCGATCACCGTCGCGCCCTGGCCCGCGGCGGATACCGGAACTGTCGCGGTGAGCGGCGCCGTCGCCGCGGTGGGCAGCGGGGTCTGGGTCTGACAGTCGGACAGCTGCGGTGTCGTCAAGACGCAGGCGGGCATCTGCACGAGGTGCAGGCGGGATGCGTAGTCACCGCCGTAGGCGTGGCGGAAGGTCGCGGCGTCGACCTGCACGCCGACGCTGCCGGTGCCAGCGGTGGCGGTCACGCTGAACAGCACGCCCCGGATTCCGGCGGCCTGGGCGGTGTTCTGGTCGGTCGTGGCCACGCGCACCTGCTGTGGCGCGGCGCCGATGCGTGGTCTCGAGACCGAGATCGGCGTCTTGCCGGCTCGTACGGGGGCGGCGTCGGCCTCGCGGCCGTCGGCCTTGCCGGCCACGGGCAGACTCACCGTTACCTGCTGGGCTCCGGGCAGGGCCGCGCTGCCGCCGGGCGTGAACGTCGGGTACGCGGGCAGCGGTGTGACCTTCGCTGGTTTGCGCGGCGGGGACAGCTTCATCGGCGGAGTCGTCGGCGGCGCCGGGATGCCCGGCGTAGCCGGTGCCGCGGTGGCTGGCTGCCCGACGGTGAGGCTGGTAGCCACCAGGAGAGCGGTGATCGCGACTGCGGTGAGACGCCGCCTTCGGCTCTGCATCCTTTTCCTGCCAACGATGGTGGACAGCATGAGCTCCCGCCTTCTCCGTGTGTACCGCACCGCGACAGATCCATGCCGGACGATCTCCAGCGCGGCGCGCTCAGGTTACGGTCCACAGTGGCTCTCGCGCTGTCCGAGTTTGCTCCGTAATGGACTTTTGAAGCCGAGATTCCTCTCTGTGATTGAAACCACACTCTCCGCTTTCGGCATCATGAGGGTCGATCTCATCGCTCGCAGCGGATGACAATGACGACCCGGTCGCGTCGGTGGTGATGCGATGCCCCCATGAAGGAGTCCCGAGGCATCATGGTGTCGCTCGCGCCGTCCCAGCGTTGTCTTTCGTGGACCATGACCGTGATTGCTGCGCTGGCCGGCGGAACGCTGGCTGTCGCCGTCCCGGCGCAGTCGGCTATGGCTGCGACTCCAGGCTTGGCCGGCAAGCGTGCCGAGCCACCGGCCGACCCCGTAGCGGCAGCGGTCACCAAGGCTCGCGCCGAGAGCCGGCCGGTTCCGGTGGACCGGCTGACCGACGAGTACTCGACGACCTCGGTCAACCCGGACGGCACGCTCACCACCGCCCATTCCTCGAGCCCGCAGCGGGCGAGACGAGACGGAACCTGGGCGCCGATCGACACGACGCTGGCCCGGCAGAGCGACGGCAGCTACACACCCCGCGCCGCGACGGCCGGGCTGGTGATCGCCGCCGACCGCTCCACACGCCTGCTGACGATGACCGAAGGCAGCCGGCAGATCTCGTTCACCTGGCCGCAGGCGCTGCCCGCCCCGGACGTCGCCGGTGACACCGCCACCTACCGGGAGGTCTACTCCGGCGTCGATCTGCAGATCACGGCGGACCCGACCGGCTATTCGTCGGTCCTGGTGGTCAAGACCCGGGAGGCGGCCGCCAACCCGGCATTGCGGACCGTCGACTTCGGGCTGACCGGTCGCAACGTGCGCCTCGCGGAGACGGAGCAGGGCGGCGCCGAGGCCGTCGACGTCGCAGGCGGCGGGCAGGTCTTCCACACCGATACCGCGCTCATGTGGGACAGCACCCCGCGGGCCGCGGCGCGGAAGTCCGACGGGGCACGGCCGGCCGACGAGGCGCCGGGTGCGCAGCAGCTGGGGCGCAACGTCGCCGAGGTGAAGATTGACATCGAGGACGGCAAGCAGCAGCTGACCCTGGACCAGGATCTGCTGACCGGCCCGTCGACGACCTTCCCGGTGTACGTGGACCCGGTCTGGTCCGGTTCACCGTCGCCGTCGCAGCTGAACTGGGCGCGCATCTCGTCAAATGGCTGGAATGAGTACAACTCCACGTCCAAGACCGGTGCGACCAGCGCCCGGATCGGCCTGGACGACTGGCCCGCCGACGGCGGCGCCGGGGAAACGGCCCGCACCTACTACCAGATGAACACCTCCGGCATCAAAGGCGCGGACATCTTCGCGGCCAGCCTGTACGTGGTCCAGCGGCACGCCGCCTCGTGCAGCGCCACCCCCGCGGACGTGTACGCCACCGCCCGGCCCAGCGCCTGGAACTCGTCGGCGCTGAACTGGGGAAAGCAGCCGGCCAAGCGCAGCGCGTTGCTAGCTTCCGTCAACGGCCGGCAGGTGGACTGCAACACCTCGAAGGAACGGGTCAGCCCGGCCAGCCTGAACTTCAACGTGCTCAGCTACATCAAGGCCGCATCAGCCAGCCAGATGAGCAACGCCACCTTCGTCGTGCAGGCCAAGGACGAGAACGACAAGTTCTCGTGGAAGCAGCTCGGCTTCGGCGGCGGCGCCACCCTCTCAGTCACCTACAGCTACAAACCACAATTCCTCAACGGCACCGGGAATCCGCGGCTGACCCCGGCGATCGTCGACAACGGAGTGCTGCTGACCACCACCCACACCCCGACGCTGTCCGCGCAAGGCTTCACCCCCAAGGCCAACGGACTGCAGGAGAACGTGCAGATCGCCTACCAGGTGTTCAACGCCGCTGGCACCAAGATCCTGTCCGGCTACGGACCGGCCAGTGGCTACAACCTCAACGGTAGTCCCTGGACGGTGAACTCCGGGCTGCCGGACGGGCCCTACACCTGGAAGGCGGCCATCAAGAACGCCTCCGGAGTCTGGGGCGGTGTCTGGTCGGCCACTCAGGCGTTCACCGTCGACACCAGCAAGCCCAACCCGCCGGGCATCAAGTCGACCCAGTTCCCGCCCGATCAGCTCGGTAGCGGGTACACCGACCGCGGCGTCTTCGAACTGGTCAACGACAAGACCAACAACGTCAGCGCCTACCTGTTCACCCTCGACGGCGACCTCAGCAGCGTCACCGCGGCCAGCCCGAACATCAAACCCTGGACCAGCACCACCGTGATCCAGCCCGGCCTGATCTACCGCGCCACCGCCGACAACGCCGCTGGGACAGCGCCCGCCTCGGACTTCGTGCTCAACGGCTTCGCCGGGGTCACCTTCGCGCCCGCCACCTCCGGTCAGCACAAGGTTGCCGCGAAAGCCATCGACCGGGCCGGATCAACCTCCACCCAGACCATCTACTCCTTCTACGCCGGCAACAGCACCCCGATCTACGCCACCGGCGACAAGCTGATCAGCGGCTGGACCGCCACCAACGGCGACGGCAGCACCACCGTCGTCCCGGCCGCGACCACCACCAGCCGAACCGGCGCCCTCACCGCCCAGGTGTCCCGGCCCGGCCGCTACTACATCAGTGGCCAGCAAGCCATGCTGGCCAACCTGTCGACCACCAGCAAGGTCGCCAACGGTGACAGCGCCACCTTCTACATCAACCTGCCCACCACCGGCCCCTGGGAGATCGGCGCCAACCTCACCACCGCCCAGGACTACGGCACCTTCACGCTGACCTTGGACAAAGGCACCGCGAACGCCACCAGGCTCGACAAGGGCGCCGGCGCGGGCATCGACGCGTACAGCACCACGGTGCTGACCAAGTATCTCAACTTCGGCATCGTTGAGGACGCGTCCAAGACACCACGCGAGCTTGCTGCTGGGCTGCACAGCATCACCCTCGACATCACCGGCAAGAACGCTGCGTCGACCGGCTTCCAGGCCGGCATCGACGCCTTCCGCCTCGCCCCGAGGATGACCTGCCCGATCAACAACACCACCACCTGCTTCAACAACACCGCGATCAGTACCTACACCGCCGGCACCACTCCCACCGTCACCCCGGCCGACGCCACCGGCAACGGCACCAGCCTGGACGCCGCCGGCCTGCGTGCCGCCGGCTGGACCCCCGGCAGCACCGTCACCGTCAACGGCGCCGCGATCACCCTGCCCGGGGCCTACGGAACCGGCGTGCGCGACAACATGCTGGCGACCGGTCAGATGGTTACCATCCCCGCTGCCGGCGTGGTCAACGAGGGCAACGCCGTGGTCCTGACCGGATTCGCGACCGGGGCGATCCCGGCCGGTAAGACCGGCACCATCGCCTACGGCAGTGGCTGCGACCTGACCAGTCAGCCCTTCACACTCGACGCGATCACCGACTGGGCCTCCACCTCGTCCGGCGATTCGGTGCTCACCTTCCCGCGTCGCAACAAGAGCAACGCCACCCAGGAGAACGTGCCGGTCAGCCTCTTCGCGATCGCAGTGCCCCTGCTCTGCCCCGGCGTACCGGTCACCAGCATTACCCTGCCGCTGATCTCGAATGAGGTTTCGGCCAGCACCTCGTCGCTGCACATCCTCGGCCTCGGCATCCGGCCCACCTCCACCACCGGCAGCAGCAACCCGGTGCGCTGGACCGGTAGCTGGGCCACCGCCCACGACACCGCCGCCGTCAAACAGGCCAGCGGCAGCACCACCATCGACGCTGGCCTCAACAACCAGACCGTCCGCATCCCCGCCCAGCTCAGCATCGGCACTGCTGCCGGCCACCAGATGCGCGTCCGGCTGACCAACAGCCTGGGCAAAACCCCGGTCACCTTCGACGCCGTCACCCTCGCTCTGCGTGACAACGGCTCCGCAGCCGCAGCCACCCCAACCCCGGTCACCTTCAGCGGCGCCCGCGCGCTCACCCTGCCCGCCGGCACTGACCGGCTCAGCGATCCGATCTCGCTGGCCGCTCCCGACCGGGCCGATGTGCTGGTCAGCTTCAAGGCCCGCGGCGCCCTGACCACGCTGGCCGGCCACCAGGACGGACGCACCCCCATCTACGTCAGCGCCGCCGACAACATCGACCACACCGGAGAGAGAGCCGCCACCAGCTTCACCCAATCCAGCATCCTCGGCACACCGTTCCTGGCCGGCGTCGACGTCACCACCACGGCCGCGCACCCCGCCGGGTCGGTCGTCCTTTTCGGTGACCAGACGGTAAACGCCGACACCGCCACCGCCGACGGCCACAGCCAACTCGACAACCGGCTCGCCGAGGCCCTCGCCGCCGCGCCCGCCACCGGCAACACCGTCCCGTTCGGTGTCCTCAACCTCGGCTCCAGCAAAGCCAGGCTGCCCGCCACCACCGGCGAACCGAATACCGCCACCGCCGCCGTCGACCGCGCCATCCTCAACCAGAGCAACGTGCGAGCCGTACTCATCTCCACCGGCTCCAGCGACCTGCTCGCCTGCGCCGCCACCACCCCCGAAGCCTGCGCCAGCCCGGTCCGCGACAAACTGACCGCGCTCGCCGTGCAGGCACGCCGATTCACCACCGACGACGCGAACGACCCGACCCGCATCCCCCGGACCCAGAACGGAACCGGGGCGATCAAGATCTACGTGGCGACGCTGCCACCGTTCACCACCGCCGCCACAGCCACACAGGAGGCGGCCCGCAAGGCGGTCAACGACTACATCCTGGCCGTAGCCGGCAGCAACAACCTGCAGAGCAACACCGACGGGCCCGTCGACTTCGCCGAAGCGGTCTCCACCGACAACGACCACGCCTCCGCCACCACGCGCGACGAATACCTCAGCACCAGCAGCCCGCGAGTGCCCAACAACGCCTACTACCAGGCCCTGGCCGAGCAATACCTCAACGAAGTCGACGGTGACGACTGGGTCACCGAGGACCAGACCGGCGGCACCGACCCCGCCGCTAGCCCGGTCGCGGTGTGGACGTTCGGCGACGCCGCAGGCGCCACCGCCGTCGACACCGGCTACGGAACCGGAGCGGACCAGACCACCCACGACGCCGCCCTGCACCAGGTGACCTGGGGCGCAGGCCGCATCCCACGCCGCACGGCGGGCACCTTCGACGGCACCGGCAGCTACGCCGACACCGGCCTGAACACCAACACGGTCCAAAGTTTCACGATCTCCACCTGGGTACGCCTGACCGACAAAACCAGCGACCGCGTCGTGTACGCCCGCGAATCCGACGACGGCTTCGCCTCCCTGAACCTGCGCTACCAGCAGTCCACCGACCGCTGGGCCGCCCAAATGCCTTCGGCAGCCGCCGGCGGCACCGTCACCTGGCGCGAAGCCATCGCGACCGAACCCGCCCGCACCGGCCTCTGGACCCACCTGGCCGCCACCTACAACGCCGACCTCAACACCCTCACCCTCTACGTCGGCGGCGCCGCCGACAGCCGGACCGAACAGGTCACCGCGTTCAACGACCCCGACGGCCCCACCTGGATCGGACGCAGCGACACCAGCCGCTTCGCCGGCGACATCGCCGACCTGAAAATCTGGCACCGCACCCTCAACGACGCCGAACTCGACACCGAAGCCGCCCCCACCCCCGTCGCACGATGGGAACTCGACGACGACACCGACCCCGCCAAGGCCGTCGACTTCACGCGCGAGCAGAACCACGGCACGCTCGTCGGCGCAGCCACCTACACCGCTCCTGGCCACCGCGAAGGAGACCTTCGAGCAGTACGGCTCAACGGCACAGACGCCGCCATCACCGCGCCAACGCTGCTGCGCACCGACCAGTCCTTCACCGTCGCCGCCTGGGCCAGACCCACACGCACCGACGGCAGCTACACCGTGCTCGGCCAGGACGGCACCAACACCGGCCGGTTTGCCATCCAATGGAACCAGCAATGTACCTGCTGGCGATTCGTCAGCGCCGACACCGACCAGGCAACAACCACCACCAGCCAAGCCGTCTCACCGGCTGCATCACCCGCCAACACCTGGACCCACCTCGCCGCTGTCTACGACGCGGCAACCGGCGCCATGACTCTCTACGTCAACGGCCGAGCCGCCGGCACCGCGACCACCACCGCGACGCCCTGGAACGCCACCGGCTCTTTCACTGCCGGACGCAGCCGCCGCAACGGCACCAACACCGAATGGTTCCCCGGAGACATCGACGCCGTACGCGCCTACCAAGGCACGCTCACCCCCGACGCGATCCACGCCCTCAGCGTCAGCTAGCCGCGAGCGCCGCCCACAGCACCAGCCCGTTGCGCACGCCAGCCTCCATCGCGCCGACACACAGCGCGATACCCGCGCCGGTGTAACGCCACAGCTGTTCCCGTTCCGAGTCCAGACCACCGCTCGTGGGCGGCGTCCTTCCAGTAGTCGGAGCTGGTGGGTACGTTCGTATCGGATCAGGCCTTGTCGGCGAGCTCCGCTGAGCGCGCTGCGAAGGACGGCCGAGATCTGAGAAAACAACATGCCGGCCACCGCGTTTCAGCGAAGTAGCCGCGTGAGGCTAGCGGCCTGCGTCGCTAAGAGGACGTCTGATTAACGTATTTTGCGGTGTTATGCGTTTTGGGATTCTCGCCAGGTTGGGGTGGTTTCGTCGGTGAGCCGCCGGGCGAGGTTGTCGATCATGGCGATGGTGATCATGCTGGCGGAGTTGCCAGGAAGGGTTTCGTAGTCGCGTACGAGCCGGCGATGCTGCATGAGCCAGCCGATCGTGCGTTCGACGACCCAGCGGCGCTTGACCACGCTAAACCCTCTGACCTGCGGATCCTTGGTGACGATCTCGACGTCGACGCCGAGTGTGGCGCCGTGTTCGACGGTTTTGACCTTGAACCCGGCATCGACCCAGGTCTTGGTCAGCGTCGGGTGGATGGCGGTGGCCTGGTCGAGCAGATCGTTGCCGATGGTGTTGTCGCTGACGCTGGCGGCGGTGACGATCACGGCGAGCAGCAGGCCGAGGGTGTCGGTGATGATGCCGCGTTTACGGCCGACGATCTTTTTGCCGGCGTCGATGCCTTGGGTATTGGTGGGCACGCTGGTCGATGTCTTGACGCTCTGGGTGTCCATGATTGCTGCGGTCGGCTCGACGGTGCGGCCGTGGTGATCGCGGACGAGTCCGGTGAGCTGATAGTTGAGTTCGACGAAGATCCCTTCCTTGCTCCATAAGGCGAAGTAGCCGTATACCGTCGCGTGTGGAGGGAAGTCGTGCGGGAGGTAGCGCCAGGCGATACCGGTGCGGTTGACGTAGAGGATGGCGTTGAAGATCTCGCGCAGGTCGTGGGTGGGAGTGCGGCCCTTGATCCCGAGCGCGGTACGGACGTCGGTGCGAGCCTGGCGCCACGCGGTCAGCCGGGGTGCGATCAGGGCCCAGCGGGCGTCGGACAGGTCGGACGGATATGCGCGTCGTTCGGTCATGACCTGGGGATACGGTGGTACAGGCAGGCGGTGGGGACGCCGGGTCCGTCGATTCCTGGCGGAAAGCTGATCAAACACGATCGAGGGATTAAAGCCCGCAGATCTACTCATATCAGAGTCAGCTCGAAAGGGTTGATTCGGGTGTATCGGCCAGCCAGGGCCATGATCGCGTTTTCTCAAACCGCCGTTAACACACCTACACCACTAAAACGTCCAGTAAGACCGCATCTCATTTGGGAGTGTTGTAGCTCAACATCATTCGCTGTTCGGGTGTGGGTGATGTGGAGAAGTACTGCCCGGAGTCGTTGTGGAGTCTCGTGCAACCGTTGCTGCCCGCGTACCCGGAAAGGCATCGGGGTGGCGGGCGGCGGCGGATCGATGACCGGGTCGCGGTCGCGGCGATCGGGTACGTCCGCCTCAACCTTCTGACCAGCAACAACCCCTAATGAGATGCGGTCTTATACTTCGAGAGGTAAGTTCGCGTCGTCCGAGACGACCGCCGGCAGTCCACCAGGCGCCTGGTCAGTCTAGTGACGTTTACCGCCAGTCCGGGTCGGTGCAGTCCGGAGTAGCGCCGCAAATCCGCGTAGCTCCGAAAAGTCCGAGGACCCACCGAGCCACCCACGACCCCTGCGCGGACCATCCGCCGACGACGCTGGCGACTCCCCCGCGCTGCGGCCGGGGAAGGTGACACGACGGTTGCCGGCAGGAGAAACGCCGGGACGGTCAGGCCGCGGCCGGGCGATAGAGGCTGGGGGGAAGGTCGGCGTCGGCGATATGGGCACGGATCATCGCCGCGAACAGATCGGGTTCCTCACCGCTCCACGCATGACCGACTCCGGGTACGAGTCGCGCGTCGCCTAACGCGAACCCGTCGGCCAGAACCGGCAACGACCGCAGAATCATCTCGTTCTCGTTCGTCCCGGCGACGGCCAGCAAACGGCACGGTGACGATCCTGCCGCGGCCGGGATCCCGAAGACGGTGACCTCGTCACCGACCCGCGCGAACGTCCCTCGCGCCACCTCCTTGGCCGCTCTGCGGTAGCCGGCGAACTCACCTGGGGGCACCTTGAGCGCCTTCGCGTTCGCGCGCACCATCGGCCCGGACGTCGCGAACGGACCCATGACCCGGCCGAGCAACCGCATCATCGCCGGATGTGGTAAAGGCAGCACGTTCACCCCGCTGACGACAACGCTGCGCACCACAGCCGACTCGTTCGCCGCGAGCAGCGCGGCGACATAACCGCCGAGCGACAGGCCGACAACGTGAGCCCTCCCTGCCGCTGTACGGGAACGAATAAGCTCTGCTACCGCCTGCACGGTGTCAGCCAGCGATACCCAGGCCCGGCCGCTGCGTCCATGGCCCGGCAGATCGGGCACCAGGACATGGAAATCCTCGGCGAGCACCGGTGCTACCCGATGCCACATCCAGCCGCTCGTACCCAATCCATGCAGCAGAACCACGGCGTCGGCGTTGTCCCGGCCAGACTCATCCAAAGAGGAATTCACAACATGATCATCCACCACGCGGCCCGACCCCGCACCGCCTCCTTGTCGCCGAACGTCATCCCGATCTGCCTCTCGTTGCCGTGATCGGATATCCGGATCTGCCGCCGATAAAACGCATTTGAGACGATGATGCCGAGTACGGCGCAGGGTGGCCGGGGCAGTTTCGCGTGGGTGGAGGGCCCGGCTGGGTACCGATTACCGTCTGCGCAGACCCGAACTGAGACGTCCGTCGGCCTGGGCTTTGTCGCGGATCACGTCCCGTTTTCGCAGCCGACTTCGACATAGGAGTGAGGCGGGCGAGCAGGTATCGGACCTGCGCCTTGTTGTTGCCCCGTAGACGGAAGTTGTGGATCGACGTGAAGTCCTCGCTCGGCAGTGCGCCGGCGAGCGCCTCCGCTATCTGTTGTTCGGTGTCGCAGGCGCGGAGCAGGGCGATGAGGTGCCGGTATTCCGCCTCGAAATCGCGAGCGCCGAGGGGTTCGTCGTTGAGCATCCGCGACACGTAGAGGCGGTCGAGATAATTGGCGACCAGGCGGAATCAGATGGGTACGGACGACCGACCGATAAGCCTGCGGCGCGGAAGGCCGCAGCCGGCTCTCCTTTTCCACCAGCCAGTCCTCGAGCCAACGGCGCACCGTCCAGGTCCGCACCCTCGCCTGCGGCCCGGGGCATGCCAACGAGATCGGCCAGGGCATGTTCAGCGATCGCCCGATCGTCGTATTCGCCGCGACGAACCCGAAACGGCCGCCCGTCGACGGTGACAACCTGCAAGGCGAAGTACCACCGACCATGTGAGGCCTCGCCGCGCCGGGGACATCGCGCGCGCCCACTGCCGGCCGGTCGCCGGGTTACGGCAGGCTTAACGCCGGTACACCGTCCCTCGCTGACCGCGCCCAACACCGCGTCGGCCACCGCCGATGAGCGGCGGTCGCTCGACGAGCGGTCCGGACCTTTGATTCGCTGTATAGACAAGGTTTGTTCTCTCTCAATGATCAGAGAGGACTTCCGTCCATAGATCCGGATCCGGAATCACTGGCGACCGCCACGGTACGAGCGCGCACTGACACCAAGTGTGATCAGCGCGGTGACCCGCAGAGCAGGATTGCGAGTCACGAGCGTGACTCACAACTGACTCACACGGCCGGAGAAGACATTCATAATCGAACATCTTCCCAGGCCAGCTCGGGTGGGGCGGACGTTGCACCATGCGAACCGCCCGGTCGTCGTTCGGGGCAACCCGCTGCCGGGACGTTTGACCAGCTCACGCGTCAGGCATCAGCACTCGAAGTCGTCGGCGGCGGCAACCGGCCCCACCTTCATCGTCGAAGCGGTCAGGACAACTTACCATTGAGCGTTTCCTACGGGCTTGCCCAAGTGAAGGCGGTCTTGGGGTGGGCTGCGGAGTGAGGCGAGGCTCCCGGTAAGAAAGCCATCGACCATGAAAGCGTTTGCTGTCAGATCCGCACCGAGTCGATGGTACTTGTCCACCAGAAACCCGACACCGCCGCTCGCGGAGTGAGAGAAGAGCGACTGCTAGCGGCGTGCACTCTAGATCGATAACCGATATGACCAAATTTACCTGTCCGGCCAACTCACAGCAGCAGGGGCGAACCATCCAATCTTGACCTAGAGTGACTTCACATTCACTTTGGGCAATGTTTGCTGGGTTGGAGATCGGCGATGGCGGGCAGCAACCACAGAGCCAACTGCGCTAATGCGAAGAATCCGGGATGTGTATGTTCCGGCTGCGCCGGCGCGCTGCACGGCTGGCACGGATGGACCAAGCTTGCGGCAGATACTGATAAGGCCCGCCTCGACCGCCGCCTTGAGATCAAGGCCAAGGTTGAACGAGACCGACACACTGGCCTTCTGGGTTTCAATATGCGCAACCGGCAAGCCTTCATCGACCTTGCCCGCTTGGACCTGGCGGATTACCTGTCGAGATCCAGTCCGCCGACGCCACCTGCCGGCCCAGTCCTTCCACAGGTCGATCTTTCCAACCCGACAACGTTCTCGTCTGATTTCGGCAAACTGAATACTCTCGCCGGAACGGTGATGGCCGAAACCTGGGATGAGATCGAGCCAAAAATCGAGGCTCAAGTAGGAGATAAGCGCACCGCAAACGAGGTGAAGAAGCAACTGGCTAACCACACCTGGTGCACTCTGCTGGTTACCCTGATTCGCTGGCTTGAGCAGGTCGAAGAAACATTGCATGCAGTAGCCGACGCAGGCAAAAGACTCTTGGAGAAAGCGCTGACCAAAAGCTTGACAGGATTTTCCAAGGCATTGGCCAGCATAGTGGTGGGGATAATCATCGACAAGGTCTGGTCAATCCTGGCCAGACTGCTGGAGGCACACTTCCCGTTACTTGGTGAGGATTCCTTGCGAGTGCTGCGCATTCTGGCAGTTTTCGCTTGTCCGTCCATTGAGCATCATCCGGAGGTCTACAAGTACACGGTCAGGCCGTTGATGGGGGACGCACTTAACTTGATCTCTCAGGATGTCAAGGAGCAGGTCGCTACGCTCTTCAATGCGTGGTGGCATCAGCGCGGCCCTGAAGCCATCGCCTAGATGGTTACCATTCGCTCCCAAGAGCACTTACGTGGCTGCTCGACCGGGCCCGCGTCGATGGCGTGAGCTGGGACGCAAGCCCGACGAGGGCGTGACCGGACTGCGGGCGCAATCACCGCACCGCGGGGCTTCCGGCGACTCGGCCCGGAGCCAGCATGACGAGTGGTTGCCGCTCGCGATTCCCGTGGCAGCTGCACCCAGCTCCTCATGGGAGACGATGTACATGCGAACCGCGCCACCGTCGTTCCGGGCGACCGCTGCCAGGTTGTTTACCAGATCACGAATAGGCCCTAACGCTCGACCCGTCAACAGCGCCAACACAGCGCGCCATCAGGACCCAAGTGGTACCGTATTCGGTACAAATCTGGAGGACTCGTGACTTCAGCGATCAGTGCCAGCGAGGCGCGCAAATCTCTTCGACTCACGGCATCCGCGACGTCGCCCCAGAGCCCCACAGTGGCCAGAAAGGCTAATTCCCCCTGCCCCCTACACGGCCCAATCTTTTTGACACGTAAGCGTCAATACAAACTTGACGCTTACGTGTCACTGAAAATCCGACATCGCAAATCACTGGACATCCACCCTCACCGGCGAGAGTCTCGACATAATCTCGCTTGACGGAGGTCGACCATTGGCATCGCCAAGAAGGAAAAGGAAGCGGCAGCGCAAGGCTCTCGGGTTCCCAGTCAGCACGAGGCCTGCAAAGGTGTCCTTGCCAAAACAAGCGCAAAGACTCCCTCAGAAACAGCGACTCTGCTGGAATTGTGAACACGGCTGCCGAACAGAGAAGAAGATCTACGATTGGGTATGCGCCAACTGCGCCTACGAGTTTGATCAGTACTTCTCGATGCTCACCGTTTTTCACGGGCCGGTCGGCACCGCAGAGGCGTTCGCTCACGCCACGGCAAACGGAATGCTGCCGCCGCCTGGACCTCGCGGTCGAGGGGTCAACGTCCGCAAGCCTGGCGGAATGCCGGTGGCGGTCCAGGTTTGCGCTGGCCATCCACGGCTTAGCGTTGCCCCCGGCTTGACCCGGCCGGTTCGGGTAATCGCTGATCAACGCCAGTGCTGAGGCTGAAGCGAACCACCGGCCGAGAACCGGGCCGGCGGTTCGCATGAAAGATCATCCGTGGACCGGACGATGCACCATGCGAACCACCCCACGGGCATCCCCGGAACCCCGCTACCAGGACGTTTGACCAGTTCGAACCGTATACGGCCGCCCCGCTGATCTACCTGGCGACCGCTGTAGGCCTTACCACCACGATCCTGGCATCGATCAACTACGATCCCAGCCGGGGTGTCGCGGATGACGGACGGGCAGGTACAGCGGCAGCAGGCGGTCGACGTGTTCCCTGCCGGTGTGTGCGACGGCGATCGCGGTCCAGGTGGATGGGCAGCTGTCCTTCAATACGGAAGTCGCACCCGTGAGTTCCACGGTGCCGAACTCCTACCGACGTCCAGCGATCGGATGCTGTTGACGGCGGTGGCCGAGGCCCTCGACCAACTGACCCGACCCGTCGCGGTGCGCGTTCATGCCGACCCAGCCGTTGTCGGCCGGCATCGCGACCTCAGGTCGCGGCTGGCTGCGGCCTCTCGGCCACATCAGGTCCGGTGGGTCGGAGAGGCCACCTCCGGCACTGGAGTCGAACGGGCGGGCGCCTTGGCGCAAACCGGCCTGCTCGAGGCCATGCAACAGCTCGACTCCCGGTGCGTCCATGACCTCGTCACCCGCCAGTGCTGGCAGTGTCGGCCGTTGGCTGGCACGCGCCCGGAGCGCGTCGCGGTCACCTCCGGTGGCGCGGTCTTCCACCTCAGCCAGGGCTGCACCGCCCTCAACGACGGTTGGCGACGCATCGAGCGAAGCGGCGGTGTCCGATCAGACCTGACGTGGGTACCGACCGTCGACGCCATCACCGCTGGACGCGGCGCGTGCGAAGTCTGCTGCGCCGGTCGCGACATCCGATAACACTGACAGCGCGCCGGCCGGAAGGGAATATCGTCTCGGCGTCCTACGACTTTAGAACCAGCCCCGCGGGAGGCCATTGAGGCTGAACCCAGGAAATCGGCAGCGGCCACTCGTCCTGCTTCAGCTCCCTATACGTTACGAGCCAAGGGCTACCGCACACCCGGCGAATGTGATAATTGGGGCGGATCGAACCGAGGTGGACCTCCCTGGGATCGAACCGAGGTGGACCTCCCTGGGATCGAACCGAGGTGGACCTCCCTGGGATCGAACCGAGGTGGACCATAGTTGGCAGAATGAGAACCGCATACCCGCAGCTCAGGGGCCTGTTGTGATGGTTTCCGCTGTCCGCAAGCGGTTGGCCTGACCCGCCGCCCACGCCCGCGCCTACACCCGGGTACATCTTGCCCGACGCGGTTCCAGGCCCTCCCGATTGAACGGCTTGGAGCCCAGACCGGGGAAGGCAGCACAACGACTGCGATGCTCGGACTGGGCAGCCCAGCGCCGCACTTCAGCCAACGCGAGAAATTGATCTACACAGGAGACAAACCACCGGAATTGAGATTATATCTGGTTATTGGCGCGCTGATGCGTGCGCCGCAGCGTTCAGATCGGGTATTGAGTCGGCGGGTGCCTCCCTCGGGCAGCAGGGAGTATGGCCTTGGTGGAGAGGCGGCCGGCGAGCCAACTCGCGCCTAGATAGCGATGAGGTCCCGCAGACGCGTGGCCGCCTCAGTCCAGTCGACTGGCTCGGTCAGGTGAGTCCACGAGAGGCGAAGCGCGCTGCGAATCTCGTCGTCAGGAAGCTCCATCGCGGAGAGCACATGGCTGGGATCGTACGAAGCTGAGGTGCAGGCGGATCCGTTGGACACGGCGAGAAGGCCACGCCATGCCACCATGACCGCCTCAGAGTCCAAGCCTGGCAACGACAGGTTCACAACGTGCGGCATCGTGTGCGCGGGCTCACCGTGGATGACGGGATCTAGGGGCGCGAGCCCGCGAAGAACTTCGCCCCTGAATGCGGCACAACTGGCCCGCCGCTCGGCGTGCTCCGCTACCGCCAATTCGCTGGCAAGGCCAAGACCAGCAATCAGCGCCACGGGCAACGTTCCGGGCCGGAGTCCACGCTCCTGACCGCCACCCACGAGCAGCGGCGTGAGGGGAGGTCGCCGGAACCCACGCCTGCGAGTGACGAGCGCCCCGATGCCCTTGGGGGCGAAGATTTTATGACCGGAGATGGATATCAGATCGATACGCTCATGGCGCAGCTCAGGCAGGAGCTTGCCGAATGCTTGGGCCGCGTCCACATGGAGGTACGCCGACTGGTCCGCGAGGAGACCGCACAGCTCCGACAAGGGCTGGATGACACCAGTCTCGTTGTTGACGGCCATCATTGACACGACCAGGGTGTCAGGACGCACTTTGCTGGCGATCTCTTCAGCTGAAACTCGACCAAACCGGTCCGGTTTGACTAAGTCGATCTCGAATCCGCTACCCGCCAACCGCTCAAGGGGCCCAAGCACGGCCTTGTGCTCGATCGCGGTAGAGACGATGTGCCGCCTGTCCGAACGCTCGCCCTCAGGTGCAAGTCCCAGCAGCGCGATGTTGTTCGCCTCAGTGGCGCCAGACGTGAAGATCACTTCGTCGTCGGCGGAGTCAACCACTTGGGCGACCTGCCGCCGCGCTCGTGCAACGGCGGTCTGAGCAGCATGGCCGATCTCGTGCGTGCGGCTGCCGGCGTTACCGAACTCCTCCGTGAGATATCCCATGACGAGGTCAGCGACACGCTTGTCCACGGGCGTCGTGGCGTTCGCGTCAAGGTAGACGGTCAACGTCCTGTACCTCCTGGTCGAGCTGGTCGAGCTTGGCGGCTCCCACAACCTGCGACTTGCCGACGTCTATGATTCACCCTTCGACACGGCAGCGGCAGGTTTGACGGTTCTACGTTTCCAACTTAACGTAAGGCGTGCGCGATCAAGCGGAAGGCGGAGCCGGTGGGGACGACGTGCCGGGTGTGAGCGCGGCGCCGCCGCTATCAGGCGTCTACGAGTATGCGTTTCCCGCCATCCGTGGAGTTCAGGCCGGACGGGTCTACTTCGTGTCGATGTGTCCGCTCAAGCTGCTGGCCAAGATGTTCGTGTGGGACGACGACGACCTCCCGGTGCAGCTGCGGGCCCAACGAACCTTGAACAAGGGGCGCATTCCGGAGATTTCTCGTTATATCGAGGAGAACATCACCTCGTATACGTTCTCGGCGATTACAGCTTCGGTGGACGCATCTGTTCGGTTTGTGCCAGCGCAAGCCGCAGAGGCAAACTCCGGTCTAGGCACCCTGCGCATCCCTATGGACGGCAGGTTCGTCATCAACGACGGCCAGCACCGCCGAGCGGCGATCGAGCAAGCGTTGCGCACGAACCCCGAGCTAGGTGACGAGACCATAGCGGTGGTGTTCTTCCTGGATAAGGGTCTGGAACGCTGCCAGCAGATGTTCGCGGACCTCAACCGGCACGCGGTGCGCCCGTCACCGTCCATTGGGGTGCTCTACGACCACCGGGACCCGCTGGCCGCGGTGACGAGGGAGGTCGCGGAGCAATCACCGATCCTGCGCGGTGTCGTTGAACATGCATCTACCTCACTGGCCAAGGCGTCGCGGAGGATGTTCACCCTGTCCGCCGTGCACGGGGCACACAAGGCGCTCTTCGCCGGTGTGACGAAGTTGGATCAGCCGCAGATGACCGATGCTGCGATGGGGATGTGGGACGCGCTCAACGACCAATTCCCGGAGTGGGCGATGATCCGCGCCAAAAAGATCCACGCACCGGAGGTACGCCGCGAATTCATCCACACGCATGGCATCGTCCTGACCGCGCTTGGCCGGATCTGCAACACGCTGCTGGTCGACGAGGTCCCCTTGGCGCTGTGGCCGCAGCGGCTTGAGGCCCTGTCGCAGCTGGATTGGTCGCGCACCAACACCGCGCTGTGGGAGGGACGTGCGCTGGTCGGCGGCACCGTCACCAAGGCAAGCTCGAACATCATGCTTACTACCGCCGCGCTGCGTTCTCACCTCGGTATGACGCTCTCGGCTGAGGAACAAAAGGCCGAAGACAACCGGAAGGCACAAGCATGAGCAAGGTTATGGTCCCCGTACCTCAGCGCCGACCGTTCGGCGACCTCGGCCTCGCCAAATCCGTGCAGGCGACCGTCGATGAGATAGCCGAGCTATACCAGGCCGACAGCATCCCTTGGGTCGTCGGGTACTCGGGTGGTAAGGACTCGACCGCAACCCTGCAACTGGTCTGGACGGCGTTGCAGAAGCTGCCGCCGTCAGCCCTGACCAAACCAGTTCATGTGATCAGCACGGACACCCTCGTCGAGAACCCGGTCGTCTCGGCATGGGTCAACCGGAGCCTCGACGTGATGGGGGCGAAGGCGCTCGAACTCGGGCTGCCGCTTACGCCACACAAGCTCACGCCTGAACTAGCGGACACCTTCTGGGTGAATCTTATCGGCAAGGGCTATCCGGCACCTAGACCACGATTCCGGTGGTGCACGGAACGGTTGAAGATCAAGCCGTCTAACTCCTTCATCCGCTCGATGGTTCGGGCGCACGGTGAAGCGATTCTCATCCTCGGTATGCGCAAGCAGGAGTCGTCAACTAGGGCTCGGGTGATGACTGCGCACGAGGCCCATCGGGTCCGAGAGCGCCTCGCACCCAACGGAAACCTGCCGAATTCCCTCGTCTACACCCCGATCGAGGCCTGGAGTTCTGACGAGGTATGGATGTACCTCATGCAGGTAGACAACCCTTGGGGATATTCGAACCGGGACCTGTTGACCATGTACCAAGGGGCCTCGGCGGACAACGAATGTCCCCTAGTCGTAGACACATCGACACCCAGCTGCGGTGACAGTCGTTTCGGATGCTGGACCTGCACCCTTGTGGACAAGGACAAGTCGATGACCGCCATGGTCCTCAATGATGCGGACAAGGCATGGATGGAGCCGTTGCTCACGCTTCGCAATGACTTGGACGAGCCGGACGACCGGAAGCTGCGCGACTTCCGACGTATGAACGGCTCGGTACAGCTGTTCAACAACGAGCCTAGACCGATCCACGGTCCATACACTCAGTCTTCACGCCAGCGCTGGCTGCGCCGTCTGCTGGAGGCCCAGGAGGAGGTACGCCGCAGCGGACCACCCGAGGTAGCACAGATCGAGCTGATCACCCTCGCCGAGCTCGAGGAGATTCGCCGGATCTGGATCGTCGAAAAGCACGAGTTCGAGGACAACCTGCCGCGCATCTACGCGGACGCGACGGGGAGGCCATATCCTGGCAAGCTCCTCGACGAGGCCCTCCCCCTCGGCGCCGTCGAAGTGGAACTACTCGCCGAGATCTGTGGCGACGACCGGCTTCACTTCGAGACGGTCCGCGAACTTCTGGATGTCGAGCGCCGGCACCGTAATCAAGTCCGCCGCGCCGGCCTGTTCCCCGCTCTAGAGAGTGCCCTGGTCAAAGGGTTCTACCGCGATCAGGACGATGCCGTCGACTACGCCCGCAGGCAGAAGGCGACCCGCGCAGCTTTCGACGCTGACGATCTTGCGAGTGGGAACCTGCAGCCGATTCTCGCCCCCGGCACCGACGACAATCCAGCATTCGACGACTTCCGCTAGGCGATAGATGATCTTCCAAGAACTCGTCCTTACCAACGTCGGCCCGTTTGCGGGCCGACAGGCGATGCGCCTCGCGCCGAAGGAACCCGACCATCCGATCGTCTTGTTCGGCGGCCTCAACGGCGCAGGCAAGACCACAGTGCTGGAAGCCTTGCTCCTCGTGCTCTACGGGACGCTCACGCCCGGTACAAGCCGGCGAGCGACAAGCTACGAGAAGTACCTGACCCAGCTCATCCATAACGCGACGGACCCAGCAGACGGGGCGTCGGTTGAGCTGCTTTTCCGCGCGGTCCACGACGGCGCGTGGCAGGAATTCCGGCTCATCCGCCATTGGGCCGTCGTCGGCGGCAAGCTCCGCGAGCGCGTCGAGGTCAACCGCGACGGTTACCCGGATCAAGCCCTCTCTGAGGGCTGGGCCGATCACGTCGAGACACTGGTGCCCCGCGGTGTAGCGAACCTCTTCTTTTTTGACGGTGAGCAGATCGAGGCATTCGCCGAGTCCGACGTCTCGCAGGAACTCGTCCGGGCAGCGGTCAGCGGGCTCCTTGGCCTCGACCTAGTCAACCGGCTCCAGGACGACCTGACGGTTCTCGAACGTCGCCATCGGCAAGAAGCCACCCAAGGCGACGAGCGGCGAACGATCACCGCCAAGCAACAGGACCTGCAAAAGCTTCGCCACCACGAACTCACCCTCGTGCACGAGCTGGAAACCGCCGAGCATCAGCTTCAGCTCGCTATGGATGACGCGGCTCAGGCACGTGCCCGCCTCCAGCGAGAGGGCATGCAGCAGTACCAAGACCGCGAGAAGATCGTCGACCGGCTCCACTCGGCGAAGACAGCGGCGAAGGCAGCCCGCCAGGCGATGATCGATGCAGTCGGCGGTTACGGTCCGCTCCTCCTGATCCCCGATTTGCTCGTGACGACAGTCACCCACGCCGCCGCCGAGCGTGAACAGGCCGATAACGAGACGCTGAACCGGATGCTGTCCGAGCGTGATCACCAATTACTCGAGCACCTGCATTCCGAGCGAGCCAGCGCCAAAGTTCGGGCAGCCGTTGCCGATTTCCTCTCAATGGACCGGACGAACCGGGAAACCAACGCCGACATTGAGAAGTTCCTCGGCCCGGACGACACGACACTGGCCGCAGCCACCGAACTGGTCGGCGGCGGCCTCGCTGCCGCCCACCGTGACCTTAAGCACCATGTCACCGCCCTCGACAAAGCGCGTGCCGAACTCGACGTGGCCGAGCGAGCCGCCGCCGCCATTCCACATGAGGATATCGGCGAGGCACTCGTAGGCGAGTACGAAAAGGCCAACCATGCTGTGGCAAGCATCGGCGCTCGCGTAGAACTTCTGAACAAGCAGATCGCCGGCGCCCGGTCAGCACACCAGAGTTCCCTGCGTGAGTTCCAGGAGCACCTGAAATCGGCATCCGAGCAGCAACTCAAGACGGAGCGACTTCGCCGCATCGTGGATCACGCCGCCAAAGCCCGTGCAACGCTCGCTGTTCTGCGAGCCAAGGCGACAGAGCGGCATGTCAAGCGCATCCAATCGATGGTGCTGGAGTCTCTTCAGCTGCTCTTGCGCAAGGAGGACCTCGTGCAGGAGGTGATCATTGACCCGGACACCTGCGAGATGGAACTGATCGCCCACAATGGACTACCGGTCCTGCCTCGGACGCTGTCCGCAGGAGAACGGCAGCTCCTGGCCGTCGCACTGCTTGCCGGCCTTGCCCGCGCTTCAGGTCGAATGCTGCCGGTCGTCATCGACACCCCACTCGGACGCCTCGACAGCAACCACCGTGACCGCTTCGTCCAGAGCTACCTGCCCAACGCGAGTCACCAGGTGGTCGTTCTATCAACGGATACCGAAATCACCCCTGACATACTTGATTCACTTGACGGCGTCGTCAGTCACACCATTCGCCTTGAACACGATCTCGAACGCCGCGCAACGCGCGCCGTGGAGGGCTACTTCTCCCGCCCCCTCCTACCCGACCAGCGTGAGGAGATAGCTCGATGACACCGGCGACTCAGAAAGTCACCGCCGGCAGAATGATCGTGGGGCCGCCAGAAACCGTCCGCATCGGCTCCGACGTTCGCGAGCAGCTCATCACCATGAAGCGACGAACAGGCGTTATGAACTGGAACGTCCTTTGTCGGTGGGCGCTGTGCCGATCACTAGCCGAACCCACAGCCCCCATGACGACGGCGCTGAGCAGTGACACCGCGGTCGAGATGACCTGGAAGACGTTCTCCGGAAGCGCTGGCGATCTCTACTGGTGGCTCGTCAAGCAACGAACCAAACAGCTACAACTCCCACTCGACGAACAGACGCTCAGCGTCCAGCTGCGCGCGCATATCGCGCGTGGTACGCAGTACCTGGTCGGTGATGCGAGCATGCGCGACACCCCGGACCTCATCGCGCTCATCTGACAGGGTGGAGACCACGGGCGGCCCCAGGCCCTGACCGCCGGCCTGTGACGACCACTCGTCGGAGCGAATGTTCTCGATGTAACGGTCCTTAGGACCGACCCCGAAGATCTAGGAGCCGAGCAGGGAGTAGGTGTGGTGTACAAGCAGGCCATCTCCGACGTCGCAGGTGCAGACCTCGGAGTCGCACGCCGACACGCGGCGGTCACTTGGGCCCAGACTCTCGCGTCCGTGGACGAACCGGTCACCCTCGCCACACTCCTCGGCGAGCCCGAATACGAGGAAACCGACATCAGCCCGTGGTGTCGTACCCGCCGGGCTCAACGCATTCTGGCCAAGAACGGCCTGGCACTACTCAGCCAACTGATGGCCACGAAAGTCAAGGATCTTCGAAGAATTCCGGACTGCGGCGCCGTGAGCCTTACAGATATTCTGGAGGCAACGTTGCTTGCTGTAGTCGACGGCGCCGATTCCGGGACACAAGGCATTCTCCCTCTACCTGGTCTTAGCGGCGGCGAAACTTTTCTCACGGCCTCAGCGCCGGCACAAAAGACTTCGCCCGACGGGCCGGTATCAGATCCCCTGCTCGACATACTCGAGAGTAGGTAAAGAGTGGACATACTGCCGTCGTGGGATCCCAACTGGAAGCGTCGGTACAACTCTCCGCCCGACGATCTAATCAGTGACTTCTACATACCAGCCTTCGCTCGGTCGACCTCTTATGACCGAGCCGTCGGATTCTTCTCAGCTAGACTCCTCGCCTCCATAGCACCCGCCATCGACAGGTTCGTGCTTAACGGCGGCCGCATGCGCCTTATCACCTCGCCCGCCCATCTCAGTGAGGAGGAACTCGATGCGATGGGGAAAGGGGAAGAACTTCGGAAGCGACTACAGGAGGATTTTGCTGCCGCTGTCGCGAAGCCTATTCCTAACCCCGTCCTCGCCGACCGCCTCAAGCTACTCACGTGGATGGTCGCCAACGGCAAACTCGACGTACGTGTCGCCCTGCGCAAGCATTCGCGGGGGTATGGCCTTTTCCACGAAAAGATCGGTGTCTTCGTCGATAGCGAAGGCGACTGGATGACGTTCACAGGAAGTCCCAACGAGACGCTCGGCGGCGCCCGACTGCACTCAGAGTCCTTCCCGCTGCACCGTAGCTGGGCCAATGACGAGCAGCGCGCTTATGCACAGGAAGAACGCGAGCGGTTCGACCAGGTCTGGGATGACCAGGTGGACGGTATCACGCTGTGGCGCGTGAACGAATGGATCGAAGATCCGATGAGATCCACATTTGGGATTCGCGAGCCGTCGGCTGCCCAGGCGAGAATGCATGAGTCGGGCGATATTGAGCGACTGTATATGTCGCTACCAGACGATGCCACGTTCGTTCCGTCCCTTCCCGAAGATCTCACCCTCCGCCAGTATCAGAGGAACGCGGTCAACGACTGGCTCAAGGCTGGTGGCAAGGGAACCTTCGCAATGGCGACGGGAACGGGCAAGACGCTCACGGCACTCGCTGCTGCAACTCAGGCGTCCATCTTTATTGCAAAATCAGAGCGGCCACTTCTGATCCTGGTTATCGTCCCGTCGATCGACTTGATTGGGCAGTGGATGTCTGATGCGGAGCGTTTCAACTTCCGCCCCGCCGTGTGTCATGGCAATTTGAGGAGGGGGCAGGAGGAACATCTCAAGTCTGTCTTCTCGGCAGCACGCTCGAGTCACGGACGACGCACCGAAATGGTTATCACGACCGCAGACAGCTTAACGCCTCGGAGCGGGGGGAACGAGTCTGGCTCGGATCATTTTCTGCAGCGCCAGATTGCCCGCCACCGAGGCCATCTTCTGGTTATCGGCGATGAAATGCACTCTCTGGGAACATCCGGCCGGCTAGCCGCGCTACCGACCCAGGCCACGATGAGACTGGGGTTGTCGGCAACGCCGAAGCGACACGGAGATGAACTCGGCACCGAGGCGCTACTGGATTACTTTGGAAAGCCGGTGCTTTCCATCAGCATCAAGCAAGCAATCTACCAATACCACGCTCTCGTACCCTACGACTACCACCCGCTGCCGATCGAGCTCACGGACGAGGAGGCCGCGCAGTACCGGATAATCTCGCAGAAGATTGCCAGGGCGTTCGCCGCCGAAGACGGCCAGGCTGCCGAGACACACATCCGGGCACGCACTCGACTGACTCAACACGCTGCGAACAAGCGGCTCCGCCTCCGCGCGCTCATGAACGAAGGTCTCAAGAAAGAGACTCACCAGATCATCTACGTGGCAGAGGGCAAGGATCCCGAGTCTGATTACCCCCAGCTCGACGAGACCGAGCGCATGTTGCGGTCCGAGTTCGGCATGCGCATCGAACGCTACTACGGCGAGACCGACCAGCGGCGCAGGGAGCTGCTCCAGGCACAGCTGGCCTCCGGTGAGATCCAAGCGCTTCTCGCGATGAAGTGCCTCGATGAGGGGGTGGACATCCCTTCGGCGAAGATCGGCGTGATCACCGCGTCCACCCAGAACCCTCGGCAGTTCGTCCAACGCCGCGGGCGCTTGCTGCGTCGGGATCCAGCCAATCCAAAGTCCCATGCGGTGATCTACGACTTCCTCGTCATGCCGCCACGCCCGGATGGTCCACCGTCCGACTCCGAGAAACGCCTGATCGCGGTCGAGTTGTCACGCGCAGCCGAGTTGGCCGATGCGGCGCGCAACAGCGAGGCTCTATCCTCGGTGATTGCCTGGGCCTACGAGTACGGCCTACGCCCCGCCGAGTACACGTGGATGGACCTCACCGCCGAGGGTGACATGGAGGAGTGGGCCAAGTGAGTGCCTTCGAGCACTACATGAAGGAGCTGGGAGCGGGGCTGAGTCCTGCCGCGCGCGAGGTCACCAAGTTCGTGATCGAAGCGGAGCATAGACGCAGGTTTTCCGACGACCGCAGCGATCTCCATGAGGAATTCGCCCTCCGCGCACTGCAGTCAGTGCGACAGGCAGGGGACGAACAGTGAAGTTGACATCGCTGAGAATGAAGAATTGGCGACCCTTCCACGGCTCGCATCGGATCGACTTCTCCACCGATCCAGACCAGCCTGTAACTCTGATTCTCGGCCCCAACGGCGCCGGGAAAACCGGTCTACTGAACGCCTTCACCTGGGCGCTGTATGGCGATTTCACAGAGGGCTTCGAAATGCCGGAAAGCCTCGTAAACTTCGAGGCGCTCAAGAACGACCCAGACTCCGAGGCTCGCGTCGAACTGGACCTTGAACACGCGGGCGACAACTACTGCGTGACACGAACCACCGACGCTCGGCGGCAGCAGGAAGGCGACTACCCCGTAACCGTCACCAAGAACGGTGAACTGACGGTCATGGATGAAATCTTCCGAATTTTGCCAAAGCCGCTGAAAGACCTGTTTTTCTTTCCTGCCGAGACGTTCAACAACGCCACCGTACTCCAAGGCGACAGGCCCGGAGAGGGTGCTTCACTGAATATCGGCTCAGCTATCAGAGCGTTGCTCGCTGGGGACATTTATGATCACGCGGCCGAAGACCTCCGAGGCGCTATCGCCAGCGATGCTCTTCGTCCCACGCAGAAATACACCGACGAAACAGTCGAGAACGCCCGGCGTGTTTGGGAGCAAGCACAGATCGAGCTCAACAGCGTCGAGGACCGGCGGGACAAACTGCCCGGGCTGCTTGCGCAGGCTCGCGATCAGGCGAGCAAGGCCAAAAAGGAAGCGGAGAAGTACAACCCCGACGAGATTAAGAAGTGGGAGCGTCGATACACTAAGCTGAAGACCGCAGTCACCGATGCCGAGTTTTTGGTCCAACGCGCCCACGGACTTTACCTCGCTCTGGCCCGACATGCTTACCTTCATTTCAGTCAGCGCGCGAGTGAGTCTGCCCTTCAGCGGCTGGACATAGCCGAGAAGGCTGGGCTCATGCCTCCTCGAATTCATGACTCAGTGCTTCAGCAATCTCTTGCCGACGATCGTTGCGCACTCTGCCGGACCCCGTTCACGAGCGTGACCCGCACCCGGGTCGAAGAACTCTTCTCACACGTTACCGAGCACGCGATTGCTGTGTTAGGGCTAGAAACAAGGACCGAACTGAAGAGCCACCTTAGCCATGTCGACCGGCAAGTCGCCGAACTGCGCACGCAGATCACGACACTGGCCGCTGATCTCGGAGTTGCCGGACCGACGCAGGATGCTGACATGAGGATGCTTCAATCCGTGTTGCGGATGTGCATCGAGGCGGCTGACCGGACACAGACCAAATCCAGACGCGAGCTCAAGGAGTTCACGGAGGAGCAGGATTCGCCGGCCACAACGCACGGCAACAGTCCTGTAGACATTGCGATGTTTAAGCAACAGGCTGTCGACCGTCTTGAGCGGGAGTTCCGCGAGATTGACTCCATCATCGAAAAGGCTACTGCCCTCGAACGCGACAAGATGGCTGACTACACCAAAAAGGCTGCCAAGTGGGACACCTACAAGCGCAAGACGGCGGCAATCGAAACTTTACAAGACGCTAAGAGGTTCTTCGATGAAGCGCGCAAGGGCCTAAGCAGGTTCGGTCGCGAGGACTTCGAGAAAGCAATTAACGCCACCTACGCGGACCTAGTCGCGAAACAATATGAAATCCGAGTCGGTGAAGACTTTAGCATATCAGTCAGCGCGCAAGGCCGCGAAGAAGCCATGCCACTGTCCCAGTCAGAGAAAGTTCTCCTCCTGATCGCCTTCCTCGGCGCCATCGCGCGACTTGCGCCAAAATATGCTGAGATCGCACGCCGGAACGAGCAGTTTCTACGCGCAGGGGATGTGGATACCTCGAGGAAGATCGGCTTCCCCGTGGTCCTCGATTCGCCGACAAGCCCGCTGGACGACGAATATGAGGCTGATGTAGTCAAAGCACTGCCCCAGCTCCTCCCGCAAATTTTAATAATTGTGTCGGCCAAGTCCGTGGAAGCGTGGGAAGAAATATCACCCACCATTGGCAGCGTCAATATTATGGAGCTCACGTCTCATAAGGCCAGCAATCGGCCCGTTCGATGGAAAGGCAGAGACTACACTTATAGCACGCAGGACGACGGCGTAGAACCCGCGCGTACTCGAATGACCAAGATTGGCTGAGGAGCGGCTGTGGCGAGTGTCTTTGTTTACCCTGTGCATCAGCCCCTCCTAGATTCACTAATCGCTACTGGAAAAGCGAAGTCGGTTGCAGCCGGCACAAAAACGGGCCCTTTCCGGGAGATGCGTGACGCCTACATCTTCGTGGCGTCACTTGCGCTCGCGATGAACCAACCCGCACGAGCTGACGAAATGCCGGATTCAAAGAAGGATGCTCTCGAGATCCAAGATCGTGTGTTCCTTCGGGCGGAGGGCGCGCGAGAACTCGCTGCCGCAGTCGTATTGACCAGTGCAGACGGCGGTGATGTTGAGAGGGAAACGCTCCGATCGGAGCTGAACTTGCTTTCTGAACAGATGAGCGCGGATCGCCTCACCCTGCTGGATCGTTACGCCTTCGCTGGGTTTGAATGGCTGCGTGAGCACCAAAACGACGAGAGCGGCGTACGGGATCTGGTCTTGTCGGCCATCGACAGTGTCGATTGCGTCCAGAGGCAGGTCGACGACGACTCCGCCGTCCAGGATCCGCTGTGGTCCATGTTGACCGGGCTCGAGTCTGAGTCGCTGTAGCCTCCCTTCTGGGAGCGTCAATGTGGATATCCGCTACCCGCTCGACGCGAAGCTAACTGTCTGATCCGCTTCGGCCCAGCCGATAACGGCGAAGACAGCGCGCCGGTGCACCACTCCTTCGCGAGTTATTTCGGTGCCGGCGGCGGAACAGCGGACGATTGTGAGGTGGTTGGCGATGGGGCAGACGCCACCGTCAACCACGATGGGGATGTCCGCCTCTGCGCTGGTGACGAAGTCAAGCACCTCCTGGAGAGTGATCGATGGCCCAGGGCGTTCTGTGGAGAGGTTCGCGGAGGTTGCTGCGATTGGGACAGCGGCGAGGGTTGCCAGCTCACCAAGGATGCCCGGAGCAATGGTGACGAGCGCCTCTGGTGTGCCTACCGCTTGGTGGCGCTCTCCTTCCGCAGCGTCGCGCCAAGGCAGGAGTAGGGCGAGGTCGCCTGGCCAGAATGCTGCGGCAAGAAGTTCTGCCTCCTTGGCCACGGAGAAGCGCTGACGCACAGCTTCCGGGGATGGCGCGACGAACAGGAGAGACTTGTCCGGCGGCCTCTTCTTGGTGCTGAAGATGCGGGCGCAGGCGCCGGGGTTCGAGGCATCGCAGCAGAGCATGTACCAGCGTTTGGTCGGGACGACCACGAGTTCGCCAGCTTCGATGGCGCGTGCCGCGAGATCAAGGTCACTTGACGTCACTATTCGCATTAATGGTCTCCAGCCGGGGCAAATTGCGTGATTGACACGAAGCTTTTACTTGCAAGGCATAGCCGGGCGAGCCTCAGCCAAGCCGCTGGATCGGACGTGCGCACTGCCGACGTGGACAGCTTTTCCTGAATGCTGCGATGCCTGTCATCCAAAAGGCGAATCACGGGTGTTTGAATGCGGCGCAGGGCGGTAGCGAGTTGGTCAAGCCGGACCATGAGGGGATGCCCGGCTGGCGGCCGACGCTCTCGAACCACCAGGTCGACGGCGGCGAGCGGGATAGTGTCATCGCAGATGTGATCCAGTACCGCGAAGCCCGCGCAGACTCGCGGGTTGATTTCGTGGACGGAATATGGATTGGCCGAGACGACACCATCGGTGCCGAATGCGCCGGCATAGTCGATTCGCTGCTGCAACCGGCGTGCCGCTGCCCGGACAGCCGAGCGGGAGGCAGCCTCCTGGTCGCCGAGTTGTACGGGGCGGATGACCCCGGGCGCGTAGAGACGCCAGCTACGACGATCCCAGTAGACAAGAGCCTCGAAAGGGCCGAAGTCGACTACGTGATCCGACGTGAGGAATCCGTAGTAGGTACATGGAAGGCCGGTGTTCAGGGGTGCCAGTATGAGATCGGCGCAATCCTCGGTGATACGGTCGAGCATCTGGCTGATCCTGCTGCGCGAGGCATCTGCTGGTAGGAGATATGTGTGACTGGCGCCGATCGCGAGGAGCCCGCGCGGTACGCCTTGGATAACGGCGGGGCCATGGGCGACCTGCTCGGTGATCGCGTGACGAACGTCGGTGTGGTTCTCGATTCTGAGTAGTTGACGGTCTGAAGTTTCTACTCCAAGTAGTCGATATTGGACGTCTTTTCGCTCGGCGGCGAAGTGGGACTCAAGTCGGTAGCCGAGCACCCGCCGTCCGCAGAAGCTGCGGACGGCGGTGTAGGAACCGGCATACACCAGTCCGCGGCCGTCACGGTCGAGATCGTCAACCCTCCGGACGAGGGCTGCCGGCGGATCTGCCAGTAGCTGTTCCCCGGCGGCCAGACGGGACGCGAGTGGCCCCGCAGCTTCGGGAAGCACGAACGGTGCACGGCGTCAGCGCCAGCGTCGGTGAAGAAGTCCTCCATCCCCTGGCTGGTGGCCGCGTTGCCGGTGAGAAGTACGACGTGACCGGAGACCAGAGGCCGCGCCATCTCCAGCGCTGCATTCCGCACAGCCCGACTCGCCAGGCCCATGGGGTGATCAGGCCGTGACGGTGCGGATGGCTGGGTATTCCAGCCAGAGGTCTCGGAGGGCCTCCAATCGTTGGCGTGCGTGCTGGGCGTGGCTGATCCGGAAGTAGGCCATGATGCGGGGCGTCGGTGAGGTGTTGCGGCCGACGGCGTGGGGCACGAGGTGGTGCATGAGCAGTACGTCCCCGGGCGAGCCGAGCAGCGGGGTGCCCTGTTCGGTGTCGATGCGTGGGGGCACTTGGTCGGTCATACCGATCGACCATTCGGTCCGGAACCATTCCGCCATGTCCACATGGCCACCTGGTACGTATCGCAGCGCGCCGCCATCGGAATCGGCGATCTCAGAGAGCACGACGCCGACCAGCAACGTGAAGGTCCGCAGTTCGCTGGGGTCGAGATGCGGGCAGGCTACGCCGTCGACGTGCATTGCCTTCTCTGGCTGGGTGATGCCGGTGTCTGACTCGGGGACGCGGATCTGGATCTGTGCTGTGACGACTGGCTCGATCTCGGGTACGAGCGAGGTCACCAGATCCGCGACGCCGGATTCGTGGAACAGGGCGAGGACGTCGTGGTCATTGCCGAGGTCGGGGGCGAATGTGCGCTGGGTGTAGGAGCTGATGAGGGCGGGATCCATCTTGGTGCGGTACCAGCCGTCAATACTCGATCGGACGCGGTCGACGAGGTGGCCGGGGACGAAGGCACGGCGAACGACGGCGCCGTCTTGGACGAAGGCGGCCGTCTCCTGCGGGGTCAGTGCGGTCTGCATGTGTCCTCCCGGGGGGCGCGGATCACGGATCAGGCTTGTTCAGGCGAGCCAGGATGTCGGGGCACCGGTCGAGGGCGCTGGCGATTATCTGTTCGCCGAGTTCGGCGGTCGCTCTCCTCGCGTTGCCGCCGATGATGCCGAGCTGGGACATGGAGGGGTTGTCGGAGTTCCATGGCCACGTGGTGCCTCGATCGAGGACGAGCCGGCGGGTGCCCTCGGCATGGTCAGGGTCCGGCTCGTAGCTGTCCGGCAGACGTTCCAGGTGGACGTCGTCGGAGGCGAGCGCCAGCATCACCGATGTCTCGCGGAGGCCGGCGTGGACTTCGGGTAGTTCGCTGTCTGCGCGTACGGTGGCCAGCGAACTGGGGTGGATCACGCAGACGTTGACGTCGTGCCGTCGGTGCAGGTCGTAGATGACGGCTTCGAGGATGCCGCGGTTGCCGCCGTGCCCGTTGACGATGAGCAGGTTGCGGGCGGGCGTGGATCGGACGTATTCGCCGCAGGTGGCTTCGATGAGTTCCGTGAGCACTCTGACGGGGAGGGTGATGGTGCCCGGTGCCCAGTCGTGCTCGGGCGACAGGCCGTACGGGATGGTGGGCAGCATCCACAGGTCGTGGCTGTCGCCGTACTGGTGGACGAGTCTGGTGGTGAATTGCTCGGCGATCACCGTGTCGGTGTGCAGGGGCAGGTGGGGTCCGTGCTGTTCGTACGAGCCGATCGGCAGGCAGAGAACCGATGCGGAGGTCAGCGCGTTGGTGATCTTGTCAGTGGTGAGCCGGCCGAATTGCCGGTCGAGGACGTGGCTCACGCCTGGCTCCGACGGCCGATGCGGATGAGGAACTCGTTCTCCTCATCGAAGGTGTCGGCGCTGCTGAATTCGGTCAGCGTGCGGGTGACGGTTGCCTCGAAGTCGGCGAGCCGATCCCCGAACAGGTGGGGAGCGGCGAACGAGGTGGAGTAGAGGTAGCCGAGGATGCTCTCGGTGGACCAGACCCGGTGGACAGGTACGCGGAATTCGTCGACCTGGTTGAAAGCAGACTCTTGCATGATTTCGCTGTAGGGGCGGTTGTGGTGGTTGAAGACGCCCGCGCCGGCGCGGCGTTGTTCGCCCAGGAAGTCCTGGATGACGGAGCGGACCGCGGTTTTCCAAGGGCTGGAGGCCACCCAGAAGCTGTTGTCGCCGAAGATCGCCACCGCACCGTCTTCGGCCACCTGGGAGGACAGCCGCTGCAGCACCGCGGCTTGGTCGAGCCAGTGGAACGCGCGGCAGATGGTGACCAGGTCGGCGTGCCAGTAGTCCTGCGGCGGCGTGAATTCCTCCGCGGAGAAGCGCTGCAGAACCATTCGCGTTCCTTCCGGAACCATGGGGCGCATGGCCGTCTCGGCGGACGCCAGCATGTCGGCGTCGTTGTCGATCGCGATGATGTCGTCGAACTGGGTGAGCAGCGCCTCGACGACTAGCCCGGTCCCGGTGCCGATGTCCAGCAGACGCCGGGGGTGCCGGTCGGGCACGGCGGCGGCGAGGATGTCGGCGACCTCCTGCGGGATTCCGGGGCGGTACTTGCGATAGTGCTCGACGGTTCCAGCAAAGGCGCTCATCGGTATCTCCCTGCACAGATTTTCCTGACGTATCCGGTGGCAGCGGCAAGATCGGTTGCCACCAGAACATTGGATTTGACGGCCTCGCTCGCTTCGGGCACGGGGCGCCCACCGGAGATCCAGATGGCGCGTGCCCCGACTCGAGTAGCCCCGAGGATGTCGCACTCCCAATCATCCCCAATATGCACTATCTGCGTAGGATCGATACGTCGCTGGGCGGCAACAGCCTCGAATACGCGGGGGTCGGGCTTGGCGTACCCGATCCTGCACGACGGGAAATGGTCGTCCACCCACGGCGCCAGGAGCCGCCTCAACTGCGGCAGGTCCGCCTCCACACACGTGACGTTCGACAGCGTCACCACCGGCAGCAGGACGCTGATCTGTTCGAGTGCGGCAGCCGCGAACGTGAACAGGCGTAGTGGCGTGGCGGTCGCATGGCGTGGAAACGCCGTGACCGGGATCCGTAGTGTCCGGCACACCTCTTCGACTACCTGATCGGTGATGGCGGGTGCCGTGTGCAGTCGTTCGCGCAGCAGCCGTACGGCGTCGCGGCGTGCCAGCGGCGTCGCGGCGACCAGGGCGGCCGTGATTCCGGGGCGATCCGTGGTGCCGATCGTGCCGCCGACGTCCACCGTGACGAGCGCTGGTGCGGCGGCCGAATGATCGCCGTCGTTGCTTTCAGGTTCTTCGGCGGCAGGGCTGTCCACTGAGGCGACGGCGTCCGCGATGACGGCAATGCGGGCTTGGCGGATTGTTTCGGTGGTGGCTTCTTCCAGGAACGTCAGCGCGTAGCGCAACTCTGCCTCGTCGAGTAAGTCGAGCGTGCGGTGCCGGCGGGAGACCTCCAAGGCGAGGTCTTCAGGAATCGGGCGGCGCCGCGACCCGTGCGACAGGTGCAGAACCCCGGAGTACGTGTCCGTGGCGCCGGCCAGGGCTGTTGCTTCCACAGGGCGCAAGACGGTCACGTCGTCGAGGGTGATGATTCGTACGGGGATTCGCTGCTGACCGATGTCCAGAACACCGGTAAGAAAGGTGTCGTATCCGACGAGCCGTTCGGTGAGCACGACCTGCGGGGTCCCGTCGCCGTCGCTGATGGATCCCTTGATCGGCAGGCTGTGGGCGGTTGCGGGCATCAGCGTCTCCGTGGGGTCGGGCCAAGCCCAGGTGCGCTCGGCACTACTACCTGCCCGCCCTCGCATTCGAGCGGGTCGGCGAACAGGAGCTGTCGGTGGGGTTCCCATTGCAGCTGGTACTCGACAGCGGCAATCGCCTCGGGGAACGCCGCCGCGAGGTGCACAGCCGGAAGTAGCGACCGACCGTGCGGATACACCGGCACGCTGGCCACTGCTGCCTCGGCCACCAGCCCAGCCGCGACGGTGAGACCGCCGCAGCCGACGACATCGATCGTGAGCGCGCCGAGGTTGGGCAACAACAGCTCTTTCGGGTCGTCGCCGAGACGAAGTCGCTCGCCGAGAGCGAGGGCCAGGTACGGGCATGCCGTCGCGATATCGCTGTATCCGGTGCCGTCGTAAGACGCGAGAGGTTCTTCCAGCCAGATCATCTTCGTGTGGTCGACTTGTTCGCTGAATCCGAGCGCGAGTGTCGGGTCCCAGGTCCAGAGAGCGTCGAAAGCGGCAGGTGATCCCGTTGCCTCGGCGACTTGGTGGACGACGCCGGCCATGCGCTTGGCGTCGTCCGCGACGGGAAGGCCACGGCTACGGCGCAGGCTCCACTTGGTGAACTGCCAGTCCTGGCCGGCCACCCGCCGGATCGTCTCTGCGTCAGCGAGTTGTACGTCCAAGGTGAGCCAGGACGCGTACGCCGGGACGTGGCTTCGTGCCGTGGTGGAGAGCAGGGTTGCGACGGGTCTTTGCTCGATCCGTGCACGTACGTCCCATACCGCGCAGTCGAGGGCGCCGATGGCCCAGGACGTGACGGCATCGCCTGGCTTCGCGGAAGCTCCGTGGAGCGCGGACAGCAGGCCCGAGTGGTCGGTGACGTCCGTGCCGATAGCCGAGGCCGCCAGGCTGCCGTCGAGCGCGGTGGCGGCGGCTACGCTGACCGGTCCGTACCAGCCGACCTGACCGGCAGCATGAACAGCGACGAGGTGGCCGTCGTCTCCGGGCCCCACCAGATCTGTGCAGTCGATGATCTCGACCTTGTCGATGTTCAAGTCGTTCATGTCCGCACCGCCTGGAGGCGGTCTGCCGCAGCGCACACACCGGCGACGTCCATCCCCATCGTCTCGGCCAACTCTCGCTGGCTCATCGGCCGCTCAGGCTCGTGCCATCCGATGACCTCGACCGGTCGCCGGAGCCGATTCTCGATCAGCCCCCAAACGGCGGCCGGGTGGCCGAGCGTGACGATCAGTAGCGGCGTTCCGGAGTCGAAGTAGCGATCGATCTCCTCGGTCGACAGGCCCGCCGGCCATCTGCTGGGTTGCCCGAGGACCGTCAGGTCATGCACGGCCACGACGCGAACGCGTGTCCCGTTACGGCGGCGAATCTCCGGAACAGCCTCGCTGACCACGGCGGCGGGTAGATCGCCGACTATCACCAGGGTCAGATCGGGTTTGTCGAGGTCGCTCAGGTGAGGCCAGACGGCGAGGCCGCGTTCGAGTTCTTCGTCGATCGTCTCCATCGGTCGATTCGTAGTGGTGTGTTTACCCGCGAGGATGACATTCAGCTTTCCGGTCGAGCAGAGTGCGTCGTCGACGGCCGCGGCCAGCCTGCCGGGGTCGGCGGGCGTCAGCACCCGCACCGCCGGGTCACCGGTTGCGAGCAGTGCGGTGATCAAGGAGGGGTCGCCGTGGGTGTAGACGTTGTTCCAGCCGTACGAGGTCAACAGCAGGTTCAGGCTCGGTCGGCTGGGCGATGATCCGTTGATGAGGCGGCGCTGTTTGAGTAGTTGGACGAGCCCGGTCGTCAGCAGGGGCGCGAACGCTTCATAGGAGATGAGCAGACCGCGTCGGCCCGTGGCGGTCCAGCCGGCCAGCCAGCCCAGGAGAACCTCTTCGGCGAGGATTTCGCTGACCCATGGTTCGTCAACGACTTCACTGAGCCGGTTGGATCCCATCTCGTCGGGACTGAATACGCGGAAATCACCGGTGGCAGCATGCCGCCGCAGGACCGTGGTCACCGCCTCGGAGAAGCTGCGGCCGTCCTGAAGGCTTACCGGCCTGGCTCTCGATACACGGGGGCGAACGACGCGAGGTTGGGTGTCACGCCGGATCAGGTTGAGGGCGTCGGCCAACATTTCCCTTGGCGTGCCGTCCGTGTTGAACAGTTCAGCGGGCCGGTACGAGAACAGCCAAGCGGTAAGCGCAGCGAACTGCTCGGGCCGGTGTCGCGGGTCGGTGATAGGCGTCTTGTGGGCATTCGGCGAGTTCAGGACGGGACGTCCGGATACTTCTGACGGCCCGCTCCATCCCTTGACGCATCGCAGGAAGATCACCGTGCGTGTGCCCGCGACGGTGGCTGCCGCGGCGGCCTGGAGTACGCGATGAAACTCTTGGTGCTCGTCGTAGCCGGCCGCGTCGACTCTCACCACGGCAGGTTTCCAGCCGAGCCCGCCCGCATATGCGCACAGACCGGCATCGTCCATGCGGCCGAGTTGCGACCTCCCGCCCATCCGATAGCCGTTGACGTGCACTACGGGCAGGACGGGGCATGGTCCGGGCAATGCCTGCGCAGCCAGCCAGGAGGCTGCGGTTGTCGGCGTCTCGCATTCGCCGTCGCCCAGAATCGGCATCACCACCCGGTCCGGAATGTCGAGCGTCATGCCTTGCGCGAACGCGAGTGCGCCTCCAAGCTGTCCGCCGAGATAGGACCCGGCCGGCAACAGCGGCGACACCTCGGCGCCGAGTCCGCCGACGTCGGGGAAGGAGCGCACCAACCGGCTGAGGCCATCGGCGTCAGGTGAGAACTGGGGCCGGATGGCGGCCAGTTCTCCCGTCAGCCAGGCCATCGCGATCTGGACGACACCCGCGTGGCCTGCGCCGAGAATGGGCATGATCTCGACGGAACCGCCGAGTGAGCCGATGGCGGCATGGCTCAGCGCGAAGGCGGTCCCGGGGACCGTTCCCCAGTGGCCAGCAGGACGGGTTTTGACCTGATCAGGTGCCAAGGGCTCCAGCAACAACGGGTTGGAGTTCAGATGAAGCTGAGCCACGCTCACGTAGGTGACGGCGCGCCACAAGGCGTCCGCGAACCGGGCGGCATCCCTCATCTCGCGCTACTAGCGGCGACATAGGTGATCAGCGGCTCGTCGCCGAACGTGAAGTACCACAGGGGCCGATAGCACTCCCAAGCTACGGGGCGCAGGCCGGTCGGTCCGACACTCGTTTCGATGGCCCGGCGAGCCTCCAGGTAGAAGGCGAGGTCATCGGCGGCCGGTGCCCGCAGACCCGCCATCATCGAGTTGTGGGCCTGGTAGACCTGGAAGTTCGGGAACTCGGTGATGTGCGGCGCAAGTGCGTCGATGCCTTCTGTCATTGTCGGCAGCGAATCCAGTCCGACGATGTAGGTGTAGGAAGTATCAAGGCCGGCGCGACGAGCCAGCGCCAACAGACCCGGCATCTGCTCCACGAGCAGGGTGGCTTTGCTCGCCTTCAGCATCAGGTCGCGTCGGGTGAAGCACTCGGCGGTCAGCCGCAGAACGAACGGCGCAACATCTGCGGCGATCTGCTCGAATGCCTCGCCACTGCGGATGACCGAGGTGAGGAATCCGATCCGGGCCGAAATCCGATGACGAGAGCAAGCTGCCCGCAGCGCGACCAGGTGCTCGACAGCTGCCTGCTCCCGCTCGAAGCAGCCGGTGGATACCGTCACCTCCGCCAGTTCGGCGAGGCTTCGTCGGGGATGCTGCTCAACGAGCGCCGTGAACAGTTCGTCCAGGGCTCTGTCCTCGGCCAGGCGCGGATCAGCTGCGGCTTCGAGCGTGTTGGGGCAGAAAGCGCAGCCTGTGCAACGACTGCGGGCGTTCGGGTTGAGCGTGGCCGCACGCCCACCGTCGCGGAAATAGCCTCCCACCGCCTCGTCGGCATCGATGCGCTCGACGTGCCCGATCAGCCGGCCCTGGATGACCAGGTCTTCGCCGGCCAGCTCGAACGGTGACTCCTGAGCGTTGAGCGGCACGATGACCTGCCAGGCGACGCTGGGCTCGCTGACGAGGCGCACCGCGACCCTCGCCCGGTGCCGATCCTGATCTGATGAGATTCCGTACAGGTTGATGGCGATCAGTAGCACGTCCTCAAGGGGCACCCGGTGCTTCATGGCGAGCCGTTCGATGTTTCGGATGTCAGCTACCGGGTTGCCGAGCGGTCGGAAGTTGCGTGTTACGGGCACCATCGCTGCTCCTCATCTAGTCGCGAACCGGCCGATTTCTTCGTAGATCCGAGCGGGCATCTTCTCTGGCGCCGGGAGGACGATCCCTAGTCCAGGCGACGCGATACTTGCAGGACAATTAATTTCGCTTTTCGCAGCACCATTCCCCCTTGAATTGACTGCGTGGTCAAATAATCCGAGCTATCGCTCCGTACATTGCGGTATCCGCCACCGAAGCGGCGGCTTGTGGTGATCTATCGGGGCGCCATCGCACGATCGGAACTACGCCGGGATCTATTAGGTCCAGTCCGTCTATGAAGCGCGCAACGTCAACTCGTGTACGTGGCCGGAAAGTGCCTTGGTCGCCGCCGGTGCCGGTGAGCGCGATCAGTTGCTCGATGACGTCTTCGGGAAGTGGGTCCAAGGTGGCGTGTGACAACGCGATGTAGCTGCCGCTGGGCAGAGCATCGACGAGCCGAGCTACGAGGTCGTGTGGGTTCTCGCTGTCGTCGAGGAAGTGCAGGACGGCGATGAGTAGCAGCCCTACCGGTTTGGTCAGGTCGATGGTTGCTCGAACGGCGGGGTCGGCGAGGATCGTGTCGGGTGTGCGCAGATCCGCTTGTATGCAGGTGGTGGTGCCCTGCGGTGAACTGGTCATCAAGCCCCGGGCGTGGCTTACTACCATGGGGTCGTTGTCCACGTAGACAACCCGAGACGCTGGAATTATCTTCTGGGTTACTTCGTGAACGTTGGGCGACGTTGGAAGACCAGCGCCGATGTCAAGAAACTGTTTTACTCCGGCTTCGGTGGACAGAAAGGCGACGGCTCGGCGTAGAAATCTGCGGTTCTCCTGCGCCGCTGTGCGGATCTGCGGAAATGCCTTGGCGATCCGATCGGCGGATTCGCGGTCGGCGGCGAAGTTGTCTTTCCCACCGAGCCAGTAGTCGTACCTTCTGGCAGGATGAGGTCGCGAGGTGTCTATCGCCGTCTGCGGCGTGCCGCCGTTGGCCAGAGCGCCGGACTCTCGCATCGTCATCTGGTTCTTCCTACGATCTCGTTGGTGCCGTTCCGGTGGAGATATCCAGCGGTTCTGAGCTACGGGTGTTACGAGCTGTGGTGTGGACGTCAGTGCATGGCGGCCACGGCCAGGTCACCGCGGCCTGCGTCGACGGCGCGTACTACGGCGCTGATGGCCTGGTTGTCGCTGTTGTCGGCAACGTGCTCGAGCCACGGGTTCAGATCGCGGACGGGCATGGCGTCGTACAGGAAGTCGGCCAGTTCCAGTGCTGCGACCAGGCCGCACAGGGCGGCGCATTCATCGCCGGGCGGGGTGGGCCGGTAGCGGGCGGTCTCGGCGTAATGGGCGACAGCGTCACGGATGTGAGCGCGCGCCCGTACGGCGAAGCCGTAGTGCACGGGTAGATGGGTTTCGGTCTTGACCAGTCCGGCCAGTCGGCGCCGCGTGGTTCGTTGAAGCAGTCCCACGGTGACCAGCGCGGCCCGGACCCGCTCGTACAGGTCAGCGGCGGCGAAGGAGCGGAGGACAGCGCGTAGCTGATCGGCGTCCCGATGGGTGCGGGTGACCTGCTCGACGGTAGTCAGCGCGGCATCCCACAGGGTGTTGGCGGTGGGGCCGGACTGGCAGAGCGTCAACCGGCCGGGCTGGCGTTGCCATTGACGGCGGAAGTCGTCGTAGTGATAGCCGACCGCGACGTACTCCTTGAACGCAAGTTCCAGCAGCAGGGCGCCGGCCAGACCGAATTCGAGGGACTGCTGGTTGATCAGCAGGTTGCTAGTGTCATCGTCGTGGGCGAGTAGATACAGCTCAGCGTGCAGAGGCAGGACGCCGCGTGGGTCGAGTCGAAAGGTGGTAGGCACGGGGTTGGCCTTGTCAGCAGTCGCGAACATGGTCATGGCGCGCCGGTCCCGGTGGCATCGGGGTGCGGCGTGGCGCGTAGCCGCTCGTGGGTACCGCCGTAGAGATCAGCGCCTCGGAGAAGGTGTTTGGGCAGGCTGGCGAGCATGGTGTAGTTCGGATCGACGACGTTGCCGACCGGTGCGGTGCCGGCCTGCGCGACGAGCTGGTAGGCGTCGAGGGCGTCGAGGCCGGTCAGTTGGGCGGTCCATCCGACCAGATCGTGTTGGCTGATCCGGAACGCGTCTTCCAGCGGGCGGGCGCAGCCGACGGACATGATCGCGTTGTCGGACTCGATCCGCGGCCACAGTGTCGGCACGTCTTTGATCACTTCGATGGCGATAGTGGTCGTCATGGCGACCTCGATCGCGACCCCGCTGGACTCTCCTTGTCCTTGGCGGGCGTGTCCGTCGCCGAGGCCGAGCATCGCTCCGTGCATGTTGACGCCGAGGTAAAGGGTCGTGCCGGCGCGTAGCTCCGGGGTGTCCATGTTCCCGCCGTGAGCGTCGCAGGTAATGGTGCTGCGGGCTTCGAAGGCGCCCGGGGCGACACCGACAGTGCCGTGCATCGCGTCCAGCGGCAGGTCCGCTGTGAAGTCTGAGTTGCGGGCGCGGTAGCGCACCAGTCCGGCCTCGGCGTCAATGTCGTAGAGCCAGACCCGCTCCTCCAACGGCGGTTGCAGGGTGGCCGTGTGGGCAGTGGACGTGAGCGCCCCGAAGTGCGGGAACGTGCTTGAGATCCCGGTCTTGCGGGCAGGCACGATCGACAGGAAATGGACGGCGAGGGTGTCCCCGGGTTCGGCGTCCTCGATGAAGAACGGTCCCGTGACCGGGTTCAGGTACGGAAACGTGCAGACCTGGCTCGGAAGGTCGTCGACGGTGGTGACGGCGCCGCCGAAGCAGTCCTCGGTGAACAGCGTCAGCACGTGGCCGGAGCGTAGGCTGGCCACAGGCGGGACTCCGCCGAACGTGTAAGCCAGGTCTTTTGCCGTCGGGGTGTACGTGTGTTCTCCCATGGGCGTCACACCTCCTGACGTGCCGGGGTCGCCGGCTGTGACACGGACGCGAAGCCGGATAGCTCCGGTCGACGCCCTGCCAGGTACAGACCGATGAGCACCAGGACGCCGAGGCCGATCCACACAAACCCGAGGCGCTGGGCCGCGACGTTCGCGTTCCAGACCACGAACCCGAGGATCGTCGCCCCGACCAGCGGCATCAGCAGATGGGCGACCAGGTTGCGGCTGCGCTTCCGGATGACGTGGTAGACGATCACCGACAGGTACAGCAGCAGGAACGCGGTCAACGCCCCGAAGTTGATCAGACTCGACAGCAGTGCGATCCCGTCGCCGCGCTGGTTCATGTAGAGGCCGAGCGCGAGCGAGACCGCGGCGACGAGCCAGATCGCGTTGCGCGGCACGTTGCGCTTGCGGGACACCTTCGCCAGAAACGCCGGGAGTTGCTTGTCGCGGGCCATCGCGTACAACAGGCGGGAGATCGCAACCTGCGCGACCATCGAGTCCGGTAGGCCCCAGGCGATGGCGGTCGCGACCGCGCACACGGTGGCCAGCCACGGTCCGGACGCCACCTCGGCGGCTGTGTAGAACGCCGTCCCCGCCGGATCTCCGTTGGTGATCAGCGCCTGCGGGTCGGGGGTCAGGATCGCCGCCACCCACGTTTGGGCGATGAAAAGTAGGCCGGCGACGAACAAGGCCCCGGCCATCGCCCGGCCGATCGCCTTCGAGCCGCCCTTGGCTTCCTCGGCGAGCATCGCGATGCCGTCGAAGCCCAGGAACGAGAGCACCGCCACCGAGGTCGCGCCGAGCAGTAGCGACCAGCCGAACGTGTTCGGGTTGTACAGCGGCTCCCAGGTCCACCGGCCCGCCCCGGTGAGGATCGCCCACACGCCGAAGCCGAGGAAGACGAACAGGACGATCAGTTCGCCGATGAGCATGATCCAGGTGAACCGGGCGGTCATCCGGATTCCCATCGAGTTCACGATGGTGTTCGCCGCGACGAATCCGATCAGCCACAGCCACACCGGGATCGCAGGGAGGGTGGCATTCATCGCGACTGCGGCGACCAGGTACAGCAGCGAGGGCACCAGGATGTAGTCGAGCATGATCGCCCACCCGGCCACGAAACCGACCGGGGCGCCGATCCCCCGGCCTACGTAGTTGTAGACCGACCCGGACAGCGGGAACGCCTTCACCATCTGTGCGTACGAGAACGCGGTGAAGACCAGTGCCACCACACCGATCGCATAGGCCCCGACCACCATGCCGCCGGAGGCGGAGAACACCGCCCCGAAGATCGCCATCGGCGCAATCGGCACCATGAAGATGAGGCCGTAGGCAAGCAGGTCACGAAACCGCAGCGCCCGCCGCAACTCCTGCTGATAACCGAACCGCTGTAACTCCTCGACCGGATACGACACCGGGGATGTCCCTTCACTGGCTCTGTATGGGGGTTAGTCCGCCATCGGGAGATCGGGCGGACGCTGGTTGCAGGGGCACGAGGGCCGAGTCACACCGGGGTGGGCCGCGCTACCCGCCGCCGCGCCCGATGGCAACGACGGCGGGCGCGGCCTACATGCGGCGGACGAATCGCACGTCGTCGACCGTCCCGCCGACCTCGATCCGGGAATACAGGTGGAACAGCGCCTCGGGCGGTTTCATCGACCCGCCCAGCGGGGCCGCGCCAGGAGCGCGAGAGACCGCCTCCGTACGCACGAGCCGCTCGATGTTGTCCGCGTCGAGCGGGCGGAGGCGGCATCCGCATACCGACCGGTACTCGCGCTTCGACGTCGGTGAACTCGAGCGACAAAACCGGGCACCGCAGCGGCAGAAGAGCAGGCCACAAAGCGGATAGGACCCGGTCGACCCGGCCACCCGCGTGATCTCGTCATTAGTAGCGCCCACAGTCGACTCCTTCGCTGCCGGCGCCAGCGCGTACCGATGAGGCACCTGGGGTTCACGGCCGCGCGGCTGATCGCGCCGGGCAAAGGCGGACCAACCGCGCGACCGGGTCCGGCCGTCGCGCTCGGGGGAAGGCTGTGACCGGACAAGAGGGGAGAACGCGGCGCCTGCAGCTGTGCACCGGCTGACTACCGCAACGTGCGGGCCGTTATTGCCGAAGCGCTGGGGCATGTCGTCGCCAGCCGGGTCGACGTCGGGTACGGCGGCACCGATACGACATGGGGTCGGTGCCGGTGACCCGCTGGCAGTCATCACGTCCTCCTCGGTGGCAACCGAATCTTGGTATGCGGTGCTGCGACAGTCCGGCGACTACTCACTCAACAAGCCATCGATATGTCGCGTGTGGTGTGCCTACGATCACCGACAGTCGGCAGACTCGGAACCCTGAATTATCGGGAGTTTTAGTAGGAGAGTTACCGGGAGAAAGGCCCCCTGAGCTGCCCGTTTACGGCATGGGTTAGACCCACTTAGCGCTCCTAGGCGCAAATCCAGGGTTACGCTCTGGCCACACCGGACGACGCCGCACGGCCCCGACAGTTCCAGTGTTGTTCACCTTGCTCAGTCCGCACCGGAGGAATCCTCGATGGTAAGCCCCTATGTTCGACGGCGTCGCCTCGCAGCTGAGCTGATCCAATTGCGCGAGGAACACGGCTACTCGACGGTCCGGCTCGCCTCGGCCGTCCGAATGCCTCGGCAACGCATCAGCCAGCTCCAGAACGGGCACGTCCGTCCGGCTGACGACGAGATCGCCCGCATCCTCGACGTCCTCCGAGTCGGCGAACGCCGCCGGGAACAAATCATGTCCATAGCCAGGGACGCCCGGGAACGTGGCTGGTGGGAGAAGTTCCGCGACGAGATGGGACCGCAGCAGGCTCTGTACGCCGACTTGGAAGCTGGCGCCCGCTCGATCGCCGAGTACCACCTGACGCTGCTGCCCGGCCTACTCCAGATTCCGGAGTTCACCGAGGTTCGCGCTCGCGCCAATCGCGGCATCCGCCCCGAGGCGTTCGACCCGACCCGCGCATTGGAAGCCCGCGCTGTCCGGCAACGCATCCTCGATCGAGCGGACGGGCCCAGCTACGAGGTCATCATCGATGAGCTTGCGATACGCCGGCCTGCGGCACCGCCTGGTGTGACCAGAGCCCAGCTTCTTCACCTCGCTCGGATGGGACGTGAGCGGCGGAAGGTCACCATCCGAGTCCTGCCGCTGCCGGCCGCCTTGCCTGGCTACGTCGTGCCCAAGTCGGCCTTCTTCACATATCGATTCCCGGACCCGAAGGATCCCACCGTTGTCGCCGTCGATACCGACGGCGAGGATCTGGTCCTCACCACACCGGCCCAGACCGGCCACCACGTCGACCTGTATCAGCGCCTTCAACAGGCGGCGCTGGACCCCACCAGCAGTCTTGATCTCCTCGCCGCAGCGGCCGAGGATCTGTCCGACCATGCAGGGAGCAGATAATGAGTCTCAGCAAATTCGCGAACTGGTTCAAAAGCAGCTACAGCGACGGCGCCAGCAACTGCGTCGAGGTGGCCTACGCCGATGACGGGGCGGTCGGCCTCCGCGATAGCAAGAACCGCAAAGGCCCCGTCCTCGAGTTCAACCGGGGCGAGTGGGCCGCATTTATCGAGGGAGTCCAATCCGGGGAGTTCGAGCGCTGACGGTCCCTGCGGCTCAGAGGGTTGATTGATTCACCTTGGAGCATAGGCAGCTACGTACCCGAGACCTGCCGGGCCTTCGACCACCGGCAGATAGGCCATCATGAGGGTGGGCGGCAGGAGCGTGCCGCCGTCCGTAGGCCAGCGCCCGATCTGAGTCACCCGAAGATCCCATCGGCTGTTTTTCGACGTGCGGAGGATGGTGTCACGGTGAACCAAGGCAAGCCAAAGCCCAATTCGCTGCTGATGCAGACGCGACGACGGCAGCCGTCTCCGTCCGGGTCAGGGCGGCCGATGTCGCGGCAGGAACTCGCCGAGGCCATCAACATCTACCTCTGGCAGCACCACCAGATCGTTCACCAGTGGGACGAGACAGACATCGGCCGGCTGGAGCGCGGCGAGAATCGCTGGCCCGGCAGGCGGCGCAGGGAGGCATTCCGCGCGGTCCTGCAGGTGGCAGCCGACCATGAGATCGGCTTTTACATCAGGCGTTCATCAGCCGCCACATCCGATGCCACGGCGGTCGACCAACTCGTCCTGGCACAGCTGGAGCCGTCCGCCGAGGAACTTCTGCACGGGAGCGGCGCGGGACGCGGCGAGTGGAGCAGTTTCGCCCTGGTGACCAGCATGCTGGCCCAGCAGCGGCAGGCAGTCCCGCCCTCGGCCTTGCTGAGTCTCGTTGAAGCGCACCGCGACTGCCTGCTGACCCTGTACCGCAAGGCAGGCTCCGACTCGATCAAAGCCGACATCGGCGCCGTGCTCGGCGAGGCATCGATCGTCGCGAGCCGACTGTGGAGCGCACAGGGCAACCACGCCATGGCTCTCGCCCACTGCGGCTACGCCCGCACGCTCGCCGACCGGTCTGGGGACGTCCGCCTCGCCGCTGTCGCCCGGATCTTCGAAAGCAACCTGCACTCCGGCGCATCCACGCTGATTCACGCCGACGGCGACATCATGACCGGCCTGCGCCTACTCGACGAGGCCAGCGCCGCCGGCCCGCAGTTGACGGCGGCAGCGCAAGCGAGAATCGCGGCGGAACAAGCCCAGGCGTACGCGGCCCTGCGCCTCCCGCGTCAGGCCAAGGCCGCTCTCGATCAGGCACGACAGCATGCCGCCGCGATCACCGACGACGACCGGACTGGACTGTTCAGCGATTGGAACACCACTCGCGTCCAGGTCTACGAAGGCACCTGCTACCTGCTGCTTGACGAACCCACAGTCGCCATCGAACATCTTGAAAACGCCGCCGCCGCCCTCGGTGAGGACGAAGGGAATCTCAACGTCGCCCTCGCCGCCCGTGTCGACCTCGCCGCCGCCTACGGACTCACCGGTCACCTCGACGCCGCATGCACCACCCTCGGCGACGCCTACGAACAGCTACGCCGCATCGGCAACCTTCGTGGGATCGCCCGCGCCCAGCGAGCCCGCGAAAGCCTCAGCCCCTGGAACAAGGAACCGGTAGTACGCGAAATGGATCAGCGCATCGCCGCAGCCTGAATCACGAAAGGTCGGTTCTCCTCAATCAGCCGACGTGAGGCCGGCGATCGTCGACACCAGCAAGTCAGGGTCCAATCGGTCGAGCACCGCGTCCGGCTCGTAGCCCGCCAGTTCCTCCCGGCTGGCCCGGTGAGCAACCACCACAGCCCGGAACCCCGCGTTCCGGGCGCAGGCGATGTCGTTCGGCGCGTCCCCCACTACTACGGTCCGCGCCGGAAGCAGCGGCGTGCCGTACTTGTCGCGGTAGCGACGCGCCACGACCGCCGTCAGCTGGAAGCGGTCCCGATCATCCGATCCGTACGCGCCGATGTCGAGGTCCAACTCGTCGCCCACGCCCAGCGAAGCGACCTTGACCTCGGCCGCGTGCCGCAGGTTCCCGGTCAGCACCGTCTGCACGAAACCACGCCGGTGCAGCGCGGCGATGCTCTCGACGACCCCTGGATACGGCGGCTGAACCCGGGCCAGCTCGTCGCGGCCAGCATCCATGACCTCAGCCAAGACCACACCGAACCGAGGCACACCGGCTTCCGCATCCGCCGCGTTGATGCCGGACGTGACAGCAGTGTCGACAACGATCGACTCGTCGGTGTAGCCGTGAACCTTCTTCTCCGGAAACTTCACAGCCGACTCGTCGATCCCGTACGTCCGAGCCACAGCGCGCCGCAACCAGCGAAGATCCGCCGGAATCAGAGTGCCATCGACATCCCACACCACCACGCCTGCGTCCAGACCATCCACCAGGCCATCGTGCCACGGAATAGACGAGACGGAGATTTGGGCTCGGCATCTCGTCGGTTCATCCGGCACCTAGCTGAGAGAAGCGCGCTCAGCCGTTAACCGATTGCTCAAGAGCGCGGCATCACAGGTGACGATTTGTCGCCGAGGACCGCTGGCTCACCGCTACCCAGCTCGGGCGAATGCTGGCAGTCTTGGTCAGGTGAGCGCCACGCCTATCGACTCCGGCAGCGGGCCTCTCGATGCCCGCGGTACTGCACCGTTCGCCGCTACGGGCACGGCGAACGACCGCGAGGGCACGGCGGCTTCCTTGGCCTCGGAGCTGCGGGACCTTCCGGCATCGGTGTGGCCGGTTCGGTCGCGGGGTGCGGCGTCGTCGTTCGTGGTGTTCATCGAGGATGAGATCGCGCTGGCGGAACTCGTGGCGACGCTGTGGGACATCGCGCGGTCGCGGCCGTTTCCACCGGAGGTGACCGTGCAAGCTGGTGTCGCGGGTGTGGTGGTGCTGGTGCACGGGCCGGATTTCAGTCTGGCGGGACGGTCGGGTGGTCCGGTGCTTGTGGTGTCGGATCGGATCCGTGGGGTGTTGCGGATCGATCGTGATCCGAGCTGGCAGCAGGAGCTGTCGGTCTTGATCGGCGAGTTGATCGCGGTGGGGCAGGGAGCGGAGCCGTTCGATGAGTCGGTGGTGCCGCCGCCTCCGCGGATGCCGTGGCATCGCGACCGGTAATCGCCTTTCCACGTGCCTTGGTGACCGGATCCTCGTCGTCTTCCCGGCCGGGCGCGGCGAAGTATCGCTGGAATCGTGCTTGGACGCGTTGGCGTCGTTTGTAGGCGGCTTCCAGACCGATGCCCAACTGGTCGGCCGCTTCCTTTATGCTGACCTGGTCGAACCCGGTGATGGTGAGCAGTTTGATGTCTCGCTCGGTGAGCGGCTTCCCGGCTTCGGCGAACGCGGCCAGAACCGTGTGGAACAGGGTGTTGACGTCCTCGTCGGGGGTGTCAGCGCTGACCGGTTCGGGTTCGGCTGCGGGTGACCGGATGGTCTTGGGGCGTCGACGTTGTTGGCCTTTGGCGTAGGTGACGCCGCTCTCGATGAGCTTCATGCCGAGGTTAGTGGCGCGGACGTCGATCGTTTTCAGTCGGTTCAGGAAGCCGTGGATGAGGTCGTGGTCGACGTCGGCGGTGTCGTCGCGGTGGGCCAGTTTGATGCGTTTACGGGCGGCCCGTAGTCCGCGGGCAGCGAGGCCGATCGCGAGGATCCGGTACGGCTCGGCGGTGGCGGGCCTGCGGGCGCCGGTGATGACGGCGGCCCAGATCTGATCGCGTTGCTGGTAGTCGGCGTCTTCGAGCAGGAACCGCTGGAGCATACGGGGACGCATGTCCCGAGGCGGCAGGCCTGGAGAGAGGTGGCCGGCCGGGATGGTCCAGTCGAGAAGGGCGAAGCGGTCCAGGAACCAGTCGAACAACGGTCCGTGCCGACTTGTCGTGCCGTCTCGGCTGCCCGGCAACGTGAGTGGCGTCAGGTCACGGAAGGCCAGCTCAGCGCTGTCCGATGGCGGTGTTGATCGGTTCGGCTGCACCACCAACCCCCGTCGCCGGTGTGAACGCTGCAAAAAATCTTGCTGGGCTCGTGTCCAGAACGGCGTACCGCCGTCCCTTTCTCCTGTAGCAAACCCGCAGTCTCTTGCGTGCTTGCCTGCTGCCGTCGCCGTCCTCACTGGGCCGCGACGGCTGCTTCGTTCATCCCCCGCTCCGCTTCCTGGGGCGGACTCGTCATCTTCTATGGAGAGTGAAGCCATGATTATCGATCACTGTCACGCTGTTTGGGGAGAGCACGATACGCGCTGGATCTGTCACCAGCGCCGGTCCGCGTCCGTTCGCGATCTGTCACGGTCTGTCACCGCGCACGGAATCTTTCCCACCGCCCGGCACGGCCGGGCCCCACCAGTGCGGGGGCCGCCGGTGAGTGAAGCCCGTAAGCCGCCCTTGGCCCGTGCGGACCGTGCCGCCAGGGTCGAGGGCGTCGTCCAGGTCGTCATCATGCTGGCGATCGGGGCGGCCGCGGCGGCGGCCTCATTCACGCACGTGCACGACGTCGCTCAAGCGCACGGCCAGCCGGGATGGCTGGCGTGGGCCGACGCCGTGGTGCTGGAGCTGATGTCCGTGGCCGGCGGCCTGGAACTACGGCGCCGTAAACGCCTCCGTGCTCATCTGCGGTTCCCGGCCGTCGTCCTGGTCGTCGCGGTGGTGCTGTCGCTGGGTGCCCAGGTCGTGGAGGCCGAGCCGTCGGTCATCGGCTGGCTCGCGGCAGCGCTACCGGCGGTCGGGTTCCTAGCCATGGTGAAGATCGCACTCGGACAGACAGGACCCGGCCCTGCCACCACGGTCCCGACCTCGGCGGCCGTCCCGGACGGTCCCGGACGTCCGCAACACCCTCCCACCATCGCGGACGACGGTCCGCCGCCTGGGACGGTCGATGGCGAGATCCGCGACCTGCTCCCCGTCGCCCGCAAGGTTGCGGGCGATCTGGCCCGCGAGGGGCGCCCGCTGTCGCGGGAAGCCTTGGCCGAGGTGCTACGCGGGCAGGGGTATGCGATGTCGAATGCGCGGGCGTCCGCGCTGGTCAAGCTGATCCGCGACCGGCCTACCCACGCGGAAGCGCCAACCGGAAGCAGCGACGAAACCCCGACAGCGGGGAGAGCCGACCTGCCGGTTGCCGCGGTCATTCGCTCGCCGCCATGACCGGCGCCGCCACGGTCCCAGTCCCGTGCCCGTCGGCGGCGCCGCGGTAGGCCGTGTCCCGTTCCTACCAACCAGAAGGAGTGTCCATGAACCGGCCGTTCTCTCATCGAGTACCGGTAGGCCTGCGGGGGTTACCTCCGCGCGCCTACCGGAGTCCGTACCCGCAGCACGCGGTCGATCTGTCAGAACCTGTCGCGCTCGCGGCCACGGGTTCGTCAGCGCCGTTGCTCGCCTCACCGGCACCCAACTGGTGCCCGGCACAGACAGCACGCCCCAGACCGCCGACTGCACCGCCGCCAGGTCGGCGGGCCGGAGCATCCCGGCCTCGGACCGGAACCACCACGACTCTCGGCACGGGTCGACCGGCCGGATGCGGTCGGGGTGTCGGTGCCAGGGTGCGTCCGGGTGTCGGTGTGGGAGTCGGTCTTGACACAGACCCCCACACAGACCCCATCGTCTGCCTGTCAGTGCAGGTCAGCCGCTATCCGGCGGTGACCGTCGGGTGCTGCGACAGACCCTTCTCTGGGGTCTCCCCTGGGGGTGATGCCTATCCGTACCAGCAATGAACAGCGCCTGCTGCGGGCGCAATCGGCCCTCACCGGCCGTGATCTGCGGCTGCTCGGCTGGCTCTACGACCACGGTGTGCTGACCACCGACCAGATCAACACCGCTTTGTACGGCTCGTTGACGTTCTGTCAGCGGCGGCTGCTCAAGCTCCTCGCCCTCGGCGTGGTAGCCCGGTTCCGGCCGCAACGCTGGCAGGGCGGCTCGTATCCGTACCACTACCTGCTCGATCAACTCGGCACCGAGATCGTCGCCGCCCAACGCGGCGACCCGCTACCACGCCGTGATCAGGCGCGGCAGCGACGCCAGCACCTCACCTCCCGGGCCAACCTGCCGCACCTGCTGGCCACCAACCAGTTCTTCGCCGACCTGGCCGCCCACGAGCGCACTCACCCCGGCAGCCGCCTCATCTCGTGGCGGCCTGCCTCCGCCCTGCAGGAGAGAGGAGCCTTCTTCCGTACCGGCGACGACCCGAGCCTGATGCTGCTCAAGAACCTGCCCCGCCCCGACGCCCACGGCGTCTGGGCCGAACACGGCCGGCAGGTGCCGTTCCTCCTGGAGATGGATCTCGGCACCGAAAGCCTGCCTGTCCTCGCCAACAAGATCGCCAACTACGCGCAGCTCGCGGATATGACCCGCTGGCGGTGGCCGGTGCTGTTCTGGCTGCCCTCCGCCCGCCGCGAGCTCAACCTGCACCAACTCCTGACCGGCACCGACGTCCCCAACCTGGTGGCCACCGCCGCCGGAGATCACGCCGCAGCGACCGGGCAGTCGCCTGCCAAGAACGTGTGGTGGCTGCACGGCCACCAAGGTCCCCGGCTACGCCTGTCCGAACTCCCGTACGACGACGAGACCACGGAGCACACCTGATGAACGCCCACCACAGCGAACCGGCCGAAGTCATCGAGAACACCGACACCCCCGCGGACCAGCACGCCGGCGACTCCGGTGTGCAGCCCGAGACCAATGAAGTAGGAGACAACGTGCACGCCACACGCTCCCTCGCCGAGCTGCTCGGCGAACCGGAACCGATCCGCCAACCTCACGACGTGCAGTGGTTCACCGCAACCCTGCTCGAGCACCCGCACAAAGCAGTCCAGAGCGCCCCGGTGATCGCCATGGTCGCCGAACTGCTTGACATCCTGCGCGACGAATACGTCAGCGACCAGCAAGCCCACCACGCCCTACGCCGAGCCGTCCGGTGGCTACGCATCTTCACCACGGAACCGCCCGGCCCGACCAATCGACACCACCCAGCCACCGACGGCCGCGACTACACGGTCTCCGCGACGGGCCTCGCCGCCGCAGCCGCCTCCCGGCAACTCGCCACCACCTGGCTACGCGGCACACCGCAAGCCGCCATCCGCACCGCCCCGGTCATCGGCGTCGTCGACCAACTGCACGCTGACCTGCAGTACTCCGTCAGCAACCGCGACGCCCAAACCCGGCTACGACACGCCGTCGCACTGCTCGACGTCTTCATCACCGACGACCAGACAGCCCCGCAAATCCCGTAGCACCCGCACGCCCTCACCATGGCCGGCACCCCATCGGGTTGCCGGCCACCGCTTTCCGTACACAGCCGCGCCAAAGCCGCAACTGCAACTCCGGAAATCGAAACGAGAAAGGAATCCGGACACATGATCCGTAACGCAAAACACTCAATCTTGCGCATCTCCTGTGGAGGCATATGCCGCACGACCCCGACCATTCAACGACAGAAATCGGGTATCATAAAAATGCGCCTACGCAAACCGGGTCGCGATCCGCGAATGACAGAAAATCACGGAACGCATCGGGCCGGGGACGGGCCGCAATCACCGAAATCCGTATCGCTCACGTGGAAACGACCCCCATGACCGCCACCGAATACACCGACGCCGTCGAAGCCCTCGCCGTACTCATCGCCCGCTACGAACGCCGCCACCCCGAAGAACCCACCGCCGCCTGACCGCATGCCGGGTGGACGACACCATCACCGGTGCCGTCCACCCGGCCATCACCCCTCGAAGGACCTCGCCGTGGCAGCCACACCCAGCAGAGCCAAGCGCCGCCGGACCCGCACCGGGTTCGGCGACACCCCGACCGGCACCCGCCGAGTAGCTCTCTACCTGCGCCGATCCACCGACGACGAACACCAGCCGTTCTCCATCGACGCCCAACTCGCCGCGCTGACCTCGTACGTCAACTCCCAACCCGGCTGGATCCTGGCCGCCGAACCCTTCACCGACGACGCGTCCGGAGCCACCACCGAACGCCCCGGCCTGCAACGCGCGCTACGCGCCGCGAAGGCCGGACGCTACGACATCCTGCTCGTCTACCGCGTCGACCGGTTCTCCCGCCGCCTGTCCGACCTGCTCGATCTGCTCAACGAACTCGACGACGCCGGAGTCGCGTTCGCCTCCGCCACCGAACCCTTCGATACCTCCACCTCCATTGGCCGCATGCTCGTCCAACTCCTCGGTGTCTTCGCCGAATTCGAACGAGAAACCATCATCGACCGCGTCATCAACGGCATGAACGCCAAAGCCGCCAAAGGAAGATGGGCCGGAGGAACCCGCCCCTACGGATATCTAATCGACCCCGCAACACAGAAACTCGTCCCCCACGAAAACGAATCACCGATCCTGCGGGAAATCGTACGGTTCTACACCGACCAACGTCTCGGCACACGTGCCATCGCCGCCGAACTCAACCGCCGCGGCATCACCAACCGCACCGGCAAGAAATGGTCCGGACTCACCATCGGCCGCATCCTCGACAACCCCGCCTACACCGGCGACATCGTCTACGGCGACACCCACGTCACCGACGCCCACCCCGCACTCATCGACCGCGAGACCTGGCGCCGCGTCCGCGACATCGCCGACGCCCGTTCCGACACCCACCACCAGCGAGCCATGAGCGACTCCGACTACCACCTCACCGGCCTGATCACCTGCCCGAGGTGCAAGAACAGATACATCGGCACCTCGGCCAAAGGCCGCACCCGCCGCTACCACTACTACACCTGCTACTCCCGCACCCGGTACGGCGCCGACGGCTGCACCAGCCCTCGCCTCGACGCCCCAGCCCTCGACGAAGCCGTCCTGCAGGCCCTGCACGACTTCTACCGCAACGCCGACACCCTCATCGCCGACGCCATCACCCGCGCCCAAGCCCACCACCGTGGCAGCAACACCGACCGCCAAGCCGAACTCGACGCCGTCGAAGCCGCCATCACGGCCAAAACCTCAGCCCGCGACAAATACCGCACCGCGTTCGAGAACGGCACCATGGATGAGGAAGACACCGGACCCCGGCTCCGCGAACTCCGGACCGAGATCGAAGCCCTCAAGGTCCGCCGCGCCGAGATCACCGATCTGATCAGCGACGAACCGACCGCACCCTCACCCAGCACCCTCGCCCGAATCCGCGATCACCTGCACCACGTCATCGCGGACGGCACCTCCGCCGAGCGCAAGGCCACCATCGAGAAACTCGTCGCCGAAGTCCGCATCACCGACAACGACGAGATCATCCCGGTGTTCCGGGTACCGGGCGACGTCCCGGTGGACGCGGATGACACCGCTACGTCCACCGGCGACGCCAGCGAACCGGATCCGGTTCGCGCAATGCTTCACCTGGTGGGCCGCCAGGGACTCGAACCCTGAACCTATGGATTAAAAGTCCACAGCTCTGCCATTGAGCTAGCGGCCCGCTGGCCCACAGGTTACCGGAGGCCCGGGCCGGACCGCCTCTGGCTTTGGCTGTGGCGCGGGCTACACCCGGGAGTCGACGATTGCGCAGGTCACGTCGATGTCGCCGGTGAAGCTGACGATCATGGTGGGGCCGATGGGGTCGGTGCAGAGGAGGTCGGCCAGGTTGGCGGTCAGGTCGCCGGCGAAGAGGTGGCCTGAGCGGTCGGCCAGGTTGAGGGGGGTGGCGGTCAGGCCGGCCCGGGTTACGCCGGCCACCAGGACGTTGGCGATCGCGGGGCGGACTCGGCTCAGCAGCACTGTGCGTACGGCAGAGGGGTTGAGGTTGGCGTCGGTGAGGGCGGCCTCGGCGGCGTCGCGGACGGCGGCTCGCAGCAGGAAGCCGGCGTGCGGGGCGGATTCGTCGGTCGGGCCGGCCGGCACGCCGGGGCGGAACGGGTTCCAGGCGGGGTAGTGGGCCTCGTTGGCGGGGCGGCCGCTGCTGGCCACGGCGAGGAGGGCCATCGGGCTGGGGCGGCGGGACAGCAGCATCGCGGTGGCGCCGTCGCCGTAGCCGAGGTACCAGCGCCGGGGCCAGTCCGCCCCGAGCGCGTCCGAGGTCACGACCAGGCAGTTCTCGGTGCGTGGCTCGGTCATCAGGTGGGCCGCGGCCAGTTGCAGGCCGACGCCGGCGCCGTTGCAGTTCTGCCGCAGGCCCAGGGCCACGGCTCGGTCCGCTCCTAGGAGGCGGGCCAGGCGAGGGGCCAGTTTCCATTCGTACGAGGTGTCGCCGACGCAGGCGTGCACCAGGAAACCGACGTCCTCGGGGCGGACGGCCGCCTCGCCGAGGGCACTGCCGGCGACGGCCAGCGCGAGCAGTTCGGTGCTCTCCGCGGGGGTGGCCACCGGCAGCTCGTCGACGGGAAAGGACGCGGCGTGTTCGGCGGTGACCAGCCCGCGCCCGACCGCCCGCCCGGCCGGCTCGCGCCCGGGTGGCAGCAGCACCTTGGCCGCGTTGACGAACAGGCCGTCGACTCGCATATGGCGATCAACGCGCGGAGCAGGTCAAAGTTCAGACGGCTCGGCGACCCAGGCGGAGAAGACCGGCAGGTCGTGCCAGGGTCCGGCGTCGTCGGGCGAGGCCACGGCGACCACCGCGTACGGGTGACCGAACCGCAGTTCGGCGACCCGCGCCGTGCCCTGCGGCTGCCACCGGGCCCCGGCCAGCGTCATGAAGCCGGTCACGGCCGCCGCCTCGAACCCGTACCGGTCGTAGCGGGCGGTGGCCGACTGCGCCGCCTTGAATCCGGCGGGCGGCACCCGCAGCAGCGGGGCGAGCACGTCGGCGGCCACCCCGAAGCCCAGCTCGGGCGCGTCCAGCTCGTGCTTGTTGGTGGCCGACCACGCGGGCAGGTAGGCGTGGTGGATCTCCCGTTCCGGCTGGTCGGTCTCTCGTTCCTGGATCCGCCACAGGTCGGTCTCGCCGAGCGGCAGGTCCCAGAGCGAGACGGGGGTGAGGTCTTCGTGGGCCGCGGCGAGGACCCGGTCCGGCGCGACCTCGGGGCCGGCCACCACCGACACCACGTCGAGCCCGCCCTCGGCCGCCGCGACGTGCACGGCGACCTGCCCGGCGCTTCGCGACTCGGCGATGAAGGCCCGGTGTTCCCGGGGGCTGCGGAGGATCTCCTTGACCTGGCCGGCCCACGGGCTGTGGGGGCCGAGCCGGGCCACCGAGTCTTGGTCGAACGGCTTCTGCCAGGTCACCTTGGTGGCCAGGGCGCTGCCGAGCACCAGGGCGACGTCGGGGGTGATGGTGATCGGGAAGCGGTCGATCAGGCCGTACGTGTGATCGGACGCCCACCGGTCGAGACCGGCCTGGTCGGGCAGCGCCGCGACCTCGGTGGCGCCGGGCAGCCGGTCGCGCCAGGACGCCAGGCGATCGGGCTTGACCCAGTGCGTGGACCAGACCGCGGTGGCCGCCGCGACCAGCGGATGTGGCTCCTTGAGCAGCGCCGCGGCGTGGTGTCTGGCCTCGCCGGGCGGCATCCCGAGGGCGTCGGCGAGCCGCTCGTCGCGGGGCGCGGCCGAGGCGGCGAGCGCCAGCAGGAGCCACGCGCCCAGCGGCGACGCGACGTGGTGCTCAGTCTCGACGGCGGCATGGAACCGCCCCGCATACCGGCCGATCGCGCCGCGCAGATCCGTCATCGGCCCAGATTACGCGGCCGGTCCCGGCCACGGCCGACCGTCCAGCGTGGATCGCGACTACAAAACGCTTATGCGTACGCCTCTCGTCATCGCCTGTTGCCTTGCCCTCACCGCATGTTCCGCGGCGCCGCAACCGAACGCCGAGCCCCCACAACCCGCGCCGTCGACAAGCGGGCCATCCAAGGCCACGCCATCTCCCGAGCCGTCTCCGACAAAGAGCTACAGCACGAACTTCAAGGACTGCGCCGACGGCACCTGCGAGGTCCTGCTGACCAGCTCCGGCGGCCTGACCCCGGCCAAGAAGTTCGGCATCGGGCGCATCACCCTCACCCACATCCCGCCCAACCGCCTCAACTTCACCGTCGTCCGCGCCAACGATTCGACGGTCACGGGTTATGTCGGCGGTGACGGCTACCTGAGCCTGTCGGCCGGCCCGACCATCACCATCGAGCGCCACGACGAGGACGGCGCCGTGCTCCGCTTCGAGCCCAAGGGCCGCGACCGCAAGAACGACACGGCCTCGGGCAGCGATGGCGTCAGCCTCTACAGCAAAGGCTGAGGCAGGAACGGCTGAGGAGAGGGCGCCTCTTGCGCGAATGGCACATCGTCGGTGAACCTTTCCAGCACGGCTTGCGTACCACCGCGCGGAGCAACCGACGAAGGGACCGGGGCCGATGCCCGAGCAGGACCTGACCGCGCTGGCGTTCGCCGCCGCGCGCGGCGATCGGGACGCTCTCACCGACCTGATCCGGGCCACCCAGCGGGACGTGCTGCGGTTCCTCGCCCCGCTGACCGACGCGGCCGACGTCGAGGACCTGGCGCAGGAGACATTCCTGCGGGCGGTGCGGGCGCTGCCCGACTTCGCCGGCCGGTCCTCCGTACGGACCTGGCTGTTCGCCATCGCCCGCCGGGTCGCCGCCGACGACGTACGCCGGGCCACCCGCCGCCCGCGGGTCGCCGCCTTGGCCGACTGGCAGTCCAGCGCCGAGTCGGCCGAGGCCGCCGTGCACACCCGTTTCGACGAGCAGCACGCCCTGCACGACCTGCTGGGCGGCCTCGCGCCGGAGCGGCGCGAGGCCTTCGTGATCACCCAGGTGTCGGGCCTGTCCTACGCCGAGGCGGCCGAGGTCTGCGGCTGCCCGGTCGGCACGATCCGATCACGCGTCGCGCGGGCCCGGGAAGACCTGGTCGAGGCCATGCGTGACTCGCGCCGCTACTCGCAGCCCGGGTAGCCGTCGCCGCGGAAGTGCTTCTTGACGTCGGCCGGAACGCCCTCGCAGTAGCCGCCGCTGCCGCCGACGAACATGTGCCACTCGCCGCCGGTGTAGCGGAAGGTCTCGACCTCGGTGTCGGCGTTCGGGTCGGCGGCCCGGCGGGTGGACATCGCGTAGTCCTGGTAGCAGCGGATCTTGCTCAGCTCCGAGGCGCCCCAGCCGGGGTGCTCCTTCTTGATCGCCGCCAGCAGGGTGGTCGCGGTGACCGGGCAGTTCGCCGCCGCGGCCCTGCCACCAGGCTTGCCACCGGGCGCGGTCGGGCTCGGGGTCACGGTCGCGCTGCTGGTTGAGGCTGCGGGTGGTGTGCCGACCGGCTGGGCGGCGCCGGTGGATTCGGTGGGACTGGTGCAGGCGGTCAGGGCCGCGATCAGGGCACCGCCGAGAACAAGAAATGAAACGGAACGCGTGGACATCCGGTCTGTCTCCCCCGTACGACATCAATGGTTCTCAAAAGGTATTCAGCCCGGAATCGCGTGTGCTCCCGCTTTCGTGCCAGCATCCGTGCATGGACGCGTTGTCCCACGTGCTGGCCGGGCCGAGCGCCCGGGGCGCCTTCGTGCTGCGCAGTTCCCTGGACCCGCCGTGGTCGATGCGGATCGAGGACGAGTCGCCCCTCTCGGTGATCACGATCTTGCGAGGCGAGGCGTACGTCTGCCCGGCCGACGCCGAGCCCGCCCTGATCCACGCCGGCGACGTGGCCATCGCCCGCGGCCCGCGGCACTACACCGTGGCCGACCAGCCGGCGACCGAGCCGCAGGTGCTGATCGGCCCGGGCCAGACCTGCACGATGCTTACCGGTGACGTCCCGCGGATGACCGACGTCGGCGTCCGCACCTGGGGCAACGCGACCGACGGCGCCACCCTCATGCTCACTGGCGCCTACGAGTCGCGGTCCATGGTCGGCCGCCGCCTGCTCGACACCCTGCCCGACCTGATCGTCGCCCCGCGCGACCACGTCCCGGTGGCGCTGGTCGACTACCTCGGGGTCCAGGCCACCGACGACGCCCCGGGTCAGGACGCGGTGCTCGACCGGATGCTCGACCTGATCCTGATCGCGGTCCTGCGCTGGTGGTTCGCTTCTCATCAAGCCGGGTGGTTCAAGGCGCAGACCGATCCGGTGATCGGGCGGGCGCTGCGTCTGATGCAGGACGCGCCGGCCGAGTCGTGGACGGTCGCCCGGCTGGGCAGTGAGACCGGTCTGTCCCGGGCCGCGTTCGCCCGCCGGTTCACCGAGCTGGTGGGCGAGCCGCCGATGGCGTTCCTGACCGGGTGGCGGCTGTCGCTGGCGGCCGATCTGCTGGGCGAGCCGGGCGCGACGGTGGCGTCGGTCGCACGGCGGGTGGGGTACGGAACGCCGTTCGCGTTCAGCACGGCATTCAAGAGGTTCCATACGGTCAGTCCCCAGCAGCACCGGGAGCGTACGTTATCCACAGGATGATCAACTTCCTGTGGACAGAGGTTAAGAGGGAAGGTCTGGCGCGGCGGCCGACATCTTGCGACGCTAAGCCGGTGTATGACTACGACCTGTTGGTAGTGGGCTCCGGGCCCAGTGGGCAGAAGGCCGCGATCGCCGCGTCCAAGCTCGGGCGGCGGGTCGGCATCGTCGACCGTCGCGACATGATCGGTGGGGTGTGCATCAACACCGGCACCGTCCCCTCCAAGACGTTGCGTGAGGCGGTCCTCTACCTGACCGGCCTCAGCCAGCGAGATCTGTACGGCAGCAGCTACCGGGTCAAGGACGAGATCACGGTGGCCGACCTGGCGGCGCGCACCGATCACGTGATCAGCCGGCAGACCGACGTGATCCGCAACCAGCTGTCCCGCAACCGCGTCTCGATGGTCACCGGGACCGGCCGCTTCGCCGACGCGCACTCGCTGTGGGTGGACGGCGGTGACGGCCGCGACCACAAGGTCACGGCCGACAAGATCATCATTGCCGCGGGTACGCGTCCCGCGCGGCCGGACAGCGTCGACTTCGACGACCGGACGATCGTCGACTCGGACGGCGTGATCAACCTGCAGTCGGTGCCACGGTCGATGGTCGTGGTCGGCGCCGGCGTGATCGGCATGGAGTACGCGTCCATGTTCGCCGCCCTCGGCACCAAGGTCACCGTGGTCGAGCGGCGCCCCCAGATGCTCGACTTCTGCGACGACGAGATCATCGAGTCGCTCAAGTACCACCTGCGCGACCTGTCCGTGGCGTTCCGCTTCGGCGAGGAGGTCGCCTCGGTCGAACGGCACCAGACCGCGGCGCTGTGCATCCTGAAGAGCGGCAAGAAGATCGTCGCCGACACGGTGATGTATTCGGCCGGCCGCCAGGGCCAGACCGAGGACCTCGCGCTCGAGGCGGCCGGGCTCGAGGCCGACAAGCGTGGCCGCATCAAGGTCGACGCGAACTTCCGCACCGCGGTCGACAACATCTACGCCGTCGGTGACGTGATCGGCTTCCCGGCGCTGGCCTCGACCTCGATGGAGCAGGGCCGGCTGGCCGCGCACCACGCGTGCAGCGAGCCCACCCGGGACATGGGCGCCCTCCAGCCGATCGGCATCTACACGATCCCGGAGATCAGCTTCGTCGGGAAGACCGAGGCCGAGCTCACCGACACCAACACGCCGTTCGAGGTCGGCATCGCGCGTTACCGCGAACTGGCCCGCGGGCAGATCGTCGGCGACTCGTACGGCATGCTCAAGCTGCTCGTCTCCCCCGAGGACGGCAAGCTGCTCGGCGTGCACATCTTCGGCACCGGCGCCACCGAGATCGTCCACATCGGCCAGGCCGTGATGGGCACCGGCGGCACGGTCGACTACCTGGTCGACACGGTCTTCAACTACCCGACCCTGTCGGAGGCGTACAAGGTCGCGGCCCTGGACGCCTCCAACAAGATCCGCAACATCTCCCGGATCGACGGGTAGAGCCCCATCGACGGGTAGAGCCCCTCAGCCTCGTTCCACATTCGCCGCCAGTGACATGCGCCCCGGAAGCGAAGGTGAAACGAGGCTCAGTACACCCAGACCTTGGTCTTGATCGGCATCTTGTCGTTCGACCACAGGTAGTTCATCGCGGAGATCGACAGGCGGGCGCAGCCGTGCGAGGCGGCGTACGGCGGAATGCTGTTCGCCCCGTGCACGGCGATGCCGCCGTTGAAGTACTTCGGCCGCCACAACATGCCGAGCGGGGCGTCGCGCCAGCCGTCGATCTGCCGGGACACGGTGAACTTGCCCTTCGGCGTGCTGGCGATCGCCGTGCCGCCGTCCTTGGTCTCGTACCGCTCGCCCGAGCCGGTCGACGTGTTGAAGACCAGCTGGACCTCGCCGTCCTTGACCAGCATCAGCAACTGCTTCTTCTTGTCGATCTCGACGACGTTCCCGTCGGAGCTCTTCGCCTTCGGGCGCACGCCGGACTCCAGCGCCTTCCTGGTCTTGCCGCCGACCACGCCGTCCCGGCCGAGACCCGCCGCCTTCTGCAGCGCGTACACCGCCTGCTGGGTGGTCCCGCCGAACTTGCCGTCGGCCTTGCCGTTCCAGTAGCCCAGCTCGGTCAGCCGCTGTTGCAGCGCGGTCACCTCGGCGCCCTTGGCTCCCTTGCGAAGCTTGTCATCCTTCGCGGGCTTCGTGGGCTTCGTAGGCGTTTTGCCGGGCTTGGCGGTTCCGGACGGTGCCGTGGACGGCTCGGCCGGGTCGGACGGCTCCGGCTCGGTGGTCGGTGCGCTGGCCGTGGTCGTGGGTACGACCGGCGCCGGCGCCGCCGTCTTGTCGCCGGAATCGGACCCACACCCCGCAACGAGCGTCACCGCCACGGCCAGTGCGGCCACCCAGCTTCCGGTTCTTCTGATCATCGGCCACCTCCCCGTGGCCCAGCTTGCCACCGCACCGCCACGGATAACCGGTGAAAAGCGCCTCAACGTTGCAACGACGCACATCGTTGCCGTCCGACTGCGGAGCGTCGGAACCGCATCACGCGAGGTCAGACTCCGGGCCGATGCGGCCGGCAAAAAGAATCAAGTAGGCTTCGGCTATGTCGTGGAAGGCCAGCGCCCGGCACGGCGTGCGGGAGGCGCCCGCCGGTCTCGCCCTCGTTCAGGAGCTGCTGAACACCCGGGCGACGATGACGTACGCCCCCGATCTGCTGGCCAATCCCGACGACGGCCAGCGCTGGATCACCGACACGCTGGCCACCTGGTCGCGGGTGGCTGGGCTCCCGGCGCCGGTGATCCTGCTGTCCTCCACCGACATGCGGTCGCTGCGCCGGCTGCGGACGACGTTCGAGAACGTGATCCTGGCCGGTGGCCGCAACCAGCCCGACGGCACCCTGCCGCCGGCCGACGTACCCGTCAGTCTGGTGCCAGACGCCGACGGCTGGGTCCGCATCGTCCCGGCCGGCCGGGGCACCCGCTGGCTGGCCTCCGCGCTCTGGGCCGAGGCCCTGCTGGCCCAGCAGGCGGGGCTGTGGCCGCGGCTCAAGCTGTGCCACAACGTCGACTGCCGGGCCGCCTTCTTCGACGCGTCCCGCAACAACAGCGGTGTCTGGCACGACGTCAGCACCTGCGGCAACACCGCCAACCTGCGCGCCTTCCGCGAGCGTCGGCGGCTCCTCGGCACCACCGGCGACCAGCAACGCTCCATGGTGGACCGCCCCGACCTTCAGTAGTTCGTCGCCTGTCGAGGGTCGCCCGCCGCTACCATCACCGAGGATGTCGGGGGTGTGCGGTGAGTCAGGATTGGCCGGACGGTGGTCCGTGGGTGCTTGTTCCCACCTCGGCCGCGGTGGGCTGGGAGGTCGTAGCCACGACGCTGGCGGCGGCCGCGGCGGTGCGGGTCGCCGTCGTCGCGCTGGGCGCTGAGGGTCCGCCCGGCGAGGGGCTGCTCGAACACCTGGCGACGTGGGCCGAGCTGCGCGACGGTGCGGCCGATCCGCTGAGCCTGGACGAGGCCACCGAACTGGTGTCCACTCTGGCCCGCACCCACGGCCTGGTGCTCGTGGCCGGGGCCAAGGGCCTGCTCGTGCCGGCCAGTCGCGCCGGATGGACGGTGGCCGACCTGGCCGTCGCCCTGGGCGCGCCGGTGGCGGTGATCGCCGGCGACGGACCCGACGCGGCCAACCACACCACGATGGCACTCGGCGTCCTCGACGCGCGTGGCCTGACCGGCGCGGTCATCAGCGTCGGCGCCGAGCCGGTCGACACGCCCCTGGAACCGGCGGGCCACATCCCGACCGGCGCCGCCCGGAAAGACGAAGGCGATCCCGCCGCCGCCGCGCGGGCGTTGCTTCACCCGATGTTGCACGCTTCCGCGGGCCGGCCCAAGTCGGCCAACCCGCCGCCCATGGCACCGCCGCCACCACCGACCGTCCCCGGGCCGGCCACCAGCGGCAAGCGCGTCATCCTCCTGCTCGGCGCCGTCTTCGTCACGATGTCCCTGGTGGTGACCGGTCTGGCGTTCTGCGAACGCTCGGCTCCCCGGGACGAGGCCACGATGGTCACCGGCTTCGACGCCCCCGCCCCCGCCAGGACGAGCTGGACCGGCCCGTTGCCCATGCCGCGGCCGCCCCGGCCACCGGCCGTCATCTGCCCCGAATACCGGACCGGCGTCACCCCGGCCAAGCCCGTCCCGGCCGCCACCGCCCGCGTCGACGCCGCGTGGCGACGCATCGAGAAGTGGCTCGCCGCGAAGGCGCCGGCCGCCCGCAACTCGCTCCGGCCACCCGCTTCCGCCGAGGCCGTCCAGGGCGCGCAGCAGCGGATGTCCGTCGCGTTCCCGCCCGACCTGGTGGCCTCCCTGCTGCGCCACGACGGCGCCGAGGCCGGCGGCTTCGACCTGCCCTTCATGCACCGGCCGATGTCGGTCGCCGAGATCCCCGGCGCCTGGTGGGAGATGTGCGGGGTGACGGGCCGGATATCGGTCGAGGATGACGAATGGTGGAACAAGGGCTATGTGCCGTTCGCGGCGGCCGGCGACGGCGGTTACCTGCTCGCCGACCAGCGCCCGGGCAGCCACGGGCGGGTCGGCGAGTTCTACAACGAGAGTGGCGTCGACTTCACCCGCTGGCCGGCGTCGATCGCCGACCTGCTCGAGCTGACCGCCACCTCGCTCGAGACCGGCCGGCCGTTCGCGGGCCGCTACCGTCCGGTCATCACCAACGGCACCGTCGACTGGGAGGTTCTGGTCAGCCCGTCGAGCAGACCGAGCCGTTGAGGGTGAAGACGCGGGGCGGGACGTTCGGGCCGCTGTAGGCGCCGGTGAAGCCGACGGTCGTGGGCAGCGGGCCGGCCGCCGGTGACCCGCACGGTCCGGCCGGTCTGCTCCCAGGTCGCGTTCCAGCCGCCGGTCATCGACTGCCAGGTGGTGGGCCAGGTGAAGGTCAGCGTCCAGTCGGCCGCGGGCCCGGCGCCGCTGAGGTCGAGGTTCCAGACGAAGCCGTTGCCCCAGTCGGTGGCCCGGGTCAGCTTCACCGCGCAGGTCGACGTGGCCGGCGCCGGGGTGGTGAAGGTCAGCGGCGGCGACGGGCGGGACTGGCGGCCGGCGGCGTCCCGGGCGACCACGTTCACCGTGTAGCGGCGGCCGGGTTCGAGGTTTCGGGCCGTCAGCTGCGTACCCGTCGTCTCGCCCCACAGCTCGCTCGCCCCGCCGTGCTGGCGGTAGACCTCGAACTTCGCGCCGGCCGGTCCGCTCCAGCCGATCGTCGCGGTGCGGTCGGTGACGGCGGCGGCGGTGGGACGGCCCGGCGCCGGCGGCCCGGCTTCGGCGCGGGCGGGTCGCAAGGTCAGAAGAGTCAGCGAGTACGCCGGGAGCACGTTCGCGCTGCCCGAGGTCACCGAGGTGGCGCCGTTGGCGTACGTGGCCACGACCGGCGCGGCGGCCGACGGCGTCCAGCCGTGATAGCTGACCGTGATCGGCTTGGCGTTGGCCGGGTCCTGGTTGACCAGCAGCACCGCCAGGCTGCCGTCCGGCCGGCGCGACGCGTGCGCGCTGACCAGCGGATCGCTCGTGCCGGCCCGGACCAGCAGGTCGCCGGGCCGGGCGAAGTCCCCGATCAGCGACAGCGCGTGGTACGGCGCGAACGGCGTGTTGAGCGGCGGCTCGCAGACCGTGTTGTCGGCCGTGCAGGTGCCGCTGGACAGCAGCCCGAAGTCGCCGTAGTCGCGCTGCCCGGCCACCTCGGACACGGTGCCGATGCCGTTGTGCACGTTCCACCACTGCACGGTGAAGACGCCCTGTTCCAGCAGTCCACTGTAGATGTCGGCCAGGAACAGCGCGCCGGGCTGGGTGTTCGGGCCGACGCCGACGTTGGTCTCGGTCAGGCTGACGGCGGTGCCGGGTTTCCCGTACGCGTCGATCTGCTCCTTGAGCAGCACCATCGCGTCCTCGATCTGCTCCGCCTTGCCCACCGCCTCGGCCGCGTTGCCACCGCCCGGATACCAGTGCACGTCGACGAAGTCGATGGCGTCGCCGGCCCGGGTCAGCACCTCCTGGTTCCAGGTGCCGGTGTCGCCCTCGCCGACGATTCCGTCCGGCCAGTTGCCCGGCATGGTCAGCACGGCGCCGACCTTGATGTCCGAGTCGACGGCCTTCATCGCCCGGCTGTACGCGACGACGTTGGCCGCGTACTCCCGGGGGCTCTTGTCCGCGTGCTCGTCCGCCTCCCACGCCGCGCCGTAGTGCCCGTTGCCGTAGTTCTCGTTGCCGATCGTCCAGTACCTGACGTCGTAGCCCTTGGTCACGTTGGCGTCGCGAACCCAGTCGGCCGCCTCCTGCGCGGTCCCGGTCCCGTAGTTGGCGATGATCATCGGCTCGGCGCCGGTCCGCGCGGCCCCCGCCATGAACGTGTCGAAGTCGGTGTCCGGCGCCACGTAGCCACCCGGCGCGGTGTGGTCACGCCAGTGGTAGATGTCCGCGTACGACCCGCCCGGATAGCGCACCATCCCGACCCCCGCGTCGCGCAGCAGGTCGGCGACGTCGTCGGTGCCGAGCTGGCTGTCCCAGATCGCGTGATTGACGCCGATCGCCGTGCTCGGCACGGTGGCCAGCCCGGCCCGGACGTCAACGTCCACGGTGGTCGCCGCGTCTCCCACCGCGGCGCCGGCGTGACTCGGTACTCCGACTGCAACGGCAAGAAACAGAACCACGACGGGTACGCGCATCACGAACTCCTGACGACGGCCATTGGGAGCGCTCCCAGAATCCTCATTCCAGTGACGGATGTCAATGGTTGACGCTCTTATCCGGCCGCGCCGCTGAGCGACCTTTAGGCTGGGTCGATGCGGATCGCGGTGATCACCGGTGGTGGCAGTGGCATCGGGGCGGCGGTGGCCCATGAGCTGGCCGGCGACGGCTGGCGGGTGGTCGTCGCCGGGCGGCGGCGCGAGGCGCTCGAGGCCGTAGCCGCCCGCCACGCCGAGGTCGAGGCGGTGCCGGCCGACGTGACCGACGAGGCGAGCGTGCGCCACCTCTTCGACCACACGGTCGAGCGGCACGGCCGGGTCGACCTGCTCTTCAACAACGCCGGCATGGGCGCGCCCCCGGTCGCGATCGACGAGCACCCGCTCGACGTCTGGCAGCAGGTCGTCGCCGTGAACCTGACCGGCGTCTTCCTCTGCACGCGGGAGGCGTTCCGAGTGATGCGGCGCCAGGAGCCGCGCGGCGGGCGGATCATCAACAACGGCTCGATCGCGGCCCACACGCCACGGCCGCTGTCGATCGCGTACACGGCGACCAAGCACGCGGTCACGGGGCTGACCAAGCAGACCGCGCTGGACGGGCGGGCGTGGAACATCGCCTGCGGGCAGATCGACATCGGCAACGCGGCCACCGCGATCGGTGGCGGCGCGGCCGACGGGGCGCTCCAGCCCTACGGCGAGGTGCGGCCCGAGGCGGTGATGGACGTGACCGAGGCCGGGCGGGCGGTCCGCTACATGGCCGGGTTGCCCCTGGACGCGAACGTTCTGACGATGACCGTGATGGCGACGACGATGCCGTTCGTGGGGCGGGGGTGACGGCCATGGAGCACGGCCGCGCGTGGGAGACCGACCGGACGATCGTGCGCTTCCCGGACCCGGCGATCGAGATCGTCGACGAGCGGTTCCGGTCGCTGGTGGTGGGCCACGAGGTGGTCGAGCGGCTGTGGACCGGCGGGCGCTGGCTGGAGGGTCCGGTGTGGTTCGGCGACGGGCGTTACCTGCTCTTCTCCGACATCCCCAACGACCGCATGCTGCGCTGGAGCGAGTCGACCGGGCGGGTCGACGAGTTCCGCCGGCCGTCGGGCAACAGCAACGGCAACACCCGCGACCGGCAGGGCCGGTTGGTGACCTGTGAGCACCTGGGGCGGCGCGTCACGCGTACCGAACATGATGGTCGTGTCTCGGTCTTGATGGATGCGTACGAGGGGAAGCGCCTGAACGCCCCCAACGATGTGACCACGCATTCGGACGGCTCGGTGTGGTTCACCGATCCGGGCTGGGGCATCGCCTTCCACTACGAGGGTGACAAGGCCGACGAAGAGATCCCGCGGCACGTCTACCGGATCGATCCGGCCACCGGCGCCGGCGAACCGGTGATCACGGGCATGGAACGGCCCAACGGCATCTGCTTCTCGCCGGACGAGTCGCGGCTCTACGTGGTCGACGTCGGACACATCAAGGTCTTCGAGATGCGCCAAGGCCGGCCGGTCGACGGGCGGGTCTTCGTCGAGATGAGCCCCGGCGGCCCGGACGGCATCCGGGTCGACACCGACGGCAACCTGTGGGCCTCGGCCGGCGACGGTGGGCCCGGCTTCGACGGGGTGCACTGCTACCACCCGGACGGCACCCTGATCGGCCGGATCCACCTGCCCGAGACCTGCGCCAACCTGTGCTTCGGCGGCGTCAAGAAGAACCGCCTCTTCATGGCCGCCAGCCGCTCGCTCTACAGCGTCTACGTCGAAGCGCTGGGCGCCCAGCAGCCCTGACCTACGGCGTCGAAGGGTGGGGCCGGAACCCGATCACGCCGATGGCGCAGAGGGCCAGCGGCAGCCAGCCCAGCCAGAAGGCGACACCGAGCCCGATCAGGCCGGCCTGCCCGCCGGCCCGCAGGAGCCCGCCGACCAGCGGCCCCGACCCGATGAGCAGCCAGAACGCGGCCGCCCGGCCCGGCGTGGGCCAGAACCGCCCGGTGCTCCGGATGACCAGCGGTCCCCCGCGAGCCAGCACCCACAGGCCCCGGCCTACGAAGCCGAGACCGAGCGCGAGGGAGACCGCCATCAGAACGACGTCCATGACCGGGCGCGGTCAGAAGCCGGGGAAGACGACGCGCAGCTCGTCCAAGGAGATGTTGCCGGTCACCTCGACGCCGGCCGGGGTGCGTTCCGGGGTCAGCCGGCCGTAGACCAGGCGCAGCGCGGACTCCAGCGGGCCGGCGAACGTCGCCGTCGCGGGCAACTCCTCGGTGGTGAACCGGGCCTTGTCGGTGAGAACGATGCGATACGGCGTCCCGCTGATCTCGATGACGGCCCGGTCGCGGTCCGCCTCGGGCTTGCCGATGAAGCCGACCAGGAAGCTGACGCCGCCGGCGAGCTGTTCGGCCAGCGTCGCGGCCGCGGGCTCGGCCAGGGTCGCCGCCGGGTCGACGCCGACGCGCGCGTCCCACCCGTGCTGGACCATCTCGCTCAGCCGGAGGCCGGCGAACGACGCCAGCGGGACCGGCTCGGGCAGGAAGATCTTGACCTTGAGGTCGTCATGCCGGTCCTCAGGGACCGCCTCCAGGGCCGCGACCAGGGCGTTGTCCGACTCGAGCCAGCCGGCCGCCTGGTCCTGCGGGCTCAGCGCGTTCCACCGGTCCCAGACGCCCTGGTTGAAGTCGGGCCCGGGCGCCTCGGCCTCGCCCAGCGCCGCCCGGAAGCCCGCCAGGTTGATCTCGGCGCCGCTGCCCAGGTGGGAGAGGACGTCGGCCACGGTCCAGTCGGAGGCGCCGGACGGGCTGATGAGCTGCTCGGCCGAGAGCCCGCGAACGATGCTGGCCAGGGTGTCGTGCTCACTGCGCAGGGCCGCGATGGTGCGGCCGGCAAGGGTCGTCATGGATCGAGCCTAGTTCGGGACGGTCAGGCCGGGACCGGGGCGCTGATCCTCTCGTAGAGGGCGAGGTACGCGGCGGCCATCGTCGCCGGGGTGAAGCGCCGGACCGCCTCGGCCCGGCACTCGGCCTCGTCGATGTGCCGGGCCGCGTGCACGAGGTCGCCCAGCTCCTGCTCGTCGGTGGTGATCAGGCCGGTACGGCCGTGCTCGACCAGCTCGGGCAGGCAACCGCGGGCGATGCCGACGACCGGGGTGCCCAGCGCCAGCGACTCGACCACGGCGGTGCCACCGGGCTCGTTCCAGCGCAGCGGGAACAGCGCCACCGCGGCCGAAGCGACCAGGCTGTCGCGCTCCGCGCCGGCGACCGTGCCCACCCAGCGGACCCGGTCGCCGTCCACCTGCGGCGCCACCTGCTCGCGCCAGAACCGCACGTCGGGGTTCTGCGGGTCGGCCGCGGCCAGGTCGCCCGGCTGCTGGTACGGGCCCACCGGACCGGCCAGCACCAGGTCGAAGCCGGCGCTGTGGGCAAGCTGCGCGGCGAGGTCCTGTCCCTTCCCCGGCGTGATGCGACCCAGGACCACGGCGTACGGGCGCTTCTCCGTACGCGGGCGCCGGTCGGCCCCGTCGGCCAGCGGGGTGCCCAGGTGCACGTGGCCCACGGCGTGCGCGCGCAAGGCGTCCGGGGCGTGGCTGAGCTGGTCGGCGGACACCCCGTTGACGCGTACCCGCGAACCGCCGTCGAACGTCCCGTACAGCTCCGGATGTTTCCGCAGGTCCCAATGCAGGGTGTGCAGCCCCGGCGGGGCGTCCGGCCCGAGCCCGGCCAGCATGGTCAGGCCGGCCGCCTCGACGTGGTCGTGCACCAGGTCGATGTCGCCGCGGGCCAGCCGCCGGGACACCGCGTGCTGATGCGCCGGCACCACCCCGCAGACCTGGTTGTACGGGCGTTGCAGCAGCTTGAACTGCCCGCTCGGGTAGACCGCGAGGCGCTCCTCGACCGGCAGGTCGCTGTCGCCCACGGTGGCCAGCACCACCTCGACGCCGAGCCGGCGCAGTTCCGGCACCAGGGTGGCGATGACGTTCTCGATGCCGCCGTAGCCGCGGGGCGGCACGGGAAGCCACGGGCCCGCGTTCATCAGCACCTTCATGCGATCCGCACCTCCGCCGGCACCGGCATGGTGGCCAGCGGCGGGCGCTCGCCGACCCCGACGTCGGCCGTGCTGATCTGGCGGTTGAGGTGGGGCAGCGGGTCGGTGCCGCCCCGGCTGAACTGGGTGAGGGCGGTGGCCGGCGGCAGCGGCTCGGCGACCAGGCCCCGGCGGTGCAGGCGGCTCCACGCGGTCACCATGATCTGCGCCGACATCCGGCCGAGCGCGTCCAGGCTCTGGTGCCGGTGGTGGCGCTCACCCAGGTCGACCTGGGCCAGCGCGTCCAGGCCGACGAGGTCGAGCAGGTCGATGAGCATGGCGATCTCGACGCCGTAACCGGAGACGAACGGGATGCGCTCGAGGGTGGATCGGCGGCCCGCGTACTCGCCGGCCAGCGGCTGCACGAAGCCGGCCAGCTCGGGCCAGAACAGGTTGAGCAGCGGACGGGCGCTGATCTCGGTGACCCGGCCACCGCCGTCGGCCTCCACACCGGACGCGCCGACCAGCGGCCGGTGGTAGAAGCCCTTGACGAAAGTTACCGACTGGTCGGTAAGAAGGGGGCCGAGCAGCCCGGTGACGAAGGTCGACGAGAAGTCGCGCAGGTCGCCGTCGACGAACGCGACCACATCACCGGTGCTGGCGGCCAGGCCGGCCCAGAGCGCGTCGCCCTTGCCCTCCATCCGGGGCAGTCCCCGGGTGATCTCGTCCTGATCGACGACCCGGGCGCCGGCGGCCCGGGCCACGATCGCGGTCTGGTCGGTGGAGCGCGAGTTCACCACCACGATCTCGTCCACCAGCGGGACCCCGGCGACGAGCTCGCGTCGGATGGTGTCGACGATCGCGCCGATCGTCTGCTGTTCGTTGCGGGCCGGGATGACCACACTGACCCGGGCGCCACCCTTGGCGGCGGCGAGGGTGCGTGCGGACCACTGCGTCGCGTTACCGGTGCGATAGGTGGCCCACGCCTCGACGACGGGCGAGACGGCGGGCGGAGTCAGCTGATGCATGGGCGGATCCCCCGATTGCTCGTGACGACTGGAGATCGAACGCATGCCCGTTCCACGGGCAGGCAATCTTTCCGGTGGGTAAACAAGATCCCCTCGATGTTTCAGCCGGCTCAAGCGCGGAAGACAAAGCAGCACGAGGAACGGGAGGTCGCATGTCGGCGACAAGGGTCGGACTGGTCGGCGCGGGCGGGGTGGCACAGCGGCATGCCCGCGTCCTCTCCGGACTGCCGGATGTGCAGATCATCGGGGTTACGGACGTGCAGGAAGGGGCCGCGCGGAAGCTCGCCGGCGAGTACGGCGCGAGCTCCCCGCCGGACGTGGCGGCGTTGCTGTCCGAGGGGGTCGACGCCGTCTACGTCTGCGTCCCGCCGTTCGCCCACGGGCCCGCGGAACGGGCGGTCATCGAGGCCGATGTTCCTCTCTTCGTGGAAAAGCCTATAGAGATCGAATTGGATAAAGCACGCGAGACGGCCGAGTTGATCACCCGGCGCGAGTTGCTGACCGGGGTCGGGCATCACTGGCGCTACAGCGCCGTCGTCGACCGGGCCCGCGAGGTGCTGGCCGATCGGCCGGTACGCCTGGTGACCGGCGCCTGGCTGGACAAGGTGCCGCCGGTGGCGTGGTGGCCGCGTCGCGACCGCTCCGGCGGGCCGGTCGTCGAGCAGGCCGCGCACGTGCTCGACCTGCTCCGATACGTGGTCGGCGAGGTGACCGAGGTGAGTGCCATGAGCAACGGCATCCCGCCGGCGGTGGACGGCGCCGACATCGACGGCGCGACCGCGGCCACGCTGCGCTTCGCCAGCGGCGCCGTGGGCACGCTGACCGCGACCTGTGTGCTCGGCTGGAAGCACCGGGCCGGGCTGGAGATCTACGCCGACGGCCTGGCCCTGGCGATCACCGAGGACCGGCTGACCGTCCGCGACGGTGACGGCGAGTGGAGCGTGGACACCGACCCGGACCAGGCCCGGGTGGCCGTCGACCGAGCGTTCGTCGAGGCGGTTCGCGGCGACGGCATGGACGTACGGGTCCCGTACGCCGAAGCCGTACGCACCCATGCCCTGGCCACCGCCGTGGCCGAGTCCGCGGCCGCCGGTCGCCCGGTCACGGTGCCGCATGTCTGACCGCAACCTGGTGGTGGCCGGGCCGGGCCGGTTGCGCATCGTCGACGAGCCGGAAGAGCCCGGACCGTTCCGGGTCCGCACCCTGTTCAGCGGCGTCTCGGCCGGCACCGAGCTGAGCTTCGTCAAGGGCACCAACCCGGCGCTGCGTGAACGCTTCGACCCGGCGCTCGGCCTGTTCCTCGACGGCGACGCCCCGGATCCGTACCCGGTGACCCGGCTCGGCTACATGGAGGTCGGCCGGGTCGAGCGCAGCGACACCCCGGCGGTCACCGAGGGCGACGTGGTGGCGATGACGTACGGCCACCGCACCGGCTGGACCGGTGACCCGCTGCGTGACCGGGTGGTGCCGCTGCCCGGCGGCCTCGATCCGATCCTCGGCATCTACGTCGCGCACATGGGCCCGATCTGCGCCAACGGCCTGCTGCACGCCGCGGCCGATCTGCACGGCGCCGATGTGCGCCGGCTCGGCGACGGGGTCGAGGGCCGCCGGGTCGCGGTCGTCGGCGCGGGGGTGGTCGGCCTGCTCACCGCGCTTTTCGCCCGCGCCCACGGCGCCGCGTCGGTGGTGGTGGTCGACCCGACCCGGTCGCGCCGGGCCATCGCCGAGGCGCTCGGCCTGGCGGCGCTCGACCCGGAGGCGGACGATGTGGCGGCCGCCCTGAAGACGGCCTGGCGGCACACCGCCGACGATCGCGGCGCCGACGTGGTGTTCCAGTGCCGCGGTCAGGCGTCCGCCCTGCATCTGGCCCTTCGCCTGCTCCGCCCGCAGGGCGCCGTCATCGACCTGGCCTTCTACCAGGGCGGCGCCGACGCGCTCCGGCTCGGCGCCGAGTTCCACCACAACGGTCTGACCATCCGCTGCGCCCAGATCGGCCGGGTGCCGCGCGGGCTCGGGGCGACCTGGGACCGTGAGCGGCTGTCGGCCGAGACCGTCCGCCTGCTCCAGCGTGACGGCGACGCGATCCGCCGCCACGTGATCACCGCGGTGGTGCCGTTCGACGAGGCGCCGGCGCTGCTGGACGATCTGGCGCAGCGCCGGCGGCACGAGGTTCAGGCCGTGTTGACCTTCCCCGGTTGAGGGCTCAGGCCTGGGGCTTCCGCAGCGGCGCCCCGACCTCGTGCAGGTGGCGGAGGGCCTGGCGGTAGGACTCGATCAGACCGGTCTGCTCGTACGCCACACCGATCTCGGCGCAGTAGTCCCGCACGATCGGCTGGGCCTTGCGCAGGTTGGGCGACGGCATGCCCGGGAACAGGTGGTGCTCGATCTGGTAGTTCAGCCCGCCCAGCGCCACGTCGACGAACCAGCCACCGTTGACGTTCCGCGAGGTCAGCACCTGCTTGCGCAGGAAGTCCTCGTCGCCGGTCGGGTGCGGCATCCCCTTGTGGTTCGGCGCGAAGGTCATGCCGAGATACACACCGAAGAGCCCCTGGTGTACGAGCAGGAAGGCGATCGCCTGCAACGGCGAGAGGAAGATGAACAGCGAGCCCAGGTAGGCGACCACGTGCGCGATCAGCAGGGCGGCCTCCAGGCCGGGGCGCTTGACATGGCCCGCCCGCAGGGCCTTCACGCTGGACACCTTGAGGTCGGTGCTGAGCAGCGTGAGCAGCGGGAAGAACAGCCCGGCCTGGTGCCGGGTGACGAACGCGGCCAGCCCACGGCGGCCGACGGCCGACTTGGTGGCCCAGATCAGCACCTCCGGCGCGACGTCCGGGTCGAGATCGTCGTGGTTGGGGTTGTTGTGGTGGCGGGTGTGCTTGTCCATCCACCAGCCGTAACTCATGCCGACGCCGAGGTTGCCGGCCATCCGGCCGAAGATCTCGCTCGGCCGCTTGGTGCGGAACACCTGGCGGTGGGCCAGGTCATGCGCGACGAGCGCCATCTGGGCGAAGGCGATGGCCAGGAACGGCGCCACGGCGAGCACCCACCAGGACGACCCGACCAGGAAGAACGCGGTCCAGGCGCCGGCCGCCAGCAGGGTCACGAGCGCCATGCGTACGACGTAGTAGAGCGGTTTCCGCTGCATCAGACCCTCGGCGTTGATCCGCCGGTTGAGTTCCGCGAAGTCGCTCGATGGCCGCACTCTCGGTGCTGTCGTGGTAGCCGTCATGCCACCAAGTATTCGCGTTCCCGGACCGGAATGTCTGGAGTGCCGAGCCCCACCTGCATTGGGGTGCCAGCACCCTTGTGACGGATAGCCGGCCCTGGCGAGGGCATGATTAAGGCATGAGAAGCTGGCTCCGCGTACGTGCCGGTCTGTCCGCCACGGCGGACGGCCTGTTCGCGGCCGGCCTGGCCACGCTGAACCTGCCCGTGCTGACGATCTGGCTGGCCGGTCTGATCCTGAGCCCGCTGCCGGTGCTCGGCACCGACATCCTCACCGTCGCCGTGACGATCGTCCGGTGGCGCGCCGACCTCGAGCGGCGGCTGGCCGCGCGGGCCGGCCTGCCGATCCGCCGCCCCTATCCGCCGCCGCCGAAGCGTTCCGAGGTGGGCGACCGCCTCTGGGTGCGGTGGATCATCACCGATCCGGCGACCTGGCGGGACATGGCGTGGCTGCTGCCCGGCGCGCTGGTCGCGGTGTGCCTCGGCGTCATCACGCTGGCGATCCCCGCGTACGGGCTGGTCGGTGTCGGGTTGCTGCCGTTGTGGCTGCATCTGGGCGAGGTGCGGTTCGGGTACGGCGTGTTCTGGCCGACCATGACCACCGCCGAGGCGTGGCTGTCTCTCCCCCAGGGCCTGGTGATCCTGGCCGTCGGCCTGGTCCTGGCGCCGCTGCTCCGCACGACCGACGTGCTGTTCACCCAGCTCTTCCTGGCCCCCACCATGTCCGCTGAGCTGCGGTTACGCGTTGCCCACCTGACCACCACGAGGACCGACACCATAGACGCACAGGCGGCCGAGCTGCGTCGCATAGAGCGTGACCTGCACGACGGCGCCCAGGCCCGGCTGGTCTCGGTGGCGATGACGATCGGGCTCGCCGAGCGTCTCGTCCGCCGCGATCCGTCGGCCGCGCTCAAACTGCTCGCCGAGGCCCGGTTGTCCAGCACGGCCGCCCTGGTCGAGCTGCGACATCTGGTCCGCGGAATACATCCGCCGGTGCTGGCCGAACGGGGCCTCGAGGGCGCCGTCCAGGCGCTGGCGCTCAGCCTGCCGGTGAAGACGCCGGTCGCGTCCCACCTGCCCGGCCGGCTCGAGACGTCGGTCGAATCGGCGGTCTACTTCGCGGTGGCCGAGACGCTGGCGAACATGGTGCGGCACAGCCGGGCCCGGTCGGCCTGGGTGACCATCGGTCACACCGGCGACGTGCTCGCCGTCGAGGTCGGCGACGACGGCGTGGGCGGGGCCGACCCGGCCCGTGGGACGGGTCTGATCGGGATCATGCGAAGGTTGAACGCGTTCGATGGGACGATGGCGGTCTCGTCCCCACCGGGCGGTCCCACCGTTGTGACCATGGAGCTGCCGTGCGCGTTGTCATCGCCGAAGATCTGACGCTGCTGCGGGACGGTCTCACGCGTCTCCTGCAGGCGTTCGACTTCGAAGTGGTCGCGGCGGTCGACAATGGACCCGATCTGCTGCCCGCGCTGCTCGGCCACCGGCCCGACGTGGCGATCATCGACGTACGGTTACCGCCGACCCAGACCGACGAGGGCCTGAAGGCGGCCATCGCGGCCCGCGCCGAGATCCCCGGCCTGCCCGTGCTGGTGCTTTCACAACACATCGAGCCGCTGTACGCCCGGGAGCTGCTCACCGACAGCACCGGCGGGATCGGCTACCTGCTCAAGGAGCGGGTCTCCGACGTCGAACAGTTCATCCAGGCGATCCACCAGGTCGCGGCCGGCGGCACCGCGTTCGATCCCGAGGTGGTTTCCCAACTGCTGGCCCGCCGGGAACCGCTCGCCGTGCTGAGTCCCCGCGAACTCGACGTCCTGCGGCACATCGCCGAGGGCCGGTCGAACGCGGCCATCGCGGCCCGGCTCTTCATCACCGAAAAGGTGGTCAGCAAATACATCAACAACATCTTCACAAAACTCGGGATGCCACCGTCGGATGACGACAACCGCCGAGTTCTGGCCGTGCTGATGTTTCTCAACGCCTGACAATGACCTTTATTTACACAAAGAGGTGGCGACCCACCGAACCGGCGGGCCGCCACGTCAACCTGTTCGGTCAGGCCGGGCGGATGTTCGCTGCCTGCGGGCCCTTGTTCCCCTGGGTGATGTCGAACTCCACCCGCTGGTTCTCCTCGAGGTTCCGGTAGCCTTCGGCCACGATCGCCGAGAAGTGGGCGAAGACGTCGGGGCCCCCGCCATCCTGCGTGATGAAGCCGAAGCCCTTGTCACTGTTGAACCATTTGACAGTTCCGGTGGCCATGATTCCTCCTTGCATGCCGAGACGACCATCGCACGGTACGAAGGCCGCCGTCGCTGCGTTGATCGACCCGCGTGCACGGAGATAGCAAAAAGCGCCCGATCGGCTTTGGATACCCATCAGGCGCCGGTACGCGTCAACGGAAATCAAACTGCAACTCGTGAAACGATAACACGCGACGGAAGCCGGCCAATTCGAACACGGACGCCCGGATCACCGGAGCGAGTGACCCCGCGGGCGTGTTCCGGGTCAGCCCCGGAACGGCATCTCGGCCCGCACCACCGTGCCCGCCGGGACCGGCTGCGCCCCCCACGAGCGGCTCACCGCCGCGACGACGAGCAGGCCGCCCCCACCGATCCGGCGCGTCCGGGCCGAGCATGTCCACACTACGGTCGGTGACTTCGACGAGGACGCCGTCCCCGGTGTGCCGCACGACGTAAACGGCCCCGCGACATGGCCGCGCTCTCGGTCAGCGAGGCGCCGGCACCCGGCCGTACGAGATGAGCGTCCGCAACGCGTCCAGCGTCCACATGCCCCGCCACTCCAGCCGGGCGGCCTCGCTGGGCGGCGTCCACGCGATCGGCCACCCACCGTCCGCCTGCTGGTCGGCGAGCAACCGGTCCAGATGCGCGCCGATCCGCTCGGCCCCGAACAGCGCCCGCCACCGCGAGCTCGCCAGCGGCGCGATGGTGAGCGGCGTCAGCCCATATCCCTCGGCCCCCGCGTCCAGCTGGAACAGCTCCGAGCCGCCCAGCCGCTCGACCACCGCGGCCGCGTGCCGGTCGGCCCGCTCCCGATCGGGCACATGCTCGAGAAAGACCATCAGCTCGGCCAGCAGATGCGCCTCGTCCGGAAAGTCGCCGGCCTCGAGCTTCCCCCAGGTGTACGCGGTGGCCGCGTCCCGCCACGCGTGCTCGAACCCCAGCCAGTGCAGCCGCCCCGCCAGTCCCGCCGTCGGATTGAGTCCCCGCTCATAGGTCCAGGCCGACCAGTGCTCCGCCCGCGGATAGTCCTCAATCACCGGCGAAGCCAACGCCACCGCCCCGTCCCCATCGGACACCGACGCCAGCTGATCACAAGCCGGCCCGAGCAGTTCCGCATCGGCGACCCCCGCGACGGCCAGCGCCTGAAACGCCACCTCGGTATAGATCGGCAGACTCGCCGGGCACCGGGTGTCGGGCTCCATCCCGTGCCCGAACCCACCATCCGCATTCCGATAGCCCCGCACAGCATCGGCCACCCCCGAGGCCGGCGCCCCGCGAAACAACGCCCCGAACAGCCGCCGTTCCACCAGCCGCCCGTTACCCAGCAGAAACCGCTCAGCAGACCCGAAGACATCGATCATCCCGTCAACCTAAGCCCGTCCCAGCCTCGCGTGCACGTCAGACATCTCCACATTCCGCAGTGCCGCCGGGTACTCCCGCCCAATCCAGTCCAGCCGATCGTCAACAAAGCCCGCGATGGACTGCGGTGATCTCTTTACGTGTGCAGCAAGTAAATGACATCGACCGTGACAGCAACCCACGCGACCCGCCACGCCCCTGCGCGCCCATCGCCACACGGCGGCCATGTCAAGGAACACTAGAAAACGGGAGCATCGGCCCCGGTTACTTCTTCTCAATCTCTATCCGAATTGCAGCCGATCCCCCCTCCAGCCATCCGCAGTAGCTATCGAAGTCCAGGTGGCGACCATCCGGAACTGTGTCCTGAGCAAGAGTCAGCAGGTGCCTGGCAAGGGACACCAGACCGGCCGGGTTCCCAGAAATAACGACAGTCTTTTCCGGCGACTCCCAGACACGGACGATGCAGTCGCCGAGGGTTTCGCCGACGTCCATCGTGCCGCCGGGTAGCGCCCAGTTGCCGGAGTCGGTGCGGCGTTGCAGCAGCACTCGGCCTTGCTCGTCGACGACCAGGGCGGAGCCGCCAGGCACGAGGCTGTTGGCTCGCGGTGCGGCCGGGTCGTGGTAGTAGTCGCGCCGGCCGCTCACCGGGGCTGCCCGTCCGGGTAGGCGGTGGTGGTCTGCCAGACCTGTTCGAACTGGTCGGCGAACGAGGCGAAGATGCCGTACGGCGACAGTTCGCGCAGGTGCAGGGCCGGGGTGTTGATAGCCGCGGGCGCGGTACAGGTGCGGGGTGACGATCATCTGGTTGTCGAAGCGGAACACCGAGTTGTACAGGTGCACCGTGTGCAGCCCGATCGCGATCCCGTCGACCTGGTGGAGGGGTTCGCAGAAGTTGAGGGCGTTACGGATCCGGCCGGGCAGAGTGCCACCGATCTGCTCCAGAGTGTCGCGTTCGACCACGTGCGCGCTGTCCGGGTCGCCGAACGCCAGCTGGATGCGCGCCCCTGCGGCGGCCTTGTCGGTCAGCCGTTGCATGGTGTCGGGCAGCAACTCCAGGACGAACGGGGTAGGCGTAGCCGAGGATGTCGATCCGTTCAGTCGCACCGGACAGCAGCGAGGTCCACAACGACTGCGGGATGTCGGCGCGGTGGGCCCAGGCGCCGACGACTTCGGCGGTGGCTTCCGCGCCGGGAGCCTGGTCGGGCCGGGTCTGCGGCCACAGGTCAATCTCGGTCTCGCCGAGCACGTCGGCGACGGCCAGCCGGGTGCGCTGGCGGGGAATGCGGCCGGACAGCACCGGCATCCATGAGCGCCTGCCCGCCACGGAACGTGACCGTGGCGGGCAGGCGGGAACCCTCCGGAGGCACCTCGTTCGGCGGACGGAATAGGCGGCCTACCGCGTATCTCTATGCCATTAGCAACCTGTCTTGCACGACAATCTCATCCCCAATTAGCACGTCCATTTCACCCGTCAGGTCCGCAGCTTCAAGCATCACGCGCACGCGGATATCGCGACCCTCGGCGCTGACCGAAAGGTGCGTTGCCGACTCTCTCAGTAGATCAAGCCGTAGCGCATCGCCAGATGAAATCTGAATCCGAAAGGAACGACCTAACACGTCGTAGGAAAGTAGGACCTTATCGCCAACGGCTGAGGTCAAGCTAAGGCTACGAACCGTCGGCTCACCCTCGACCATTTCAGGAGAAACGCCCAGCGTGTCGACCAGTTCCGCATCCGACGGAACCACAAATTGCCTATACTCCATTACCCGCCCCCACGAGGAATAACCGTCGTCAACCGAAGTCCGTCGCCAGTCACCTGCCAGGTAGTCTCAAGGTGCAGGAAACCACCCGGCCCAGCAAATAACGAGTCACGAATCTGGAATTCGCCATGGTCGTTCGTGAACGTGCGCATAACGTTTGAGTCAGATCCCACTACCTCATCAAAGTGCGATTGAAGAAGGCCGCGGCCCTCGGCGTTGTTGTATACGCCAACCTTAGCAAATTGCGCTTGATTCTGGGCCGACCGGGCCGCGTTGTGCGAGTTGGAGGCGACCTTGCCGAACATGTAGTCGAACTTACCGGGGTCAACGGTTGCGCCACCGCAGTTGTGAACAAGCACGGGCGTGTTGCCGGCGAGCACATAGTACGTGTGGAGGTCGTCGACGGTGAGGTTGTACGCAGTGCCGGGATGGGCCGTTCGTACCATGAGGCCCTCTACCGTGCCGAAGCCGGCGCGAGTGACGACTCGGTCGCCGCGGTCCAAGGCGTCGGCCCGCTCCCAGAGCCGGTCGGTGGCGTTCCAGAAGGGATGATTGATCGTGGTGGTTACGCTGCCTACGCTGAGCTTCAGGTCGAGCAACTCATCACCGTGCGCCCAGGACGCGGTGACCGTGCGACCGCCTTGCGCACCCGTTTCGGGGTCGGCGGCGTAGACCACTTCGCCCGGATCGATCTCATCGATCGGCTCGGTGGTGCCGTCGGCCATCAGAACTTCGGTGTCGCCGCTGAAGCTGCACGCTTTGCGCAGCGCGCTCGCTATGCCGCCGCCCTTGCCGGCCGCGCTGGCGCCCTTGCCCGCCAGATTCAGCAGGCTGGCCCCACCGATCATGCCTGATGCGCTGATCAAGCTACCGGTGCTCGCCGCGGTGACCTCGCCGGCGGCGTAGTCGTAGATGACGGCCGCGCAGATGTACGGCACGATGATGCAGGCGGGAAGCGCCACCGCCGCCATGATGCCGGCGCCGACGAACAGGACCTCCTTGACGTTCTTGTTCAGGTAGGGGTTCGTGTTCTCGCACTGCTCGGTCGTTCGCCCGGATTCGCTGCTGCACAGGAATTCCCAATTGTGGGTGCTGCGCATCGCGAATTCTTCGAGCGAGCCCAGGGTGATCGCCTTCGTCATCAGGCCACCACGGGCGTTGATGCCGTCCATCGTCTCCTTGCGGAGGCTGACCCGTTCGTTGCGGACGTCGTTCGCGGTCTGCCGCTCGTGCCGGGCGGTGTTGTTGCCGCGCCGCTGGGAAGGATGGCCGGTAGGAGGACTGGAGGGCGTACGGGTCGGCGTGCCGCCCGAGCCGGCGTACTGCTCGTCGGTGATCGGGACCATGCCGCTGGGGTCGGCGTAGGTGATCGGATTGTTGGTGGCGTACGAGTAGCCCTGCCACTGCTGAGGATTTTCTTTGTCCTGCAGCGGATCCAGGGAGATGAAGGTGCCGGTGACCGGGTCGTAGTCGCGGGCGCCCATCCGGGTCAGGCCGGTCGTGGCGTTGGCCGGTTTGTTGAGGAAGCCCCGGTTGTCGGGGTAGGTGCCGGCCGCGCCGCGGGCCTCGCCGTACGGGCTGTACTGGCGCCACTTCGGGTTCAGGACCTGGTTGTCGAAGTACAGGGTCGGGCTGCCATGGCCGTCGGTCAGCGCGAAGGTGTAGTTCGTGCCGGAGCCCGTACGGATGGCCAGCGCGCCACCGGGGACCGCCAGATAGCGCGTCCCGGTCACCGTGCCGGTCGTCTTGTCCAGTACGTGCTGCTGGCCGGGCAGGTAGAGCGTCGTGTTCGTCGGGTCCTTCTGGAGCAGGAGCTGGCCGTCGCCGGTGTAGATGCTGGTCGTGTCGCCGGCCGGGCCGCTGACCTTGGTGAGCTGGCCGGACTCGTTCCAGGTGAGGGTTTGCGGACCGTTGCCGGCGTTGCGGGTGGTCATGTTGCCGGACTTGTCGTACGCGAACGAGGTGCCCGGGTCCGGCGCGGTGCTGGTCGTGCTGGTCAGCGTGTGTGGCTGATTGGCACTGTTCCCGTCGTAGGCATAGCTCGTGGTGCTGTCCGAGCCGCCGGTCAGATTGTGCTGGGTCTGTCCGGTGCGGTTGCCGAGGGCGTCGAAGCTCCAGCTCGTCCAGTAGGCGCTGCCGCCGCCGATGGTGTTGTCGACCATGCCGTGCTGGGCGGCGGTGGGCCGGGTCGCGCAGTCGTCGGTCGCGGTCCACGCCTGGGTCAGCCGCACCAGCTCGTCGTAGTCGAAGCACTGCGTCTCGCCGACCCCGCCGGCCGCCGTCCGGATGGTCCGCTGCTTCTCCAGGTTGCCGGCCTTGTCGTACTCGTAGCGCTGCTCCTCGGCCGTCACCTTGGTCGTCGTGCCAAAGGTGACCTGCTGCTCGGTCAGGCGTCCGGTATGTGGGTCGTACACCTTGGAGAACCGGCCGGATTGCGGATCTTTGCCGATCAGGACCGAGGAGACGCGGCGGTACGCGTCGTAGGCGACGCCACCGCTGTACTGGTAGGTGCCGCCGTAGACGGTCGGCATGTCCAGCGAGTCGTAGAAGTGGGTCAGGTTCTCCGCGGGCAGGCCGCCCTTGCTGGGCCAGGATTCCCGGAAGAGCAGGGATCGGTTGGTCGTGTACGAGCGGGAGAACTCGTAGGTGCCACGGAGCGAGCCCTCCGCCTCCGGGATGGTGATGCGCTCACCGGTCGAGGCGCCGTTCACGGCGTACCCGAGGACTTGGGTCTTGTAGGCGTTGCCGTCCCAGTACGCGGTGCTGGAGGTGAGCCGGCCCTTGGCGTTCGGCACGGTCAAGGCGGCGTCGGAGTTGTCGTACACCCAGGACGCGGTGCGGTTCGCATCGGACTGGGCGTCAGTCGCCGCGGCGTGGGTGGCCGTCTTCCGGTTGAGCGCGTCGTACGTGCTGGAGATGGTCCGGCCACGGGCGTCGGTGCTCTCCAGCAGGTTGCTGTTCTTGTCGTACCGGATGCCGGTGGTGCTGCCGCTGTCCGGGTCGGTCTTCTTGCTGACCTGTCCGAGCAGGTTGAACTCGGTGGTCCAGGTGTTGTCCTCGGCGTCGGTCACGGTGGCCTGATTGCCGCGGGTGTCGTACCCGTACCGGCTGGTCGTGGTGGTTCCGCCGGAGACCGTGAACCGGCCCAGGAAGGTGTCGGCGGGCACGGTCAGGGTTGGCCGGGCGGTGTACTGAACCAGGGCGGCGGTGCGATCCACCGGGTCGGTGATCGTGGTGGTGGCGGTGGCGCCGTCGGGCGGGATGACCGTGACGCGATCGCCGTCGTAGACGGTGGTGACCTTCGAGACCGGGATGAGCTGTGCGGCTTTGGTGACCACGACCGCGCGACCCAGTCCGTCGTACGTGTTCATGGTCTGGTCGTAGGACTCGGTGCCCAGCGTGTCGGACGAGACGATGGCGCCGCCGCTGGGAGTGTTGTCCTTGTCATGCCACGCGTTGTACGTCGCCCGGACCCAGCCGCGGCTGTCGTAGAAGGTGTCGGTGACCAGCCGGCCGCTCGCCGGCGTCGACGTCTGGGTCTGCCGTGGACGCAGCTGTCCGTCGTAGAGGACGACCGAAACGTCCCGGTACGCGTTGAGGTCGTTGAGTTTTCTGGTCGTCGTCGAGCTGACGCCGGTCCTGGACACGACGTAGTCGTACGTCTCGTGGGCGGGCAGGTTGGTCGGCCGCGACCCGAACCACACCGCGGTCGTGCGGCCGAGCGCGTCGTACGTCTGTGTGGTGATCTCGTTGTTGACCCCGACGCTGGTCAGCGTGACGCCCCGGGACGGTTCGATGGTCGTGCGTACGACGTGGCCGAGCGCGTTGGTGACGCTGCCGCCGATGGTCAGGCCCGCCGAGTTGGCGGTGTAACGGGTGACGGTGTGGTAACCCTCGCCGTCGTACGAGTCGACGGGGCGGCCGATGCCGTCGAAGGTCGACCGTCCACCGGTCTGCCACACATATGCGCCGTCGACGTAGTCCTTGGCCTGCTGTGTCATCGTCGTCAGGCCGCGGGTCGGAGCGGTCCTCTGCGGAAAGGTCGTGCCCCAGTCGGTGTCGTCGTAGAACGTCCGGGTGGCGCTGACCGTCTGGGCCGGCCGGGACACCTCAGCCGGGGCCCGCAGCGTGTTGAGTGTGCCCGGCACGGTCGGCGGGGTGCCCCTGGTGAACCCGGCGCACGCCTTGGCCAGCGTCTCCGTCTGACTGACCAGGCCCACCAGGTTCTTGTCCCGGTTGACCGGCGCGTAACCGGTGAGCGTGCACTGGTCGTAGGCCGGGTCGGCGGGCACGGTGTGGCTGTAGGAGGCCTCCAGCAGCCCGAAGTACGGTGACGACACGTCGTCGTTGTAGGAGTTGTCGACCTGGGTGTACCGCCAGGTGGGCGATCCGGTGCCGGCGATCGCCTGCCGGCTGTAGGTGAGCGCGGTCGCGACCTTGTTGGCGGTCAGCGCGGCCAGCCCGGTGCGGGAACGGGTGGCGGTCGCGCCCGACACCCAGTACGCGTTGACGGTGGAGCTCTCGACCGCCCCGTTCTCGCCGCGGTAGGTGGTGTCCTCCAGGACGGATCCGGCGAGCTCGTTCCGGTCGTCGTGGGCGCCGCCCGCGGAATCCGTGACGGTGGCGGCGGCGCCGCCGTTGTCCCGCGACATGCCGCGGTAGTAGGTCGTCTCACCCATCGTCCGGCGGTCCACGGCGCCGTCACCGGTGAGGGTCCGGACCTTGGCGTAGCCGCGGAACTGCCCGTAGGTGCGGTGTTTCGCCTTGATCAGCTCATTGTCGTCGTAGTGCCATGCGGCGCCGTCGAGATAGGCGTAGTCGGTGACGGTGGCCGGCGCCCGGCCGGTCGGGTCGTCCTGCGTCACACGCCCCACGGCGTACTTGTTGAACCAGTCGAGGATCGGTTCGCTACGCCCGGCCGGCGTCCACCGCACCGGGAAGCAGGACCTGGTGTTCGACGCCGGTGCGGGCTTGGTGGCGCCGCAGGGCTCCGGCAACAGGTACTCGGGACCAATCGTCGACCCCGTCTCGGTGGTGACCTTGAAGATGCGGTGCCGGTAGAAGGAGGGGTAGCCGCTCAGCGTGTCGACCCGGTTGGGCAGTTTGATGCTGGCGAACGTGATCGGCGGAAGCTGGGTCGAGGTGCCCTGCTCGGGCGGCGCGTACCCGGTTCGGGTGATCGACTTCAGCCATAGGGTCGGCGAGGTGCCGTCCTGCGTCGACGGGAACGACTGGTCGAACACGTAGGCGTCGACCGGTGCGGCCTTCTGACTCGTCGCGTTCCACTGGCTGGCGGTGATCGACGCGAGCCGTTTGGTCGAGAAGAACGAGGGCGCGAAGGCGTCGCAGTCGGTCTTGTCGGGGCAGACGAGGTCGAAGGGCACGTCCGGGTACTTAGCCTTGGTGCTCTCGCTGAGCGCCCCGCACGCGCTCTCGCAGCGGTTCTCGACCGCGAACTCCACCTTGTCCGGCGCCGTGGCATAGACGTTGCCGCCGGTGAAGCCGTACTCGATGCGGGTCAGGAAGCTGTCTCGCACGTAGTCGTCGTCGGTTGCGCCCAGGTTCCGTCCGTACCGGTTGACCTCCTGCGTGTAGTAATAGGTCATGGCGTTGCCATGCACGTCCTGGACGTAGTCGAGACTCCACCGGCGGGCCATGTCACAGAACGAGTCCGCGAAACCGGACGACTGGTAGCACGGGCCGGACGCGTGCGGCGAGTACACCGGAACCAGATCGACCGAGTTCGTGACCGGCCGGTCGGCGTTCCAGCCGGGCAACCGGTTCCGGCCGAACTGGTAGACCATGCCGTCCCGGGTGATGACCTGCCAGTAGCGCTTGTCGTTGGCGCGGGAGCCGTTGTCGAAGGTCGCTGGGCCGCGGGTGATGAGCTCGCCGCTGTCGGACTCGGGCCGCCACTCGTCGGTGTCCTTGTCGTACACCAGCCGGCTCGTGCTTCCGTTCAGCGACAGCGTCAGCACCGGCCCGGCGTAACAGAGGTCGTCGGTCGCCTTCGGCGAGTCCCGGCCTTCGGGCTTGTCCCGGCAGGAGGCGAAGGTCTGCTCGATGTACGACTGCGGCGTCGCCCAGCCGTCGCCGATCCAGGAGCTCTGCGCCTGGGTGGACGCCGTCTGCCCGTCGGTGGCGCCGGAGTCGTAGGCGACCGCGAGTTTCGGCGCCACCGGCGACGGGCCGGGCGGGAGGTTGACCGGGACCTGGTAGGTGAAGGTGCCGGAGCTGCCGCCGCCGGACCACGAGCCGGACGGCTTGAGGTCGCTCGCCGCGTAGGTGCCACCCGCGCCGCCGTCCGAGCCCGGATCGGTCGTGGCCGCGAGAACGGTCGGGCCGGTCAGGGCGACCTCCGCCGACACCGACCGGGACCGGCTGTCGTTGGTGGATCCGAGCGCGGTCGGCACCCGGCAGGCGGCCGTCTCGGGCGTCGTTGTCGCGCAGGCCGGCAACGTCACGAGGCGGAGGCGGGAGCCGAAATTGCCGCCGTAGGCCTCGGCGAAGCCGGTGTAGTCCAGCCCGACGCGGGTCTTGCCCTTCTCGGTCGGCGTGACCACCATCATCGTGCCGCGCACGCCGGCCCGCTCGGCCGACGCGTGGTCGATGACCCGGACCTTCGCCGACCCACGTCCGCCCTCCAGCCAGACCGGCGAGGAGGCGACCTTCGCGCGGCCGCCGGCGGCGAGGGTGACCGTCGCTTCGGCCGCGCTGGGCCAGATGGTGGCCTTGGCCTGATAGCTCGACCGCGCGGCATCAGGCGGTTGCTGGAAACGGGCCGGCACCGGCCGGACGTTGCGGACCGAGGGCGTCCGCGCCGCCTCCAGCCGGGTCGGGCCGGGGCCGGGCGCGGCGTACGCGGGAGCATTCATCGCCAGCGACAGCGCGCAGACCGCGGCAGAACCCGCCGCGAGAGAGCGCCGGGAGACGGCCCGCAACCTGCTTCGTCGACTGTCCACAGTGCTGTGCACCCCGATCGCCCTGGAGCCGGTCCGCGCCGGATCCAGCGCGAAGCAGCGTCACTTGACCACGCCCAGATATCGGTCTGCAACCACGCGCTCACGAAAGGTGAGTTACGGCACTCCCATTGACAGCCCACTATGGATGCGGGACGCCCTAGGGTCGTCCACATGACGGGGACCCTCGGACGCGGTCGGCTGGCCGCGTTTCTCGCATCCATGCTCGTCACCGCCTCAGCCTTTGTGGCGACGGCCGGGCGGGCGGTGGCGGCTCCACCTCCGGGCGCTCCTCCGGCCACCGCGGCTCCACACTCGCTGAGCGCGGACGAGGCCAGCGAGCGGGCGACGTCGACCGGCAAGGCCGTCGAGGCGACCCAGGCGGCCAACAGCACCGACACGCTGATCGCCAACCCGGATGGGACCATGACGCTGTCCCGGTCGGCCACGCCCACCCGGGCCCGGGTCGACGGCGAGTGGCAGGATCTCGATCCCACGCTGGTCCAGAACCCGGACGGTAGCTGGTCGCCGAGGGTCAGCAGCACGCCGCTCGTGCTGTCGAACGGCGGTCCGGGCGCGATGGCGACAATGTCGGGCACCGGGCTGTCCGCGGGGATCGTGCCGCCGGAGCCGCTGCGAGCGCCGACGGTCGTGGGCGACACCGCCACGTACGCCCAGGTGCTCCCGGGCGTCGACCTGAAGGTCACCGCCAAGCCGCACGGCGGGTTCGCCGAGGTCTTCGTCGTGGCCGACGCCGGTGCCGCCGCCAATGACGAGCTCACCGAGCTCGTCATGCCGACCGAACTGTCCGGCGTCACCCTCACCACGGACGACGCGGGCAACGTCACCGGCACCGACCGGACCGGCTCGACCGTGCTCACCGCGCCGACCCCGAAGATGTGGGACTCGACCATGCCGGCCACGAAGGTTCGCGGTCCGGCCACGACGAAGTCGTCGTTCCGCGGGCCCGGCGCGGGCGCGCGTACCGCTCTGGTCGGCACTCGCGTCCGCAACGGAAAGATCGAGCTGACCCCGGACCGGAAGCTGCTGGACGGGGCCGCCACCCGCTACCCGGTCTACATCGACCCGGCCTTCACCTGGTCGGTCAGTGGCGGCAAGTACAACGGCTGGTCCACCGTCCCGGAGCAGTTTCCGCGCACCAAATACTGGAAGGCCACCCCGGACCCGCTCGGCCGGATGCAGGTCGGCAATCCGAGCGGCCGGATCAAGTCGCGCACGTTCATCAACTTCCCGCTGTCCACGACCAACCTGGCCGGCGCCACGATCCACACCGCGACTATGAAGATCACCCAGACCAGAGCCTGGTCGTGTACGCCGAGCCGGGTCAACCTGTACGCGCCGAGCGTCACGCTGAGCTCGGGCAACGCCACCTGGGACTTCTGGGCCGGACAGAACCTGGGCCCGGTCATCGACAACAAAACGGTGGCACACGGTTACTCGGGTTGCCCGGCCGGCGGGGTCGCGTTCGACATCAGGAGCGCCGTCGAGGCCGACCTCGCCGCGAAGCGTGGCACCCAGACGTTCGCCCTGGTCGCCGCGGATGAGAACTCCGACAACGGCTGGAAGGAGTTCCTCGAGACCAGCCCGACTTTCGAGGTCACGTACAACCACGAGCCGAATACTCCGACCGGTATGAGCACCTCGCCGGCCACCACCTGCACCGCCGCCACGCCGACCCTGATCGGCCTCGGGGACGTGAGCCTGTTCTCACCGGTCTCCGACCGGGACGGTGGCACCCTCGGCGTCACCTTCCACCTGTGGCGGACAGACACACCGGGCAAGCTGATCGCTTCCTCCGACCCGGCCCGCACGACGATGCCCTCCGGCGGGACCGGGGTCCTGCCGATCGGCTTCGCCGCCCTCGAGGACGCCGCCGACGAAAAGATCACGCAGTTCTCCTGGCGGGTCCGCGCGACCGACTTCTACGCGACCGGGGGATGGTCGGCCATCTGCAGCTTCCGGTTCGACCCGACCCGCACGGGGACTCCCGAGGTGCAGCGGCCGGCCAACGGCACCACCAGGATCGGCCAGTCGGTCGGGATCCAGATCGCCCGTCCACCGAGCGGCACCGTGCCGACCAACTATGCGTACCAGATCAACGGCGGAGCCCACGGCACCGTCCCGGCCTCGGCGACCGACGGATCCGCGTCGATCACCGTGACGCCGACCCGCTCCCTCAACACGCTCACGGTCACCGGCCTGTCCCCGGCGGGGAACGTGGGTCAGACCACCACAGTGATGTTCAACTCCGACGCGGCCGAGCCGGCGCTGGAGGGCGATCTGGACGGCGACGACATCACCGACGTGCTGACCCCGGGCGGCCGGAACAATCTCGCCTCCGGCCTGTGGTTCGCGCAGGGCAAGGACGCCACCGGCGCACTGGGCCCGGCAGCAGTGAACGTGGGCGCCCGGGGCAGCGGGGCCTCCGAGAACCACCTCCCCTCGGAGTTCGACGGTGCACAGACCCTGGCCGGCCGGTTCAGCGGCACCGGTGTCCAGGACGTCCTCACCTACTATCCGTCCGGCGTGAACGCGGGCTCCGCCATCGTCCTGCGTGGCACCGGCGACGGATCGCCCCTCCAATCCCAGCTGTCCGAAAACGTGGTGAGCCTGCCGGTCGACACGTTCCGCGACCGCAACCAGTTGACGCCGCTGCAGATCGCCAACGCCGGTTACGCGGCCGGCAACACGATGCCGGACCTGGTCGGCATCACGGGCAGCGCCGAGACCGGCTACTACCTCAGCCACCTGGACCAGAACGGGACGCTCGGCGACTACTGGTCCAATCCTCTTCCTGAGCAGCTCACCCCGACCGGTGGCGTCGACTGGGACACGTGGACCATTGCCGGCACACCGAACAAACAGGGCAAGGCGACCGTCTTCCTATGGCAGAAGACCACGGGGCTGCTGTACGCCTGGCGCGCGCTGATGTACGACGACGACCTGACCGCGCTGACCTACACCCAGCAACGGCTCGCCACCTCGTGGAACGCCGGGCAGAACCTCACCCTCGAGGCCGCGGACGTCAACAACGACGACCTCGACGACCTGTGGACGGTCGGAGCCAACGCGATCGCCACCGCCTACCTGGCCGGTGACACCGGCGTCGCCGCGGCAGCCGGCCAGAAAGTGCTGACGGCCAACCACGCCTGGCTGCTCAAGGACGGCGCGAGTGGCACCGTGACGGGGAGCAACGCCGCCAAGGACAGCGTCGGAACCATGCCGCTGACCGGCGCCGGGGGCGCCCGGTGGGACAGCGGCGATCTCTTTGACCGGGTGGTGTCCTTCGACGGCACGAACTCCATGCTGACGAGCACCGGCCCGGCGGTCCGCACCGATGCCGACTTCACGGTCAGCCTCTGGGTCAAACCCGATCGCGCCGGCGGCACCATCCTCGCCCAGGACGGCTCGCTGACTCCTGGGTTCAAGCTGTGGATCAACTCGACGAACCAGAGCTGGGAATTCTCGATGGCCACCACCAATGCCGCGAACCCGGCGTGGGTCTACGCCTCAGCTCGCCCGCGCAGCGTCACGACCGACGTCTGGACACACCTCAGCGCGAGCTATCAACGGTCCACCGGGGTCATCGACCTGCATGTCAATCGGGTCGATGTGGCCAGCGCCGTGAACCCATCACCATGGAACGCCTCCGGCGTCCTCCGCGTCGGTGCCGAAGGAGCGACGAACGGTGCCGTGCGGGGCTACTTCCAGGGTCAGATCGCCGAGGTGTTCACCTACAACTCGATGGTCATCTACGACAAGGGGAACACTCGGATCCGCGACTACAACGGCGACCACCGCACCGATGTGATCGCCGCCTACCAGGATGGCTCCCTGCTTCTCTACCGCGGCAACGGCGCCGGCAACTTCCGCCCCGGATACGCCATCGTCGACAGCAGGTGGAACGAATACGACGCGATGCTGTCCCCTGGCGACTTCGACAACGACGGCAACAACGACCTCATGGGCCGTAAGCCGGACGGAAGCCTCTGGCTCCTGCGGGGCAACGGCGCCGGCGGCTGGCTCACCCCCAAGGGTGGCGACCGCATCGGCAGCGGCGGGTGGAACACCTTCAACGTCATCCTCTCGTCGGGCGACTTCGACGGCGACGGCAACAACGACGTCATCGTCCGCCGGCCCGACGGCTTCCTCTGGATCTACCGGGGCGACGGCCGCGGCGGATGGCGCAACGGCGATGGCGGCACCCGCATCGAGGACGGCGGCGGCTGGGGTTCGTACCGCCGGCTCTTCTCCCCCGGCGACTTCGACGGTGACGGAAAGGCCGACCTCATGGGCGCCGAGAGCGACGGGATCCTCAAGCTCTTCCGCGGCAACGGCGCCGGCGGCTGGCTCAATCGCACCAGCCCCAAGGAGTACGGCGGCGGCTGGGCCGCGCCCACCGCCATCTTCTCGCCGGGTGACTTCACCGGTGACGGCTACTCGGACGTCATCACCCGCGACGCCGACGGTTTCCTCTGGCTCTATCGCGGCAACGGCGCCGGTGCGTTCCGCGGTGCCCGGGAGAACATCGGCAAGGGCTGGAACACCATGTCCAAGATCACCTGATGGCGGCGCGGCTGGTGCGGCGGCCGGTCGCCGGTCGCTGCGTGACGACGCCGGCTCGCATGGCGAAGGCGACGGCGTGGGTGCGGTTGCGGAGGTTGAGGCGGGTGACGACCTCCTGCTCGATCTTGCGGATGGTGCGGACCGACAGGTCGAGCCGGCGGCCGACGTCGGCCGCGGTGAGCCCGTCCGCGTACAGGCTCAGCACCTCGGCCTCGCGCTCGCTCATGGCGCCGACGCGCTGGGTGCGGCGGAACTCGTCGTGCAGGGCCTCCAGCACCGAGGCCGGCAGCACCGGCCGCAGCGAGCGGGACAGGCCGACGACGTCGCTGACCCGCTCGGGCGCGGCCGAGGCCCGTTGCAGCAGGCCGATCAGCCCGAGGTCGGCCGCCGTCGACAGCTGCGGCTCGGTGATCTCGTACGCGATGATGACGCAACTGATCCCGCCGGCCCGCGACCGGTAGGCGTCGCGCATCACCTCGAGCAGCGCGTCGTCGACCGTGTCGGCCAGCAGGATCAGCACGTCGCAGCTCGCCACGTCGGTGACGGTCAGCCCTGGGCGCCGCGCGAGGATCGCGGCGAGTCCGGAGCCGGCGACGGGGTCGGCCGCTTTGATGCAGACGGGCGTGTGCTCCACGTCCTAACGACGTCTCGGACCGGCGTGGGTTCAAGCCATTTACTTTTGACTGCCAACTATCGAGTACGCTCGCGCCGGTGAGCAGCGAGTCCACCGGGGACGTGCCGGGACCACCGCCGGCCAGTCAGCTGCTGATCGGGCTCGCCCGCCTCGGTCAGGCCGTGCGCATGGAGGCCTGGCGCAACGCCGGCCCCCACAACCTGTCGCCGCTGCAGGCCGACATTGTCAGCCTGCTCGCCGGCAGCCGCGCCCCGCTGCGCCAGGGTGAGATCGTCGAGGCGCTGGCCTCCACCGCGCCGACCGTCTCGGATGCCGTGAAGGTGTTGCGCCGCAAGGAATTGCTGGACGCGTCCCGTGATCCCGGCGACGCCCGCGCGCTCCGGGTCACCCTGAGCGAGTCGGGCCGGGCCGAGGCCGGCCGCCTGTCGGTGGTGTCAGAGAGCCTGGGCGGCGCTGTCGCCGCGCTGACGCCGGACGACTTCGCGGCGATGATGCGCGGCACCGTGACGCTGATGCGCGAACTGCAGGAGCGGCGCGCCATCCCGGTCTCGCGGATGTGCCTGACCTGCCGGTTCTTCGCGCCGAAGGCCCACCCGGTGAAGACCGGCCGCGCGCACCACTGCAACTTCGTCGACGCGCCGTTCGGTGACGCCGAGCTCCGGGTGAGTTGCCCGGACCACGAGCTGTAGCGCACACCACAACCCTCTTGCGCGGCCCGGTCAGGCCCTCAGCAGCCTGGTCACGGCGCCGAAGTCCGTCGGCGGGAAAAGCGCTATCGGGGACTGTGCACGCGGTCGGGCTTGATGGTGAGCACGACGCGCTGCTGGTCGCCGGCGCCCCAGCCGGGGTAGGGCCGCCCGAGGTACTTCTGGGACAGCTTGTCGATGTGCTCGCGGGCGTGGTCGGTCGTGGCGGCGACCACGCTGCCACGTACCGCCCAGGACCGTGACGGCGAGGCCGGGTCGCTGATGCCGATGGCCACCCGCGGGTCTCGCTCGATGTTCCGGTTCTTCTGGTGGGTGTCGACGGTGTTGATGATGATGTGGTCGCCGTCGGTGTCGACCCAGGTCTGGCTGATCTGCGGCGAACCGTCGGGCATGACGGTGGTGAGGAAGCAGATCGCCTTCGCGTGGAGCACGTCGAGCAGTTCGGGGGGCAGGTCGGGCATGGTGCCCGAGCCTACGTCCGGCTGAGGCGTTCCAACCACCGATCAAGCAGCGCCGTTTCGACCGGTTCCAGCTCGGCCGTGCCGGACACCGCGAGCTGGGAACGCAGCTGGAGCGCGGCCCGCCCCACCGGGTCGGCGCCGTCGGCGCGGGCGGCCGGCGCGGTCAGCACCGCGGCGAAGATCGCGTCCCGGGTGCGGTCGGACAGGGCCGGGTCGTCGAACAGTTCGGGCTGGGCGATGCAGCTGAGCACCAGCCCGACGTTGGCCGGGAGGATCAGCTGGGCGGCCGCGTTCGGCGTGGTCCGCAGGGCGCCCACCGCCGCCACCCGCAGCAGCGTGGCCTCCAGCAGGTCGAGGATCTTGCGCCGGGCCTGGGTGTGCGAGCGCGGCCGCGGCGCGAACATCAGCTGGTAGAGGGCCGGGTTGTCGCGACCGAAGGCGATGTGGTCGTCCCAGCCGGCGACCATGTCGGCGACCGGGTCGCCGGTCTGCTTCTGGGCGGCCTTGTGCTCGGCGTACCGGCGCAGCCCGTCGTCGGCGAGCGCGTCGAGCAACCCGTTCTTGTCACCGAAGAGCCGGTAGAGCACCGGCTGGGTCACGCCGACGGCCTCGCACACGGCCCGGGTGGCGATGTCGCCGTCGGTCGACGCCACCAGCTGCCGCTCGGCGGCGGCGATCATCGCGGCGGCTAGGTCAGTGGTCACGAAATCAATGATACGGCACCCAACTAGCGTCGCTACGTAGCTGTGCTATGTTTGAGTCATAACACCGATAAGGGAGATCGACATGGAACGGGTAGCAGTCGTCACGGGTGCGTCACGCGGCATCGGCCGGGCCGTCGCGCTCACTCTGGCCGCCGAGGGCAACGCCGTCGTCGTGGGTTACGCGGGCAACGCCGGAATGGCCGACGAGGTCGTCAAGGAGATCACCGCGGCCGGCGGCCAGGCGGTCGCGGCGCAGGCCGACGTGGCCGACGAGACCCAGGTGGCCGCGATGTTCGACCTGACTCAGGAGCGGTTCGGCGGCGTCGACGTGGTGGTCAACTCGGCCGGCGTCATGACGCTCGCCCCGGTCGCCGACACCGACCTCGACGCGCTCGACGCGATGTGGCGTACCAATGTCCGCGGCACCTTCGTGGTCGGTCGCGAGGCCGCGCGCCGGGTGCGCGACGGTGGCTCGATCATCGCGATGTCCACCTCGATCGTCGGTCTCCAACTGCCGGCCTATGCGGGGTACGCCGCCAGCAAGGCGGCCGTCGAGGCGACGACCCTGATCTTCGCCCGGGAGATGCGCGGACGGAATATCACGGTGAACACCGTGGCGCCCGGCCCGACCGACACGAGCTTCTTCACCGACGGCAAGGACCCCGAGGCGATCGCCCGCGCGGCCAAGCAGCCGCCGCTCGAGCGGCTGGGCACGCCCGAGGACGCGGCCGCCATGGTGGCGTTCCTGACCAGCCCGCGGGGCCATTGGGTCAACGGCCAGACCATCCGCTCGAACGGAGGAATCATCTAAGCGTCGCAAGCAACAGAAAGTGGCCGACCGAATTCGATGCGTGATCGTACTTTCCCCCGGCGACCGTCCGTTCCGTACTCACGTCAATCCGATCCGTGACGGCAGCGAGGTTGTTTCGGCGGTGGCCGACCGCATCAGGCATGACTTCTATCACCGAATCGGCATCGAAGACCTCCTGGCGGGCAATTCGGCACTGCAAGGCGTTGCGATACACGGGTATTCTCCGGCGCGTCCGCCCTTTGCTCGATTCAGAGGTACCGATGCGCCGGTCTGATCGACCCTTCGTGAAGAACGCGGGACTGCTCGTGCTCGTCGGGCTGCTCTCGGGATTCGTCGTGGCGGCGGCCGCCTTCCCGGCGATCGCCCTGCCCGGCCTGGCCGCCAAGGCCGGTGGCGACACGTTCGCCTCGCTGCCCGGCGAGTTGAAGAAGGCGAGCACGCCCCAGGCCAGTTCCGTGGTGGCGGCGGACGGTAGGACCGAGCTTGCGGTGTTCTGGGACGAATTCCGCAAGGACGTCCCGCTGAAGGACATCTCGCCGAACATGCTGAACGCGATCGTCGCGGCCGAGGACCACAAGTTCTATGAGCACCGCGGCGTCGACGTCAAGGGCATCGCCCGGGCGTTCGTGAACAACAACAGCGGCGCCAACGACGGCCAGCAGGGCGCATCCACGCTGACCATGCAGTACGTCCGGATGACGCTGTCCTATTCGGCCTCCTCCCCGCAGGAGGTCGTCGACGCCACCAAGGACACCAACCAGCGCAAGCTGGCCGAGATGAAGTACGCCATGCAGGTCGAGAAGGAGATGAGCAAGAAGGAGATCCTGCTCGGCTACCTCAACCAGGCGCCGTTCGGCAACGGGGCGTACGGGATCGCGGCCGCCTCCCAGGTCTACTTCCAGAAGCGCCCCAAGGACCTCACGGTCGCCGAGTCGGCGCTGCTGGCCGGCATGGTCAAGGCGCCCACCGGCTTCAACCCGGCCACCACCGACGGCTACCCGCGCGCGCTGAACCGCCGCAACTGGGTCATCGGCAACATGAAGGACCTGACGTACATCACCCCCAAGCAGGCCGAGGACGCGGTCAAGGTCAAGCTCAAGCACACGGTGACGCGCAGCCGCAACGGCTGCGCCGAGGTGAAGATCAACAGCTGGGGCTTCTTCTGCGACTACTTCTATCGCTGGTGGCTGAGCCGGCCCGAGTTCGGCAAGACGGAGTACGAGCGTGAGCGCGCCCTGAAGGCCGGCGGCTACCGCGTGCAGGCGTCGCTGGACGTTAAGGCGCAGGAGTCGGCCCGCAAGAACATCGCAGCCAAGGCCGGCATCAACGACAAGGACGCGCTGCTGCTGGCCGGCGTCGAGCCGAACAGTGGGCGGGTCCGGACGCTGGCCACCAACCGCCGGTACAAACTGGACGATCTGGCCGATCCGCAGAACAAGATGTCGTCCGACCCGAAGAAGGCCGACAAGGGCATCCGCGCCACCTACCCGAACACCACCAACCCGCTGATCACCGGCGGCGGGGACATCCGCGGGTACCAGGCGGGCTCGGTCTTCAAGATGTTCACCATGGTGGCGGCGCTGGAGAACGGGCTGCCGCTGGCGTACCCGATCAACACCGTCCCCCGCTACGTGTCACCGCTCTACCGCGACCCCGGCGGCAACTGCGGCGGCCGGTACTGCCCGGCCAACGCCTCGCTGAACACAAAGGGCCCGTACAACATGTGGACCGGCTTCGGCAGCTCGGTCAACACCTACTTCGTGCCGCTCCAGGAGCGCATCGGCGCCGAGAAGGTGGTGAAGGTCGCCGAGAAGTTCGGCGTGCGGTTCCGGGAGCCCAGCGACGCCGAGCGGGCCAAGACCGACGCCCACATGTGGGGCTCGTTCACCCTCGGCGTCTCCGCGTCCACGCCGCTGGACATGGCCAACGCGTACGCCACCCTGGCCGCCGACGGCATGTACTGCGAGCCGACCCCGGTGCAGCAGGTCACCTCGATGGGCGGCAAGAAGCTCGACGTCGGCAAGCCGCACTGCCAGAAGGCCACCGAGCCCGACGTGGCCCGCGCCGCCCTCGACGCGGCCCGCTGCCCGCTCGGCGACCAGGCCCAGACGGGTTCCTGCGGCGGGCACACCACGGCCGGCGACACGAGGGCCATTGTCGGTCACTCGATCTTCGGCAAGACCGGCACCACCGACCAGGGCCGCACCGCCTCGCTGATCGCCGGCACGACCTCGATGGTGGTGGCCGGTTACCTGGTCAACCCCGACTACCAGAACCACCCGTACAAGATGGACCACGGCGTCGTGAACCCGGCGGTGGTGAACACCCTGCGCGACATCATGAAGGGCAAACCCAACAAACAGTTCAAGAAGCCCAAGGGTACGAAGCTCACGATCGGCGAGCAGCGGTCGATCCCGGACGTCAAGTGCGTGAGTCTCGCCGAGGCGAAGAGCCGCGTCCAGGGCGCCGGCTTCGTCGCCTCCGAGGGCCCCGAGGTCCCGTCGGCGTGTCCCAAGGGCCAGGCCGCGGGCACCGACCCGGGCGGGCGCACGGTCAAGGGCGGTTACGTCGCCATCCAGGTCAGCTCGGGTGTCCCGCCGGCCGGCACGACACCGCCGATCACGCCGGGAACCCCCGGGAACCCGGGTAACCCACCGGGCTTCCCCGGGTTCCCCGATCTCCCGGGCTTCCCCAACCGGCCCGGCGGCTGAGCGAAACCGGCCGGCCCGGCGGCTGAGCGAAACCGGCCGGCCCGGCGGCTGAGCGGGGCGGAAGCTTGACCTCAAGCGCTTGAGGTCTGCTTCGCTGGGAGGCATGGCCACGCTGACGATTCAGGACGCGTCGCGGCACACCGGCATGAGCGAGCCGACGCTGCGCTACTACGAGGAGGTCGGGCTGATCGGCCCGATCACCCGGGACGACCGCAGCGGCCACCGCCGCTACGGCGACGACGACATGCAGGCGCTCGAGGTGCTGGCCTGCCTGCGCGCGGTCGGCGTCGGCATCGAGGAGATGCGGACCTACCTGGCCAACCGGACGCGCGGGCGGTCGGCCTATCTCGAACAGCGCGACCTGCTGCTCCGGCACGCCGAGCGGATCGAGGCGGAGATCGCCGCCCAGCAGGCCCGGCTCGGCTACCTGCGGATCAAGGCGAGCCTGTGGGACGCCCGGCACCGTGGCGACACCGAGGCCGCGGCCGAGGCGTCCAGCCGCGTCGCGGAAGCCGTCGACCGCATGGGGGTACGCCAGCGGGTCTAGGCCGTGTTTGAAACACGGCCTAGGTAGTGCTAGCTGTACCCCCGGCCGGGCAGGTAGCGGGATGGGTTCGAGGGTCGCCGATCAATAGCGTTCTCGGCATGAGGACATCGACGAAGATTGCCGCCGTGATCGCCGCCGCCACCGCGGTGACCGCGGTCTCCGTGCCCGTCGCTTCGCCGGCCGGCGCGACCCCGACCCGCGACGCACGCGCCGTTCTGCAGCGGGACGCGGACGCGATGCTCAGGTACGGCGCCCCGGGCGTCCTGGCCGAGGTGGACACCCCGCACGGCGACATCCGCGTCCGCAGCGGGTACGGCAACGTCGAGGCGGGCACACCGGTGCCGTGGGACGCGAAGTTTCGGATCGCCAGCTTCACCAAGACATTCGTCGCCACGACCACGCTCCAGCTGGTCGGCGAGCGGAAGCTGGCCCTGGACGACACGGTCGACAAGTGGTTGCCGGGCGTGGTTCGCGGCAACGGCAACGACGGCCGGCGGATCACCGTACGCCAGCTTCTGCAGCACACCAGCGGCCTGCCCGACTACCTCGGCGGAATCCCGGAGCTGTTCACCGAGGAGGGCTTCCAGCGGCTGCGCTACCAGACCCTGACGCCCCAGCGGGCGGTCGCGCTCGCGGTGAGCCAGCCGTCGGAGTTCCAGCCCGGCACCGACTGGAACTACTCGAACACCAACTACGTGCTGGCCGGCCTGATCATCGAGAAGGTGACCGGACAGCCCTGGCAGCACGAGGTCCAGCAGCGCATCATCAAGCCGCTGCACCTGACCCACACCTACACCCCGGTCACCCGGCGCACGATCCCCGCCCCGCACGCGACCGGCTACGAGCGCTTCCCCGGTGAGGGCGCCACCCCCGACGACCCGAAGTACGGCGAGCCGGTCGACGCCACCGAGCTGAACCCGTCCTACGGCGGCGCGGCCGGCGAGATGATCAGCACCACCGACGACACCAACCGGTTCCTCCGCGCCCTGCTCGGCGGCCGCCTGCTGCGCCCGGCCCAGCTCGCCGAGATGAAGCGCACCGTCCCGGCGACCGCCTTCCAGCCGCACTGGCCGGGCGTCCGCTACGGCCTGGGCCTGATGTACACGCCGAACGACTGCGGCGGCGCCTGGTCCCACGGCGGCGACATCATGGGCTTCATGACCCGCAACGGCGTCACCGCCGACGGCTCCCGCAGCGTCGTCATCTCGATCAACACCGACTCGCTGAAGCCGGACCCGGGCGTCCAGCTGCCGGCCACCGACATCACCATCCCGCTGATCAACCACGCTCTCTGCGGCTGACCGACGAAGGCATCTGGTTCCCGCTCACCTCAAGGTGGGCGGGAACCATTGCGCCCGATGGGGCGACCATAGGGGTATGGCGTGTGAACGGTGGCGCGAAATGCTCTCCGCACAGTTGGACGGCGAGGACGACCCGGCCGACCGGCCGCTGGTCGACGAACACCTGGCCGGCTGTGCCGGGTGCCGCGGGTGGCTGGACCAGGCCGCCCAGGTCAACCGGCTGGTACGCACCGGTCTGGCCGCCCCGATGCCCGACCTGAGCGCCGCGATCCTGGCGGCGGTGCCCGAGCGTAAGCCGTCGCTGCTCGCCCGCGCCCACCTCTTCGTCGCGCTGGCCGTGGTCGGCGCGGTTCAGCTGATCCTCGGCCTGTCCCAGGTCGGCGGGGTGGCGGGCAGTCACACCGAACACGCCGGCCTGGACGCCACGCCGGGGCACCTCTGGCACGAGTCGGCCGCCTGGAACGTCGCGGTCGGCGCCGCGTTCCTCTTCATCGCGTTGCGCCGCTCGCGCCCGAGCGGTCTGGTGCCGATGCTCACGGCCTTCGTCGGCATGCTCCTGCTGTTGTCGGTGAACGACCTCTCGGCCGGTCGGGTCGACGCCGAGCGCCTGGTCAGCCACGGTTTCGTGCTGGTCGGCTATCTGCTCGTGGTGGCCCTGAGCCGCACCTCGGCAACGCCCGCCGCCCCGCCCGGCTCACGCGCCACGGACGGCTGGCGGGCCCACTTCGAGGAGGCGTCCTTCGACGAGGAGAAGCCGAAGCTCCGGCTCGTCCCTCGCACCGGCCCGATGACCGCGCGCCACCACGACCGCCAAGCGGCCTGAAAGCCGGCCTCAGAACGCGGACGAGGGCCGGACGGACAGCTCACGCCAGTCGTCGTCCGGCCCCGCCAGAAGTGCACGCACCGTGTCGATCGCGGCGTCCTCGCTGTCGAACTCGAAGAAGTGCGAGACGCCGTCACCGCCGCCGGTGCGCTGTTCCACGTACCACTGTTCGCCGTTGACGCGAAGGTAGACATCCTTCCGCCCGAGGCGACCCCACTTGCCGTTCCACCAGTGCTTTCGCTGCTCCATCGGGCCACTGTATCGAACACGTGTTCGAACAGCGCAAGGCCGGGTGGATCTTTTTCCGCCCGACCGGGCTACTGGTGCCGCGGCGGTTCCTGGTCGCGCCGGGAGTGCTCGTTGACGTCACTCACCGCACCGGGCCCGGCACGATTGGCCACCAGCGCGTCGCGGATCTGGGTGAGCAGCACGATGTCCTCGCTGGGCGCGGCCGGCGGCGGCTCCTCGCCCCGGGCGCGGCGCTCGGCCAGCTTGTTCAGCGGGAAGACGACGAGGAAGTAGAGCGCCGCGGCGGTCAGCACGAAGGTGATGAGCGCGTTGAGGAAGCTCGCGTAGTCGAACACCACGCCGTCGCGCACCTTCCAGGCGCCGGCGCCGACGCCCGTACCCCCGCCGATCAGCTGGATCAGCGGCTTCAGGAAGCCGTTGGTGAATGCGGTGACCACCGCGGTGAAGGCCGCGCCGATGACGATGCCGACCGCGAGATCGACGACGTTTCCGCGCATGATGAAGTCTTTGAAGCCTTTGAGCATGTGCCCACTCCTGATGAGAGCCGAGGGATTCCCAGCAGCAGGTGCCCACCGCCGGTCAGCGACAAACTACGCCGAACGCCGAGGTTGTGGCAGAGCCGACATCGGGGCCAAGTCGTGTGCCACGAGGAATCCGTCCACCGCGCCCCGCCAGGGGAAAGTCTCCGCCCGCAGGCGTGCCGCCCGCCGCCGGTCGGCCTCCGGGCGCTCGAGCAGCTCACGGGCCGCCGCGGCGAACTCCGCCCCGGTTCCGCCCGCCGCCAGGCCGGCGTCCCCGATCACCTCGGGCAGCGCGCTCGCCGCGCTCACCACCACCGGCGTCCCGCTCGCCAGCGCCTCCAGCGCGGCCAGCCCGAACGTCTCCACCGGGCCGGGCGCCAGCACCACGTCGGCGGTCGCCAACAGCGTGGCCAGCTCGTCCCGGTCCCGCAGATAGCCGGTGAACCGAGCCGGCAGCCCTCGCGCCGCGGCCTCCTCCTGCAACGATTGCCGCAGCGGCCCGTTACCGGCCACGACCAGCACCGCCGGCACCCCCTCGGCCCTCAGCGCGGCCAGCGCGGCCAGTGAGCGCCGCGGCTTCTTCTCGGCCGACAACCGCCCGCAGTGCACCAGCAGGACGTCTCCGTCGGCGGCCCACTTCCGGCGCGCCTCGCCGTCCCGCCGGTCGGGTCCAAACCCTTCGAGATCCACTCCGAGGGGTACGCGGAGCAGGTTCTCGACGCCGATCCGCCGGAACTCGGCAGCCGCCCAGCCGGTCGTGCACACCACGATGTCGTGCGCGGCGGCCGTGCGGGCGTTCAGCAGGTCGGCCGCCCGTTTCCCGAACCGCTGCCACGGCCCGAACATCCGCACCAACCCGTCCAGGCTCTCGTGCGAGACCATCATCGACCGGATCTCCCGGCGCCGGGCCCACGAGCCGATCCAGCGCAGCGTGGTCCGGTCGGACACCTCGAGCCGGTCCGGCGCCAGCCAGGACAGCACCTTGCCGACCCGCCGCCGGTCGACCAGCGCCCGGTAGCCGCCCAGCCCCGGCACCCGCGGCCCGGCCAGCGTGATCACCCGGCCCTGCTCGGTCTCCCGCTCGCCGTCCCGTTCACCGGGCACCACCAGGACCGCCTCGTGGCCGGCCCGCTGATAGCCGGCGCCCAGTTCCCGGAGCGCCGTACGCAACCCGCCCGACGTCTCGGTGACGAAGTTCGCCACCCGGACGATCCGTACTCCCATGCCCCACCCTCCACCGAATACGACAACGGCCCGCACCATGAGGGTGCGAGCCGCCAGAACGAAATCTAGGCCGCCGCGGCCAGGACGGGCGCCGCCGCCGTCCCCATCACCGCGCGGTAGTGCCCGATCAGTTCGTCACCGACCGCCGACCAGCTCCGTCCTTCGATCGCCGCCCGACCGGCCGCACCGTACGCGGCCCGTCGACCCGGATCGCCGGCCAGCACCGTCACCGCGTCGGTGAAGCCCTGCTCGACGAAGGGCGGCGCCAGCAGCCCGGTCACCCCGTGGCGCACCAGGTCGAGCGGTCCGCCCGCGGCCGGCGCGACCACCGGCACCCCGCTGGCCATTGCCTCCTGGATCGCCTGCCCGAACGTCTCGTACGGTCCGGTATGGACGAAGATGTCCAGCGAGGCGTACAGGTCGGCCAGCTCGTCGCCGTGCTTGAGGCCGAGGAAGGTCGCTTCCGGGAGCGCCTTGTGCAGATCGCCGGCGGCGGGTCCGTCGCCGACCACGACGAGGCGTACGCCCGGCAAGCGGCTCACCCCGGCCAGCAGCTCGACCTGCTTCTCCATGGCGAGCCGCCCGATGAAGCCGACGATCAGCTCACCGTGGGGCGCCAGCCGGCGACGCAGGCCCTCGGTGCGGCGCTCCGGGTGGAAGCGCACGCTGTCGACGCCCCGCCGCCACAGGTGGACGCGCTCCACGCCGTGGGCGGTCAGCGCGGCGGCCGACTCGGTCGAGGGCACCAGGTTCCGGCCGGCCTTGTTGTGCACCTTGCGGATCCAGCTCCACGCGGCCCGCTCGGTCATACCGTGGTGGTAGAGCCGGGAGTACGCGGCGATGTCGGTCTGATAGACGGCCACCGTCGGCAGTCCCAGCGACCGGGCCGCGGTGGCGCCCCAGGCGCCGAGCACGAAGGGACTGGCCAGGTGGACCACGTCGGTGCGGTGGGCGCGCATGGCCGCGGTCATCGTCGGTGTCGGCAGACCGAGACGGATCTCCGGGTAGCCAGGCATCGGCACCGAGGAGATCCGGTACACCGGGTACGGGAGGTCGAACGGAACCCGACGGTCGGTGGGCTGCGGCGCGATGACGATCGGCTGGTGGCCGCGACGCAGCAGATGTTCGGCGGTCCGGACGACCGAGTTGGCGACGCCGTTCACCAGCGGTAGGAAAGACTCCGTGACCAAGGCGACTCGCATAGTGCAGAGGATGATCGGAGGCATTGACCACACGACTCGTGAGTTGATGACATCAAGCCGAACGCTGGGCAACATGATCGGTTTTCGCCGGTTGTTTGCCCACAGGCCGTCAAGCGGTGGTGGACGACCGAGAGAGTGATGCGCGTGGATCGACGAAATCTTCTCCGGACGGCTGCGGCTGCTCCGGTCGTACCCCTGCTTCTCGGATCTGCCTCGACACCGGCTCAGGCGCAAGCCGCGCCGGCGGGCAAGAGCCCCGACCGCTTCGCGATCGCCGTGCTGCCGGACACGCAGTATCTGTTCGACGCGGACAGCGCCGACCCGGCGCCGTTGCGCGAGACGTTCCGCTACCTGGTCCAGGAACGCGCGGCCGTGTTCCTGACCCACCTGGGCGACGTCACCGAGCACGGCACCGCGGCCGAGATCGCGCTGGCGTCCAAGACGTTCGAGCAGATCGACGGAAAATTGCCGTACAGCGTGCTGGCCGGCAATCACGACATCAACGGCGGCACCACCGACGAACGCGGCGACAGCCCGTACCTGCAGGCGTTCGGACCGCACCGGTTCGCCGGCCGGCCCACCTTCCTCGGCGCTTCACCCGGCGGCTACAACAGCGCCCACCTGTTCACCGGTGGCGGGCGCCAGTGGATGGTCCTCGCGCTCGACTGGCAGATCTCGGACGCCGGGCTGGCCTGGGCCCGCGCCATGATCGCGGCACATCCCCGCACGCCCGTCATCGTCACCACCCACGACCTGGCCTTCCCCGACTACGCCGGCCAAGCCGCGCTGTCCGTTCGTGGTCAGCGCCTGTGGGACGGCCTGATCGCCGGCCACGACCAGATCTTCCTCACCCTGAACGGGCACCACTGGCCGCCCGCCCGCACCGTCCTGCCGAATGCCGCTGGGCACGACGTCCACGTCCACATCACCAACTACCAGGACCGCTACTACGGCGGCGCGGCGATGATCCGGCTCTACACGTTCGATCTCGCCCGCAACGTGATCGACGTCGAGACGTTCTCCCCGTGGTTCCTGTCCCGCAAGTCGTCCTCTCCGCTGCAGGCCGAGGTCAGCCAGCTGACCGGCCCCCACGACCGATTCAGCCTGGCCGTCGACTTCCGCTCGCGGTTCGCCGGCTTCGACCCGCCGGCCCTGCCCGCCCCACGCCCGGCCAGCACGGTGATCAGCCGGCCGACGGTCGCCTACTGGCGGTTCGACACGGCCGGCCAGTCGGTCGGCGACGGCGCCGCGGTGCGCGACCAGACCGGCAAGGGCAACGATCTTTCGGTACGCCGGCTCGCCAACAGCGGTCCGGAGATCCTGGAGCTCACCACCGACCACCACGAGAACGCACCGGCCCACTCGAGCCTGCGCTTCGACGGCGGCAAGAACCCCGACCGCGGCGCCATCCTGCAGACCGGCGCCAACGCCCCGCTGAACAGCATGAAGTTCCTCGACGGCTACACCATCGAGACGTTCCTGAAGCTGCCCGACCCGTTCACCGGCGACCACGCGTTCATGGGCATCTGGAGCTTCGAGGGCCGCAACGGCGACGCCGGAAAGACCAACGGCTGGTCGCGCCTCGAGTGCACGTGCAGCCTGAACTTGTCGTCGGAACGCTTCCTGCAGTACGTCGTCTACCCCGGGACAACGGACGCGTCACCGACCTCGTGGAGCCACGCCCTCCCGATGGGCAAGTGGATCCACGTGGCCGTCGTCAACGACAGCCGTCACTCGATCGTGTACGTCGACGGCGCCCCGATCGTCCGCAATCCCGGCCAGCTCGCCTGCGGCATCGCCACGCTGGGCCGGCCCTTCACGATCGGCGCCACATCCTTCGACCTCAAGTACGGCCAGGGCTTCTACGGCTGGCTCGGCGACACCCGCATCACCGCCAAGGCGCTCAGCCCGAAACAGTTCCTGACGTCGCTCTGAACGTGGCCCAGAAACGCGAATAGCCCACCCGCGCGGTTCTTACCCGCGGGTGGGCCAAGCAATTTTCAGGGGGCAGTAACGAGTTAACCCCGGAAACAAGTCGAGGCCCCGCCAGTAATGGCGGGGCCTCGACAAACGTTTAGTCCGGCGGCGTCCTACTCTCCCACACCCTCCCGAGTGCAGTACCATCGGCGCTGGCAGGCTTAGCTTCCGGGTTCGGAATGAGACC